>CAXTCN010000281.1:0-5365 GCA_964242575.1 uncultured Acetobacteraceae bacterium | reverse complement strand
CGGGACAGCGCCAGATGTTCGCATCAGCCAGGCCTTATTAAATCCGTGTAATAAATCTTATCACCTTCGTTTGAGTTGACACGGTAAAAAGATGTGTTCTGGCGTTAAATGTCAGTTATTGTTTAGATATGATGGTGGAACCAAGCAGCCTGCGCAAAGCAATGAAGGTCGTGGTGGATGCGCTCGACAGGGGCAGCCGCAAAGGAATGAGCTTCATGCTGCCGCCTTTTTGAACGCCGTGATCGGCAACGGCCACCTCGATCCTGGCATGCAGATGCTGATTAAGCCGTTTGCGATCAATGCGCTTGCCAGCCGAATCAAGGAGCTCATTACAGCCTCACAGCACCGCAGCCAGACAAGCGCTGAGCGGATCATGCATGTCACCGTGGGGCTCGTCGCCTGCTCGCATAACGTGCCTAGAACGTCTCAGCAGATTGTTGCCGCACCGGCCTGCAACCATTCGGGCGTCTCGCGTTAATAGCTCTTACATGCAGCCAACTGCTGCTGCAGGTGTTGTCGTGGAGGACGCGACGTAGATGGGAATGCAACTGGCCAGCTCGGCAACCACGTGCGGGATACTTAAACCAACCCGGACGTCGAGGCAGCCTCTGCTCACCGTTACACCCCTGCTGTCCTAGGCGGATGCGACCCTGTCGTTCCTTCCATCCTGTGCCACTTGGTCAGGCCCTGAACCACCCACGGCGTGCCAGCCAAGTTGCCACATCCAGCTTGCCGCGTGTTGATGGCCCCGTTCTCCGCTTTCGCTGCACCAGTCTCGATGCGTCCCTCTCAGACCGGCCGCGTATCCCTGCAAAGGACACGAAGAACAAGGAACAGCGTCACATGGATCTTCATAGCTTGCAGGCCCTCTATCGCCAAGGGCTACAGGAGCTGAGCTCCAGTCAGGCCCAGTTTGCCGAGGCTTCGCCCAAAATGACGGTGGCGACCGCCTCCGCTCAGTTGCGGGAGGTCATTGAGCGGCACGCAGCACAAACATTGATGCACAAAGGACGAATCGAGGCTTTTATGCAGCGACATGGGAAGAGCCACCAGAAGCACGCTGATCCGGTTGCCGTCGCACTACTGCGGAAGATGGACACTCTCGCAACTCTGGTGGGCGATCCGGACTTGCTCGACGCTGCCCTGACGACGTCGCTCCGGTGCATCAAGCATCATGAGATCGCTGCCTACGCTGCACTCCTGGGCTATGCAAGGGCGCTTTCTTTCGAGATCGACCGCCACATCCTGCAAGTCATCTTGGACGAGAAGCGAGCAGCTGACCGAGAGCTGGAAGACCTGGAAAGCGGGATCAACCAGTTGGCGCTCCTGGTAAGCACACCAGCGTACGTGTGACGCTTGGCTTCCGGCAAGCAGACCACAAACCAGATAGAAGAACACCTCTGGTGTTAGTGCTATTAACATAGAGGCGATTACGTCAAGCCTGCTGTCGCGTTCACGCGGCTCATTTAGCGACGAAGGAACCTTCATGTCCGCCGACAGGATTGCCGTGCTTGGGACCCATCTGCCACGGCAGTGTGGGATCGCCACCTTCGGCGACGATCTGACCCGCGCCATCGTGAACGCGAAGCCGAACGCCGAGATCATCGTCGTCGCCATGAACGACGGCCGGTCATACGACTACCCGGCGCGAGTGGGACTGACCGTCGAGCAGGACGACCTGGCCGCATATGAGGCCGCCGCGGACGCGCTGAACGCGCTCGAAATCGACGTGCTAAACGTCCAGCACGAGTTCGGCATCTTCGGCGGTCCCGCCGGCAGCTACGTGCTGGCGCTGCTCCGGCGCGTGCGCGCGCCCATCGTGACCACGCTGCACACGGTGCTGGAAGACTTCACCGCCGAGCAACGCGCGGTCATCGAGGAGCTTGCAGCACTTTCGACAAAGATCGTCGTCATGAGCGAGCGCGCCAGGCACTTCCTCGCAGAACAGGACGTGCCGGGCGAGAAGGTCGTCTTCATCCACCACGGCATTCCCGACCTGAGCCTCGGCCGCGATGCCGCCAAGTCACGTCTCGGGCTGTCCGGGCGCTCGCTGGTCCTCACCTTCGGCTTGTTGTCGGCCAACAAGGGGATCGAGACTGCCATCCGTGCCCTGCCCAGCGTCGTGCGCGACTTCCCGGACGTCCTGTATGTCGTGCTCGGCGCCACGCATCCGAACGTCTTGGCCCAGCACGGAGAGGCTTACCGTGAGCAACTGGAACGGTTGGCCACGGACCTCGGCGTGGCGGAGCACGTCCGTTTCGACAACCGCTTCACCAGCGACGATGAGCTCACATGCTTCATCGCGGCGGCCGACATCTACCTTACGCCATACCTCAACCGCGAGCAGATCACCTCCGGCACGCTCGCCTACGCCGTCGGCAGCGGCAAGGCGGTGGTCAGCACGCCGTTCTGGTACGCGGAGGAGCTGCTCGCCAACTGCCGCGGCACCTTGGTGCCGTTCCGCGATGCCGCCGCGCTCAGCATCGTGCTGGGCGAGCTGCTGGGCCATCCCGATCGCCGCGCAGCGATGGAACGCCGTGCCCGGGCCTACGGCGAGCAGATGCGCTGGCCAAACGTCGCGCAGGAGTACCTGAACCTGTTCGACGCGACGCGGCATGCCCGCGTTGCCCCGGTTGCGCCCTTGCCTTTGCCCGCGCTCACGTTGGACCACGTCACTGCCCTCATGGATGGGACGGGCGTGCTGCAGCACGCGATCGTGGCAACTGCCAACCCGTTCGAGGGCTACACGACCGACGACAATGCGCGGGCGCTGCAGCTCGCGGTGCTCGCCGGCGACGACCCCGCTGCGCCCACCATCGCGCGCCGCACCCTGTCGTTCCTGCACTACGCACTGGACCCGGCAACACGGCGCTTCCACAACTTCATGTCGTATGACCGCCGCTGGCTCGACGAGGACGGCGGCGAGAACGCGCAGGCCCGGGCAATACGCGCCCTGGTCGCTGCCACGCACGGACTTCCAGGCGCCCTTGGCAGCACGGCTGGTGAGTTGCTCAACCGGTCATGGCCGGCGCTTGACGGCCTCGGCAGCCCACGCGCCCAGGCGGTTGCCCTGCTGGCCCTCGCGCAGCGTGCCGAGCACGGGCTGCCGGAACCCGCGTGGATCGCTCTGGCGGACAGGTATGCCGGGAACCTGCTGCGTCTTTACGCCGAGGTCGCAACGCCCGCCTGGCCATGGTTCGAGCCGTACCTGAGCTACAGCAACGCCAAGCTGCCGCACGGCCTGATCGCATACGGCCGGGCATTCGGGCACCCTGGCGCGATGGCGACCGGCCTGAAGGCGCTGCGCTGGCTGGAACTCCAGCAGACCGCCCCGGACGGCGCGTTCCTGCCGGTGGGTTCGGAACGCCTGTATCGCCGGGGCGAAGCCCGGCCGCTGTGGGACGGGCAGCCGGTCGAGGTTTATGCGACGGTGTCCGCCAGCCTGGAGGCGCATCGGGCTGACGGCGAGGTGGCCTGGTTGGCCGGGGCGCGGCGGGCCTTGGAGTGGCTGCTGGGCCGCAACGCCCTCAAGACGCCGCTCTATGACTCAAGGACGGGCGGCTGCCGCGACGGACTGCACCGCGACCGTGCCAACGCCAACGAGGGCGCGGAAAGCACGCTGGCCCTGTGGCTGAGCGCAGCGGAGTACAGCCAGGCCGTGCAGCTCGCCAGCCTGCGCTCCGTCAGGCACAGGTAGGCATGCACCCACTCGCCCGGCATCCCTCGCACGACCGCCCGCTGCGCGTCGGCATGCTTGCGCCGATCGCCTGGCGGGTGCCGCCGCGCCACTACGGTCCCTGGGAACGCGTCGTGTCGCTGCTGACCGAGGGGCTGGTTGCGGCCGGGGTGGAGGTGACGCTGTTCGCGACGGCCGACTCGCAAACGAGCGCGCGGCTCAGCGCCGTGGTGGCCTCCCCGTACGAGGAAACGCCGGGGATGGACGCCAAGGTGTGGGAGGGGCTGCACCTTGCGCACGCTTTTGGCCGGGCGGCGGAGTTTGACCTGATGCACAACCACTACGACTTCTTGCCGCTGACCTATGCGAGCCTGGTGGACACCCCGACGCTCACGACCATCCACGGCTTCTCCAGCGAGCGCATCCTGCCGGTCTACCGTGCCTTCGACGGCCGCGCGCATTACGTCAGCATCTCAGACGCCGACCGTCACCCGGACCTCATCTATCTCGCCACCATCCACCACGGCCTCGATCTCGCCGAGTTCACGTTCCAGCCCTGCGCCAGCGACTACCTGCTGTTCTTCGGCCGCATCCATCCCGATAAGGGCGCGGCGGACGCCATCCGCGTGGCCCGCGCCGCTGGCCGGCCGCTGATCCTGGCGGGCATCGTGCAGGACCGTGCCTACTTCGAGCACGAGATCAAGCCCTGGCTCGCCGGCGACGTTCGCTATGTCGGCCCGGTCGGACCGCTGGACCGCGACAAACTGCTGGGCGGCGCCGCGGCTTTGCTGCACCTGATCCACTTCGACGAACCCTTCGGACTGTCGGTCGCTGAAGCCATGGCGTGCGGCACGCCGGTGATCGCCTATCGCCGCGGCAGCATGCCGGAGCTGATTTTGGATGGCGTGAACGGCTTCCTGGTGACGGACGAGGCTAGCGCCATAGAAGCCATGCAGCAGCTCAGTGCGATCGACCGGTCCGCCGTGCGTGCCCATGCGGAACGGTTTTCCCTGTCACGGATGGTGGAGGACTATTTGCGGGCTTATCGTTCGGTCGTCATGACCAAGACGCCGATGCCGGTGTGTGGGTCCGCTTGAGACGTGCTATCCATGCAAACGCATCCATCCGCTCTGGCCCAGGGAAGCTGCTAACGCAGCTCGGTAACAATCGAACATATCAACCTGCGTCGGCTACCCATCGTGCTCGGGCCTGACCCCGCCCGCGTGCTTATCCGTCCGTTTTTGCCAGCGACCGGGCCGAGCGACCTTGAGCAGTCCGCCCTGTCCCGCATCATCGGCCGCGTGCTGGTGATGGACCAGGCCAGGGTCGAAGCCGAACTTGAGGACGTGATGCGAGAGTTCGGCGACCGGCATGTCGGTCTTCGCGCCACGTTCGCCGACCGTTTCCAGCAGGCTTGCGGCCTTATGCGCACCACGCCGGCCATGCCGGAGGAAACGCGCCAGCTTTTGATCGGCGCATACTTCAGCCTCGAATACAGCTTCGAGGCTGCGGCGCTGTTCAACCCCTCGATCGTGCCCCATCCCGACCAGGGCGGGCTCGCGTCCGGCGAGGTCCGCTTCGTCCTCAGCCTCCGCGCCACCGGTGAGGGGCACATCAGCTCGATCTGCTTCCGTTCCGGGATCGCCGATGCGAATGGGGACGTGCGGCTGGACCCGCCGGGCCGCTATG
>CAXTCN010000280.1:0-5410 GCA_964242575.1 uncultured Acetobacteraceae bacterium | reverse complement strand
CGGCTGGCTGGTCACAAACGTCATCGGTGTCGCGGTGCTGTTGTGCATCTTCGTGTTGGTGCACATCGTGGTCGCCCTGCTCAGCTTTCGCATGATCACACTCATCCCGCACCACCTGCCCAAGCTGATCGGCTTTACATCTGCCAACCGGGTGGACATGGAGCAGTTCGGCCGCGATGCGGCGATGGTGGGCACAGGAAAGGCACTCGGAAATATCAGGCGGGGTCTCGAAACGGCGTCCAACGGATCAGGTGGTCAGGACAAAAAGTTGGGCTATGGTGATCAGCGGTCCCTAACTGCACCGGGCCGCGGCGAACAGCCCGGCAACAAGGCAGATGGACCGGATTCGACGCTGCGGGCCGCGACCGATGTGCCGCCTTCGCAGCAGCAACGCGGGGAGGCATGAAGTGGACGATGAGGAAGGGTGTAGCAGCGGACTGAGCGGCTGGGCATGGCATGAACTCGGACGCGAGGCTGAGCGGTCAGACCAGAGCCAAGGAAGGCTGCTTTCGACTTTGGCTGCTCGCCTTCGGGGTGAGATGCCAGTAGATGTCGGCGGATTGCTCGCCAACAACCAGGCACTCTGGCAACAGAACCAGCAGCTATGGCAGCAGAACCAGGCGCAGCAGCGGATCAATGATCTGCAGGTAGAGATGCAGGGCCGGTGGGAAGATCTTTGTAACATTAAGAACTGGGCTCGCAGCGAGATCCACCGTCTTAAATTGGAGAACGCTACCCTGCGTGATCCTTTGGACGAGTGAGGACCGCGCAAAGCTGTTCGCGCCAGGTCCGGCCATGGTTGCTCCACAAACTGGGGAGTCCACTATGCGTCCATCTCACATCTGCTTTCTCGGAGCAGTTGCGACAGTCTTGACAGCTTGCGGGAGTGGCAACCTCAGGTCGGCCCGGGACTACAGTGCCCCATCAGCCCGACCTGTGAAGCATCCCTACTACAACCCGTATGCCGCCCATGGCGAGGCAAACGCGACCTGGACACCACCAGTGTGGAACCGCAACGGCACCATCGTGAAGCCTGTGGATCCCGACGTGGAGCTGGGGCGCCCTCCGTATGAGCGCGCCCCATGGGCAACCGGTGCTCTGGGCGGTCGCGCTTCCGCGCCGCCCGGCACCTTCTAAGCTACCGGCGCGGGAAGAATGGCTCGGCCGAGCGGAGGTAGTCTCCGGCCGAGCCCAGCACCCCGGTCCGCAGCTGCCAGTTGACATGAGCCTGGCGGAACGCCGCCAGGAAGAACACGAGGCAGAACGGGGCGAACTGCACCGCTGTCAGCATGCGCTGACCTGTTCCATTGAGGCTCAAGAGCCGGATCAGCCACGCACTTAGGAAGAACCAAGCGAGCCCGAAAGCAAGATACGCCATCCTGGCGGTCTGTCGGCGACGCAGGGCTAGGCGCTCGTCCAGCTCTACCTCCGACAGCCCGTAGGCGTACGCTGTCGCCGGCCGATCCAGTTTGCCATCCGGCTGCCGCGGTACGGCAGGCGCGGGCGCTGGACCACACTTGAGATCGGATACGAGGCTGCCGATAAAGCGACCGCTCTGTGCAATTTGATCTAGGGAGAGCGCCCTCACGGGTCCACCGAATGCCAGCTTGGTGCCTCGCCACAGAAAGCCCCGTTTGGACCGAGGCCGTTCCGTCTCGGCCGGTTTGCCACTGCTGTCGGCTGACCGATCAGCTCCTGTGTTGGAGCGATCGGAACGGTCATCCTTCGGGAACAGGTCCATCACCTACCTCCCGACCGAGGCGACGAGGCTGTCCAGGTCCTTCGGCAACCCGTCGGCGCGGCCCTCTGTCCCATCGGCCTTGCGCCAAATAAGGGTGGGCGTGCCACGCAGGCCGATCGTCCTGGCCGCCAGCATGTTGCCGGCAAGCCGGCCGTCGGCGGCAAGCTCGGCCTCGGTGCCAAGCGTGTTGCCGCCCCATGCCACGACCATGGCCTCTTGCGACAGACTCAGCATTGCTTTTGCCGCGACGGTGCTGGGACCCTGGCCGTCGCGGTCGAGGACGGCGACGGGGACGACGGCAAGGGATACACGGCCGTCGGCGACGAACGGCCGGAGCTGGTCCATCGCCCGCACCGACCATGTGCAGCGAGGATCGACGAACACCCAGATGCGCGGCGCTGACGCCGAACCAACGGTGCCGAATGTCGTCTTCTCGACTGTGCCCAGCAGCGATCCTGCAGGTGCCTGCGCCGCCGGTGCAGATCCGGGTGGTGCGTCACCAATCACCACGGTGGGGATCGCCCCTGGTATGCCGGCCACTTGGTCGCGGGTCAGGTTCTTGCCCTGGGCGTCGAACATGACGCCCGGGATCACCCGATCTCCGTTCGGGGTGGCATAGAACACCTGGAAGTTGTCGCCGTTGCGGACGAATATGCCCCGCAACCCATGATGGTTTCCCATCTCCGTGGTCAGTCTGGGCGCCATGGCGAGTAGTTCTGCCGTGGACAGCTCAGACATGAGACCGACGACAATCGCCGCCCCTCCTGGCGCGACGTATATCCGCCTGAACTGGTTGTCAGACCTTGCCATGACAGTCCGTAGCCCATGGCTGGCGCCAGCCTCCGTAAGCTGGGCGCCGGCGGCCAGAACGTGATCAAGAGCGGCTACGCCGGTGCCAGGGTATGACGGACGTGGTGAGCTACCGCCGGGCTCGGCAGCCAACATCGGAGTTGGCAACGGAGCGGCAAGCCTGGCCGGGTCTGCTGCCGGTGGGTCCACACGCGCCGGCATGGCGGCGAGCGGCGACGGGAGAACGCACTGCGGATCGGCAAGCGCCAGGCAGGGAACAAAGGTGACAGCGGAACAGAACAGTAGAGCTCGCATATTGACCTCCAGGATAGGCACCGGAGGATGATGAGGCAGCTTGGCGCGAACGGCCGTTACCCCAGCAACAGACTTGGAAGTTCAGCTTTCTGGTTAATCGTAGCGGTGAGATGCTTCAAGGCGCCAGGACACTGCGGCGGGGTATAACGGTCGGACTGTGGCGACTAGGAACTCTGACAGGGAAGTTAGAGTTACATCATCTGGATTGGCCAAAGCCGAGTAGCGAACCAACACGTCACGTTTGATTGCAGCGTCATTCCCTGTTTCGGGTTGGGTTTTTTGGACAGCAAGCGCCAAAAGATCACAGCGCCGACGGGTCTCCCAAACACCGTTGAGGGCCGCCGCTAGGTATGCCGGAGATGCACTTTCGAGTTGCTCGGCATCGAGGGCGTGCTTTCGTGCTGCCAGTTCAGACAAGGCATGAAGCAAATCTCTGCATGGCTCCGCCATGTTGAAAGACGACACTTGGGATTTCTCGTGGGCTTCGGTCATTGATCCAATCCTGCTCACATATCAGGCTTGAGGGGTGAGTTAGCCTGATCAGGGTCTAGGGCTTTTTGGGCACTGGCCGGTTCAGCTACCGAAATGAAAGAATTGACGTGGAGTATTGACAAGGGATGCCTGGTGGTCGCTCCTGTCGGGCACATAGCGATCAAATGCGGCGCTTCGCTGCAAAGTCAGACAATAAATCCAACAAGGGTAGATGGATTTGTGTCATTATGTGCCTTGTCTGTTTCTGTAACCGACAACTATCAAGACTGTGCTTGTTTAGATATTAGGCCCGAGCGGCAAGTGCCAGTGTGTTGCAGACACTATTTTACGCCTCAAAATTTGTGGACTTGAGTGCTAGTGTTGTTGCCTCGCGATCTAAGACTTCGCGTATGACTGAGAATACCGTATGGATAGGTAAACTCAAGAGCGGGTTGTAGGATAGGAGTCCGCTATCACCCACATATGGTCACAAGGCCGTGAGCGACGTAAGGTGGAGTGAGATAACCTACACTGCGGCGGCACGACAGACGCTGTTCTTACGTCGGTCTGTCAAACCCTGTTTGGCGACCATGAGAGACCATGTGGCATGCACGCCGCGAATGTTCGACCGCCATTGGCTGGGCCATCGTTCGCCAGGCCTGGATACCATTGCTCAAAGGGGGCTGGAAGCTGCGTCAGCCTTGTGGCGACGTGGCCCCAGTCCAGGACGTGCTAGGCCCCCCAGGGGTTAACCAATTCTAGCGTTTCAAACGATAGGATTATTGACATTAGGCGGCGGCTGACGCTGGAAGCCGATGCCGGAAATTGCGCCACCAGCTGCTCGCTGCAGCAGCCAATCGGTAAGGCGGGGCCAGAGTATGTCCTTGTGCTGCTTTCGGAAGAAGCCGGCATGCCCAACCCGTCCCGTGGCGTCGGTTGGTGCGATCTGCCACCGTTCGCGGGGAGCGCCGGTGAAATAGGTCCCGAGCAAGTCGATGGAGGGCGCCGGGGTCCATGTGTCGTCATCGGCGCCGATCAGCAGAAGCGGCGCGCGAACTCGGGCGAAGCGCGCCGCAGCGTCCATGGTGGCGTCGTCGAAGAAGTAGCGCCGCTGCCCGATCCAGTGCGCCCATTCCAAGAACGCCGGACCAGGCATGTCCGTGCCCAGCCCGAGCGAGCGCGTGGGAGCGTAGCCGAGAGCTACGGTCAAGGCGGGGCCGACAACACGAAGCAGGGCGCGCCCGCGCAAGCGCTCCGCAGCGCCTTGGACATAGCCAATCCATGCCACTGCCGAGCTGACCATCGCGCCGCCCGCCAGATGCCGGCTGCCGTGGCACAGCCCGATGGCGTGCCCGCCCAGGCTGTGGCCAACGGCGAGCAGCGGCAGGCCGGGATAGGTTCTCCGCGCCCACCCGATCACGCCCTCGGCGTCGAGGTCGATCCAGTCGCGCATCCGTGCGCCGAAGCCGCGGAGCTTAGGCGGCCGGGATGCGCCGACGCCGCGGTAGTCGTAGGTAAGTGCCACAAGGCCGCGCTCGGCGAGCGCTGAAGCGAATGGGGCGTAGTAGCGGGCCGGGACCCCGGTCGCCGCGCTGATGAGCACCAAGCCTGCCGGCGACGCCCCGCCCGGCAGGTGCAGCGTGGCCCCGAGCGGGTAGCCGTCCTGGGCCGGGATCGTGACCGCGGATGCCGGAGGTCCAACGTCGCTCATGGAGGGTAACGGTATGCGTTCATCTTTCTGCTCCGGGTTGTCTATATGAGTAGCTCGCGCCGTTACGCGCCTGACCGTAACGTGAGGGCCGAGGCGGCAACAGTTTCGTGCGTGTTGCCGTTCACCGTCTCTGCCAGCCCGAGATACAACCCTCACTTCAGGGTCCATACGGCAAATCGACCGAACTTCCAGGGTCGACGTGGGTTAGGCCGCTCTCCGGAAAAGGCCGTCCTTGCCGGGGTGGCCTTTCTTTCTTCCGGTTTGCCACGTGATGAAACTGCGGGTTGGCAGATACTTCTCAGGTTTTAGTTCCGAATGTTGCCTTACTTGTCAAACGACATCAGGAACCCATCCGGGGGCGACATTGAGAACCCATCCACCCC
>CAXTCN010000279.1:0-5422 GCA_964242575.1 uncultured Acetobacteraceae bacterium | reverse complement strand
TCCGAATTTACCTGTCTCACTCCAGGGGTTCACTCCAGCGGGAGATGGACCCGTCCTGTTGGACAGTTTGGCGGCCCAGTTAAGCTTGGTTCTGGTTGTCGTCAGGCCGCCAGTTTCTCTGTCCGTCCGGCCTCATAGGCCTCGTCGGGCGTGTACAGTGGTCCCGTTTGTTTGAACAGGTTCGCGGCCGAGCCAGGGCCATTCCCGTTCACTTAGAACCGGCTGCGGTGACGTAGCTGCAGCGTTCCTGCGGGATGAAGCGGGTAAAGGCGTGCCGGATAGCTGGGTGCAGGCCGGCTGTGGTGCGGGCTGCGGCAGTTCGCAACATGACCTAAACGGCCGGTTTCCTTGTGGCTGCCAAACCAGGTTTTCACGTCTGCAAAAGTGCCAGGAAAGTCATTGCGTATAAGTGTCAGCTTGCACCCGGCCCAGCCAGCGATTCTAAGTGGTTGCTGACGGTTGTGGGTTCCGCTGTGCCGGGCGGTGTGATTCAAGCTCTGGATGGAGCTTCTGGATGCCCTTGTCGCTGGCGTGCGCTTGGCTTGCGCGTTGTTCCCTGACGCGCGGCGCGGCAACGTGCGCTGCGGCATGGCCGGCATCGGGATATCGGCCTTCGCTGTTCTTCATGCAGTCGGAGTCCTTGCTGGCCCACCAGCGCAGCCTGGAGGGGCGCACGACATCGAACTGCCGGACCCTGTTCGGCACGGCCGCGGTCCCGGCTGGCAACCACATCCGGGCGATGCTCGACCCGGTGCGTCCCGCGCGCCTACGACCCGTCTTCGACCAGGTCCTCGATGTGCTGGGCCGGTGGGGCGGCTTGGCGCCGTTTGCGCGGCTTGGCGGGCGCGTGCTGGTCGCTCTCGACGGCACGGAGCGCTTCTGCTCCCAAAAGCTTGACTGCCCGGGGCGCCTGACCCGTAAGCGCAACGGCTGGGTCGAAAGCCACCATGCCATGCTGGCCGCCACGCTCGTCGCACCGGGCCACGCCATGACGCTGCCCTTGATGCCGGAGTTCATCGCGCCCCATGACGGGGCCGAGAAGCAGGGCTGCGAACGAAACGCCACCAAGCGCTGGCTGGCCGCCCACGGCGAGCGCCTGGGGCACTGCGGCCCATGCGCCTCGGCGACGACCTGTTCGCCTGCCAGCTGGTCGCCGAGGTCATCCGAGCAGCGGACCCGCTCAAGTCTTCACCACCTCCTATCACCGCGACCGGCCTCGCCCCAAGCTCCTCCCGCGGAGCGGGTTCGTCATGGGCGCGATGTGGCCATCGACGCACGACATACACTGGGCAGCTTGTTAGCATCCAGGGCCAAGAGTGACACAACTTCGCCGGAGACCGCGAGCCATGCCGAACTCGGTTCAATCAGCGTTGCGCACGGTAATGGAGAAAGGCGTCGAGCTGGTGGCAGCCTACAACCGGAAGCGGTTGCCCAAGACCGGCAACGCCTTCCTAATCGGCGTTCACGAGCCGATGCGGTCGGAGCTGACGCTTGGGAATCTGGCCGTCACCGGGTCCATCCCGGCAGGGCTCAACGGCCGGTATCTCAAGATGGGCGCAAACCCGGTCAACCCCGATCCTGCAGGCCACCACTGGTTCCTGGGCGACGGCATGGTGCATGGCATCGCCATCAGGGACGGCGAGGTCCTATGGTATCGCAACCGTTGGATACGCTCGCACCTGGCGGCTGCGGCGCTCGGCCGGACCGCAGCACCCGGACCGCGCAGGGGCGGCAACGACACCGTGAACACCAACGTCGTCGAGATCGGCGGACGCGCCTTCGCCCTGGTGGAAGCGGGCAGCTTCCCCGTCGAGCTGTCTGAAACCCTGGAGGAGCAGCGTTACAACCCGTTCGATGGGACGCTCGGCGGCTCCTTCACGGGGCACCCACACCGGGACCCGCTCACCGGCGAGCACCATGCGGTCGCCTATGACGGCCGAATCTGGGATGCCGTCCGCCACATCGTCGTCTCGCCAGCCGGCAAGGTGGTCCGCGACGTGCCGGTCGCCGTAAAGCATGGCCCCTGCATCCACGATTGCGCCTTCACGGCGCGGTTCGCCATCGTCCTTGACCTGCCCGTCACCTTCTCGATGCGCGCCGTGCTTGGCGGCCACCTGTTCCCCTTCCGCTGGAACCCGGCCCACCCCGCCCGCGTGGGCCTGCTACCCCGGCACGCCGACGCCGACAGCATGATCTGGTGCGACGTGGAGCCATGCTTCGTGTTCCACGTCGCTAACGCCTTCGATGGCGAGGACGGCCAGGTGGTGCTCGACGTCATTGCCTACGACACGATGTTCGCCTCGGGCGCGAGCGGCCTGGACGCGCTGGGCCGGCTCGAACGCTGGACGGTGGACCCTTTGGCGCGCCGGGTCAGACGGCGCGTCATTGACGCAACACCCCAAGAGTTCCCCCGCATTGACGAGCGCCGCTTCGGCCAGAGCCACCGCTATGTTTACACGGTCGCCGTGCCGCCTGACGGCAACACGCAGCTCGCCGGCGCAACGAGGCTCTACAAGCATGACCTTGGAACCGGGGCCCGCCTGGTGCACGACTTTGGCGACGAGCACCTGCCCGGCGAGTTCGTGTTCGTGCCGGCCGCCCCAAACGCGGATGAGGACGAAGGCTGGCTCGTTGGCCTGGTCATCAACACAGCGGACGAGACCACTGACTTCGTGATCCTCGACGCGCAATCCTTCGAGGCGGCGCCGGGCGCCACGGTCCGGCTGCCGCACAGGATACCGCCAGGTTTTCACGGGAACTGGTTCCCAACTGCGTAGCTAGGAACCTACGCCAAAGACGACCTTTGACGATCATCCGCTTACTTGGGTGGCGCCTTGCATCAGAGACGGCGAAATTGGGCGCAAACTGGCCGTCGACGTCGCAAGTCCCCTACGTCTGGTTTCCACTCCCAACAACGGCAGCCGCGCCTCGGCCGGCTGCCGCGGCGTGATTGCCCCAAAGCTCGGTCTGACCTAGCGTGCCCTGGTTGGCGATAGGGGAAGAGATGCTGGACAGCCGCGCATCCTGGGCGCGTCTCGGCCTGTTGCTGCTTGTGAGCTCCATCGGCGGTGTCGGCATGTGGTCCGTGGTGGTCACGCTGCCGGCGGTGCAGGCAGAGTTCGGCGTGACGCGTGCCGGTGCTGCACTGCCCTACACGCTTACGATGCTGGGCTTTGCCGCCGGCGGTGTCGTGATGGGGCTGGCGACCGACCGCTTCGGCATCGCGCGTGTCGCGGCCGTCGCCGGCGTGATGCTAGCGGCCGGCTACGCCTGGGCTAGCCGTACGCACGACCTGCTGACCTATGCGGTGGTGCACGGCGTGCTGATCGGGATGCTCGGCTCAGGAGCGCTGTTCGGGCCGGTCATGGCCGATGCGTCGTTGTGGTTCCGCCGCCGGCGCGGCCTTGCCGTGGCGGTTGCCGCGACCGGCAACTACGTCTCGGGCGCGGTGTGGCCGCCGATCGTGGCAGCGGCGACGCAGTCCTACGGCTGGCGCGCGACCGAGCTCGGCATCGGCGTGGTCATGCTGCTCACCATTCCCCCGCTGGCCTGGCTGCCGCGCGCGCCGTCTCCTGTGCAACAAGGCGCTGTTGGCGCCAGTGCTGCGGCGGCCACGTCGCAAGCGCGGCTGGGGCTGTCCCCGGGCGTGCTGCTGACGCTGCTCGTGGCCGCGGGCCTTGGGTGCTGCGTTGCGATGTCGATGCCGCAGGTGCACATCGTCGCCTACTGCGCAGACCTCGGCTATGGCCCGGCGCGCGGGGCGGAGATGCTGTCGCTCATGCTCGGGCTCGGCATCATCAGCCGTGTCGGGTCCGGCTGGGTCGCCGACCGCATCGGCGGCCTGCCGACCCTGCTCGCCGGCTCCGTGCTGCAGTTCGCGTCGCTGTCGCTGTTCCTGTTCTTCGACTCGCTCACGTCGCTGTATGTGATCTCGGCGCTGTTCGGGCTGTTCCAGGGCGGCATCGTGCCAAGCTACGCGATCATCGTGCGCGAGTATTTCCCGGCGCGCGGCGCAGGCGCGAAAGTGGGGTTCGTGCTGGGGGCGACTATCGTCGGCATGGCGCTTGGCGGCTGGATGACCGGGGAGATCTTCGACCGCACCGGATCGTATCGCCTCGCGTTTGCCAACGGGATTGCGTGGAACCTGGTGAACGGCGCGATCGCCGCGACGCTGCTGTGGCGTGCGCATCTTCGGCGTGGCGGTGGCGAAGGCATTGCGCGGGCGGCGGCAGCCTAAGCCATTGATGGCTCCAAGCCCGGCGCGAGCTGGTTGTGCCACCGAAGTTGACCCAACGCGGTTCGAGATTGGCCGTTACCGGATTGTCCGCTCTGGAGCGGGCGACAGCGAAAAGCGGACGCTACTGCCGCTGGCCACTCGACAGCTCTCGCCCCACTGCAGACCTAAACGAGGAGGGGTTGCGTCACGAAGCCGGCATTCGCACATCTACGTCGGTCATGGTTGCGGCACCCCTGAGCGCGGCGTCGCCCGCTTTCGCCACACCCGCCGGTCAGCCATGACCTTTATGGTCGCCGCGAGAACCAGTGCGCAAAGGACAGCCTTCGACACCGTCTCCATCGTCCCCTCGATGAGCATGGCATGGACCAGCCCGCCCGTGACGATGGCCACTGCCAGGCTCATGTGAGCGAGGCGCCACGTTCGCGCCCGAAGTCCCAATCGCCGGCGCAGTGCAGCCAAGAGCGCGACGGCGAAGATGGCCCACATCGCGATCACGCCGAAGGGGGAGAACGGCGTCGGCGATGCGAACAGGAGGGCGTCGATCATGTCAGGCGGGCTGGTGATCCAAAGGCCCACGACGTGGAATACGACCGCCATGACCAGTGCGCCCCCAACCCAGTGATGAGCTTGGCGTCGGCGGGTGGCTGACAATCCCGGTAAATACCCGCCAATCAGCAGAGGCTGAACGAGCACGAGGGCCAGTGCCACGATCCCCGCGAACCCGGCCAGTATGTAGACTGGGGTGCGCCATGCGAGCAGCTCGCTTGCCGCCGCCGTGGCAATCGGCACGCAAACAGCGGCTGCAAGAGCGGCCCAGATCAGGACTGCTTGGGCCGGTCTCATCCCTTGGCTGTCACAACATAGTCAGGCTGGCTGAAGGACAAAGTGCGCCTGCAGGCTGGTCTCCTTCGCGCTCCGCATCACGGGACGCAAAAAGACGGTTTTGAATCCGCCGCTGTCATAGGCGAGATGGCCATGCGGTTGGCCAAAGACGGGAACGATCTGCGGCATCTCAAGGCGGAACGCCCCGTTCGCATCGGTGAGCGTGGCCCCGTGGCTCTGCGGTTCATGCTCCTGCCCTTCGGTCGTGTGCGCCCAAATCTGCACGCGCTGCCCGGCAAGCGGCACCCCATCGCCGGCGCGGCGCACGGTGCCCGTCATCCAGAACCCACCCTTGCCGATCCG
>CAXTCN010000278.1:0-5492 GCA_964242575.1 uncultured Acetobacteraceae bacterium | reverse complement strand
CCTCCTATGTGCTCATCCGAAGCCGCAACGACAGCACGGAAAGTGCGCAAGAACCTGAATTCATCCGGTATTGACAGGCGGTGCCGACGCGGCCGGAAGTGACCGTGTATAGGTCCACGTGACGATGCCTGCGGCGGTCCGAGCAACGGGAAGCACGTCAGTCGCGGGTGCCATCGAACATCGCAGAATCCGCCGGCAGAGCCGGATAATCCTGGCATGTTCTTCAAACCGCTGCTGAGAGCAGCGTCCTGTCGTGCCCGGTTTCCAGAAGTCCCCGAGCTCTTGCAACATCGGTTGTCGCCGCCCCTTCGGCGAAGTGCGCAAGCGCTACGGACACAAGGTCGGAAGCCTCGGTCCCGCGCCCAAGATCGTACCACAGCGTGCCCAGGCTGACGCAGGCGCGCAGTTCCCAACCGCGCATGCCCTGGCTTTGGCTTACTTCGACGGCCTCCAGGAGGGCGGCTTCGGCTCCCTCCACAGTGCCACGTGCTATCAGGATTTCGCCCTTGATCCGCAGGAGCTCCGGCAGGCACCAGCGTTCCTCCCGTCGTTCGGCCTGCACGATTGCCTCCTCGGCAACGGCGAGCGCCTCGTGCAGCTGGCCGGCACGGCTAAGGGCATGGGCAAACGCACCCTGGTGCGCGGGCAACCGCAGGCCGGACACGACCTCCTTGAAACCCAGGAACGCGAGACGGAAGTCTGCGATCGCCGCGGCAAACTCGCCGCGCTCGGCAAGCACCTCGCCACGGTAAGCCAGGGCGTGGGCGTGCCACAGGCCGAGCCGGTGATCCCGCGCGTGGTTGAGCAGCGTCCGGACCAGCCGCTCGGCCTCGTCCCAATCGCCTCGGAGCATGGCGACCGGGCATGCGCTGTAGCACAGGGCGTAGCCCAGGGAGTTGGCGTGGCCGATCTCACGCGCGGCCGCGACAGCAGCCTGGCTGTTGTCCCAAGCCGTGTCGGGGTGGCCCTCCACCCATTGTATGCTGGACAAGGCCGTGAGTCCTGCGACGCGCTGATCCTGTCCGAAGCGATGCGCCAGTGGGCCGTGGATGGTTTCGTCATACGCCTGGAGAGTGGCTTCGATCTCGGCACGCCCCCTCGCCTGGTCACCGAGAAGGTAGCGCGACAAGCCGAAGGCGCGACGGGCGACCAGCGCGACACCCTGGTCGCCCGCCTCGGTCGCAAGCCGGAGCAGGAGCGCGGCCAAGCCCTCCGCCGTGCGGTTCTCGCCCAATGCGCAGTTGTAGGCCCAAAGCCCGTAGAGAGCACGAGCCCGCTGCACCGCGTCGCCCAGGTGCTCCGCAAGTTCGAGGGCGCGGCGGAAGGCCTCGCCGGTTTCAGGTGCGGCGTAGCCTCGGCAGGCGATCAGCGGCATCCCGAGCCCGATCTGCAGCAGGAGCTCCCGATGATCTCGGGCCTCGCTTGCTGGTTGCTGCGCCAGAACCGCCAGGCCCTTGGTCAGGTGCCCGATGGCCTCAAGGCTGGCCGACTGTTCGGCTGCACGCCGGCCGGCTCTGGACCACAGCTCGACGGCCTGCTCCGTAAGCCCCGCCTCGGTCAGATGCTGGGCGAGCACCTCTGGCTCCTTGTCCGCCAAGTCGGGCGAGAGAGCCTGCAGCACCTCGGCGCACCGTGCGTGCAACTGCTGACGCCGGCTCAGAAGAATGGTTCCGTAAGCTGCATCCTGCACGAGCGCGTGCTTGAACGTGTAGGCTCCTCCCGACGCGGCGCCGCGGCGGTGGACAAGCCCAGCCTGCACCAAGCGGCGCAGCCCCTGTTCAAGCGCGTCGCCTGCAACCGCGGAGACCCCGGCCAGCGCCTCGTGGGAGAACTCGCGTCCGATCACTGCGCCCACCTGCGCCAGCTCCTTGGCCGAGCCGAGGCGGTCGAGGCGCGCGAGCAGCGAGTCTTGCAGTGTCGCCGGGATCGCAAGGGGGGTCAGCGGTCCGACCAGAACGTAGCGGTCGTCCTCCTCCTTGAGCAGCCCTGACTCCAGGACCGCTCGTGTCAGCTCCTCGACGAACAGGGGCACCCCGTCGGTTTTGCCGACGATCTGCTCAAGCACTTCGGGCGGCAGCCGCTTGCCTTTCGCGACGAACTCGACCAGCTCCATCGACTGGCGCCGGCCGATGCGGTTCAGCGCCAGCGCGGTAACCTCGGCGCGTGCGTTCCAGCCATGATGGAAGTCGGGCCGGAAGGTCACGAGGATGAGGCACTTGAAGGCGGGTGCGCGATCGATGCACAAGTCCAGCAGCTCGCGCGTGGTCGGATCGAGCCAGTGGGCATCCTCGACGAAGAACATGACCGGCTCGTGCCCGTTGCCGGTCAGGAGTTCGGCGAGATGCTCGAGCAGCCGCTCCTTCTGCTGCTCCGGCGACCAGGTCAGTGGCGGATAGCGTCCCTGGATCGGGAGCCCAAGCAACGCTGCCAGCAGAGGAACGCCCGCCCGCATCTCGGGGGACACGTCGGCAGCCCACCGCTCCAGCTTGTCCAGCTTCGCTCCAGCCGGGTCATCAGGACTGATGTCGCAGGTGCGTTCAAGGTGGGCGATCGCCGGTTGCAGGGCGCTGTTGCCGTAGAAGGGCGAGCACTGATAGCGTACGGTGCGGCACTGGTCGGCGGTGATGTGCTCGCACAGGGCTTGGCTGATGCGTGACTTGCCGATGCCGGCTTCGCCGGACAGCAGCACCACCTGGCCGTCGCCTGCCCGGGCCAACTCCCAGCGATCCAGCAGCAAGGCAACTTCCTGGTCGCGGCCGACCAGTGTTGCCGATCCGGTCGCATGCGTCGCCTCGAAGCGCGTGGCCGCGGCCCGCTTCGAGGTGACACGCCACATCTGCTCCGGGAGCACGAGGCCTTTCAGCTCCTGTGTGCCAAGCTTCTCGAACTCGAACAACCCCTCGACCAGCCGATGGGTGCCCGCGGCAACGACGACGGTGGCCGGCTCGGCACAGGCCTGCAAGCGTGCGGCGAGGTTGACGGTCTGCCCGACGACGGGGTGCTCGTTCACGCCGCCGCGCGTGACTCTGCCGCGCGTGACCACCAGTCCGCTGGCGATGCCGACGCGGACGGCGAGTGGCGTGCTGAGCGGTGACGCCAGCCGTTCGACCGCGCTGACGACGCCGAGGCCAGCCCACACCGCCCGTTCCGCCGCGTCCTCGCTGGCTCGTGGGTAGCCGAAGTAGGCGAGGACGCCGTCGCCCATGAAGTGCTCGACGAAGCCGTCGTAACGGGCGATCTCGCCGGCGCACACGTCCTGGTAGTCGCGCAAGAGACGTTCCATGCGCTCGGGGTCGAGCGCCTCCGTGAGCACGGTCGAACCGACAAGGTCGCAAAACATGACGGTAAGCTGGCGCCGTTCTGCCCGCGGGTCCGCCGCGGCGGATTCGGCAGCCACCACGCTGATCGCGTCCGGGTCGCTGCCGGCCACGACGGCGGCAATCAGCTTGCGCCGGTGCCCAAGTGAAAGGCCGAGCTCCTTCAGGTCGGCTTCGGAAAGGAGGCGCAAAGCGGCCAAGTCGACGTCGTTTGCCGCGAACGTCGCCTTGTATTGCTGCAGCTCCAGGACTTCGAGCAGATAGGCAAGTTCATCCATTGGCATCATCAGGCTCCGAGATTTGCGCCGCAGTCACTCAATGCCGCGCGGACGTGCCTCACGCGCATGGCGGATGCCGCCAGAACCATATTCAGCAGCAACGGAGCCCAGGGCGCAAACCCGCCACTTTGAACCTGCATCGTTTTTGCGAAACCTGGCCACCAGGGTGGGCCCGCGGCAGACATGATGCTCACCAGCAATGACCAGCGTCGAGCATAGGCCCTTTCCGTCGAGGGGTCATTTGCGTACGGCTCTGGGCTTGCAGCACCCGTCAGCTGGTGGCCCTGAGAGGCATGACCTTACCATCCGCGACTGGCTCCTCCGTCATTGGCGCCTCGAAGGTCCGTGCGAACAGTGCCATCCAGTGTCCCGTCTGGCGAACATGGAGCTTGCGCGCGATGCTCTCGACCCATGCCCGCAGGGCTTGGTCGGCATTGCCGGACACAGGCGAAGCCAGCCCCAGCAGCTCCCGTCCGCCATCGCTCCTGCTCAGGTCGAGAAAGGCCATCAAGTCGCGGACGCCGTGTTGCCGCGCCGCGATGAAACGTTGCGGACCGAGTTCCACCAGTAACTGAGCCTGAGCCATCCAGTCCAGGATCTGCCCAAAGCCGTACGGCGTCTCTACGAACAACTCGACCGGGTTCGCCGTGGCGAGGTTCTGCACGTCGGCCACGTCAAGGCCGTTCAACCGGAACTTGATCGTGGTGTCGATGCCGTCGATCAGGTCGAGCGGAAACGAGCGGCCGATCTGCGACGCTTCCGGGATGTCGCGCTTGAACCGGAGCCAACTCGGCAGGCGGTCGATCAACACGTTCAAGCCGAGCGAGGGGTAGAGACCGGACAGGAAGACGACGCCGAGCAGGATCGCCACCGCGACGGCTTGGGGCGCGGGCGCCGCCACGACCTGCCGAAGCACCCAGGCGACGAACACGGTCATCAGGACATGCGCCGCCGTCGAAAGGAAGCTCAAGGGCGACAGGTCAAAGTTGGCGATGCGCAGGATCAGGTAGTTGACGGACCAGATATACGCCCCGACGAAGCCCGCAGCCATGACGAGGGCCGTCGTGGAGGCGAAGCTCGCGGCGTTGCCGTCCGCTGCCTGGAGGCCCTGCAGCAGGATGGTCGTTGCTGAGAGCCAATCACCGCCAAGCTTGAACAGCAAGGCGAAGCCGCAGCCGCTCACCAGCACGAACACCAGGGTCGGCAACAGGTAGATGCCGATCTCCTGGAGCCAGGCGAGCATGCGATACCAGAGGCGCTGTCCCTCCGCCTCATCGAGGTAGCGTGCCTCGACCATTGCAAAACCGGGCAGCAAGAAACTCTGCTCACCGGTCGAGGGCAGCACGCGTTGCAGGTTCCTGAGCATCCGCAGCCGGCGGATCCGCACGTTCCGGCGACCAACGAAAATGGACAGCGGCACGAGCACGCTCAGCAGCACGACGAAGATGGCCTGCGGCTGCTGCAAGCTCACCAGGGACTGCAGGCCAGCGATGCTCATGTCCATGGTCAAGACACTCCCAAATCAAGACGGTTCCAGACGGTCTCGCGACGGCTCGGCTGCCCACGGGAACCAACGGGGCGCCCAGAGCCGTCCAGCCTCATGTCGCAGTCCCAAGCCGCTCCTGCGCATCCCGTACAAGAGCGCTCACCCGGCGGCGATGCTCGTCGATTTCGGGATTGAGGGGTTCTCCCGTCCAGTCCGCAACCCGGATGCGGGGTTGGAGCTGGAGTGCGCTGTCCTTCCCGCAGTAGGCATCCTCGATTATGGTCAACATCGCTACCAGGGCGGGCGGCGCATAGGCCGAGGTATGGCCGTGGCACTCGACAGGACGGCCCAGGCGCTCGAGGGCCGAGATGTGCACCATCTCAGCAGCCGGCATGTCATGGCGGTCGTAGC
>CAXTCN010000277.1:0-5542 GCA_964242575.1 uncultured Acetobacteraceae bacterium | reverse complement strand
CAGCAGACGGTCAAAGCAGTGGCTTGAACCTGTCCACCGCCAGAGGCGCACTCCATTGAGCGACCTCTTCGTGAACATTGACGACCTCCGCCAAGCCTCTTGCGCCCGAAGTCCGGTCAATCGGCTGGCCAGCGGCGGCGGCTTCGCGACTTACAAGTAAGTGAACGTCGTGCTGCACGGGCGCTTTGGGGTGACAGGTCGGTTTACCTTGAACGAGTTCCGGCGACTGACCCGGGGCCGAGTGATGCAACATCGCATCGATTTGCGGACCTTCGCGAGCAGCAAGCAGCCCCAACGGACGCGCCTCTACAACGTGGAGGAGGTCGTCGGCTTTGTCCAACGTCGCCTAAGTCCAGGAGGCCTCCCTCACGCCGAGGCCGCCGCGTTCGGGTGCATAGACGACATTGGTCCGCTGCTGGCCCAACTGAAAACGTTGGGCATGACAGCAAACGGCATGGCGGCGGATCTCGCGAGGAGGGGGGTGAGGACGAAGGATGGCGCGATGTGGGGACGCAGCGCCGTCGCCCAGTTCATCGAGAGCGCCGAAGAGAGTGGCAGGATGCTCGGTCTCCTGACCGGTCCGGCGTTCACCAGCCTGCAGTGGAAATGACGCCCTTACCCGTACCGAAAAGTGAAAGGACAGAACGCAGCACGGGAGGAGCAAGCCACCTCCCGCATGCCCGCCACCCGCAATGAAGGAAACATCCTCACAGCGGAACGCCCTTGCCTCAGCCGCCGGATGCGGAACGGGAGGTGCCCAGGCATCCCGCCTGCGAGGCCGAAAACGCGGCTTTATAGGTAAAATCGCCCGTGGATTGACGGCTTACCAGCAAATCAGGCGACGAACTTGCCGATGGCCAAGGGCCTAAACCCTTGAAGCAAGTGACGGCAGGGATCCCACTTATGGCTCGTCTTACAGACACACGCATCGTGCGACAGGTCGCCGTCCGCACCCTGGTCCTCCACGACGACCTCGGTTTGGTCAAGCAGCCCAGCAGCTATCCGACGCTGCCCGACGTGCAGTGCTTCCGCCCGGCGCGCTTCGCGCCCGCCGGTGCGCCTGCCGCGCGGACGCCGCGGCTGCGCCACGCCGCCTGACAGCCTGCCTGCGCGCCTCCTCCAGGCTTCCGTGGGGAGGCGCGGTGCTTCTCCTTCCGGTCCATCCAACCGCCGGCAACTGCCAGGTTGGCCGTTGCTGTTTCAGGAGCCCGTCATGCAGAATCAGCCCCAGCGCGCTGGCCAACGCCAGTTGCCTCGCCAGCGCCCGCGCCCGGCGCAAACAGGCCGAGCACCTCCGCGGCAACGCCAAGGCGCCATACCTTACCGCCAGCCAGCGCGCGACGCTGCTGCGCGAGGCCGAGGCTGCCGAGCGCCAGGCCGACTGGTGGCTTGACGCCACCAAGCCGCACTGACGTTGCCCGTATGGACAGCGTGCCGGCCGCGGCGGACGACCTGCCGCCGATGCCTGCCCAGGTCGCGGCGTCGCGCGCCTGCGCCTGCGAGCACAGGCGGACCTGGGCAGCTCAGTCCTGCCGTCCGTTTCAAGGGAGGAAAACCGTGACGACCAGTGCTAGGCTGCCGGCCATGACCGTCGCCCTGCGCCAACGCATGACCTTGGAGGAGTTCCTCGCCTGGGAGGAGCAGCAGGAGCTGCGTTACGAGTTCGATGGGTTCCAGCCGGTCGCCATGGCCGGCGGCACCGCCGAGCACGACCGCATCGCCCTCAACCTGGCCGCGTCCCTGGTGGTCCGGCTGCGCGGCAAGCCGTGCCGTCCCTGCGGCAGCAACCTCAAGCTCGAGGTCATGGGCCGCGTCCGCCACCCGGACGGCTATATCACCTGCAGCCCCCTGGTGCCCGGCGCCACCGTCACCAGCGACCCCGTCGTGATCTTCGAGGTGCTCAGCAAGGGCACCGCCCGGGTGGACCGGGTCGAGAAGAACCGCGAGTACCGCACCATCGCCTCCGTCACCCACTACGTCATGCTGGAGCAGGACGAGGTCGCGGCGACGGTGCTGCAACGCGACGGCGAGCAATGGATCAGCACCCTTTTAGGCGAGGCCGACACGCTGCGGCTGCCCGGCGTCGGCATCGAGATTCCACTTGCGGAACTCTACGAGGGGCTGGAGCTGCCGAACCGTCCGGGTGACGACGACTGAACAGAGGCCGCATACTGCTGCACGCGGCTTAGGCCGGCAGGCAGTGTGGTCGGCGTTGCGCGACTGGTCTGCCTCACTAGCCTCGACCAGCCAGCCTGAGGTCCCCGTTGCGCTAACCCCTAGGCGAAATCGGATGCCACCGCGTCATCGGCCGCGTCGATTGCGTCGCTGTAGCCTTCCAACCACCTCGCGTGCTCCTCCGTGTCCGCCGGGTAGGGGTTCGATGGCGTCGCCCCGCCGCTGGTCGCCGCCAGCCTGCCTTCCGCCATGGGGTCGGGACGGTTCGCTTCGCTCATGATGGGCTCCTGCTGCATGCCTGCGCCCAAGCTTACAGCATTGGACCGGGTGGGCATCAATGGCCCGAGAGGCCTGCAATATCAAACTGAGATGTCATCGGTCTGGGTCGCCGTCCGCGGCCCTTTCTGCCAAACGGAGCCATGATGATCCTCCGCATGTTTCCGCTCGCCCTGCTGGCGCTCGCCGCGCCGGCGCCGGCCGTCGCGCAGGCGCCGGCCTGCCCAGGGTTCTTCCCCGGCGGCCAACCGCCCGCGTTGCTGAACCCCAGGCTGGCGCAGCGCAGCACCCTGCTGTGCAACCGCGCGTACGCCGTGCTCGCCTCCGGCGTGACGCGTGGCCCGCTGTGGTCGGCCGAGCGCCTGACCGTCGCCAGCCTCGCCGCCGCGCGCGACACGCCGCGCCAGGGCGAGTTCCACCCCGAGGCGCGGCTGCCGCGGGCCGACCAGGCGCAGCTCGACGACTATCGGCGCTCCGGCTACGACCGCGGCCACATGGCGCCGGCCGGCGACATGCCGGACGAGCAGGCGCAGCAGCAGAGCTTCTCGCTCGCCAACGTGGTGCCGCAGGCCGGCGCGCTGAACCGCGGCCCGTGGGCCGGCATCGAGGACGCGGTGCGCGACCTCGCCGTGCGCCAGGGCGAGCTCTACGTCGTCACCGGCCCGGCGTTCGAAGGCCAGGCGCTGGCGTCGATCGGCCGGGGCGTGCTGGTGCCATCCTCGACCTGGAAGGCGGTCCATGACCCGCGGGCCGGCGGGACAGGAGCCTACGTGTGCGGCAACACGACCACGCCCGCCTGCGACACCGTGTCCGTCGCCGTGCTCAGCCGCATGGTCGGCGTCGACCCGTTCCCGTCGCTGCCGGCCCGCGTGAAGCAGACCGCGATGCCGCTGCCGCCACCGCAGGGCAGCCGCTATGCTCCCGAACGCCGCAAAGGGCAACGCCGCGACGCGCGCGGCTCGCCTGACCAGATGCCCGCACAGCAGGAGCGCCCATGACCAAGCTCATCCCGTTCGCCGACGATGCCGCCTCGACCTCCATCGCCGGGCTGACGATCGAGAACGGCACAGAGCGGATCGCGCTCTACGGCTCGCTCGACATCACCCGCGACAAGCAAGGGCTTGCGCACGCGCGCGCCTTGCAGGCGCTGCTCGACCAGGCCATCCGACACCTCGAGGCGGAGCAGGACCTCCCGGACGCCGTGCCCGCACCCATTGCGCCAAAGACCGTCGCCAACCCGTTCAGCTGACGCCAGGTCCGGCCCGGCCAACCAGCCAAGCCGTCGTGTCCGCGCCACCCGGACGCAAGGCCGCAGTCAGTGCCGGCGCGCTGCTGTCTGGTTGCCTGGCGGGCCGTGCATCGATACGAGGCAGGGCTCAGCCTGACCGTGAGAGAGCCAGACCCGATGCCTGAGAACGATCCGCCGTCCGCAGCCGACCTGCTTCGCCTCTCGGCCCAGATCGTCTCGGCGCACGTGGCCAGGAACGCCGTCCCGCCTGATGCGCTGCCCGCGCTGATCCGCAGCGTGCATGCGGCCCTCGACGGGGTGGGGCAGCTGGACGCACCAGGCGAGGCAGCGCGGCCGCGGCCGGCGGTGCCGATCAAGCGCTCGGTGTTCGCGGACTACATCGTCTGCCTGGAGGACGGGGCCAAGCTGAGGACGCTCAAGCGCCACCTGAGGGTGCGCTTCGGCCTGACGCCCGAGCAGTATCGCGCGCGCTGGGGCCTGGCGCAGGACTACCCCATGGTGGCACCCGGCTACGCCGAGCGGCGCTCGGCGCTGGCCAAGACGGCCGGGCTCGGTCGCAAGCATGAGCCTGAGCCTCCGCCCGAGCCGGTGATCCAGCCTGCGAAGAAGCGGGGCCGCCCAGCGAAGGCGCGATCCGGCACTGCGGCATAGGACGCCGAAGCTGCACACTGCTGGGGCGTAACGGACCAAAGCATCCCGCCCGTCGCGCACATAGGCAAGCGCCTGCTCAGCCACGGCCTCGTCGCCTGGCAGGGCCGGCTCGCAGCCCACGCTCAGGACCTGGCTGACCCCGGCTGGATCGAGACGTGTCCATGGCATCGTGTGGTCCCCCTCCGGTCGGCTGCGCTGCAGCCCTGACGCACGCGACCCGGGCAGGCCGGCGAGGGGCAGATGGTCAGGCCGTGCCGGCGGCCCGGCGTGCCTGGTCGGCCAAGCCCGCCTCGATCAGCCACTCGGTCGTGTCCGCCGCGCTGTAGGGTGTCCATGTCTCGCCGCGGCGGGCGATGCCGACTGCCCGGTTGACGCCGTGCGCCTCCTGGCAGCGGTGGTGCGCCAGCAGCAGCAACTCCGCCGCCCGCCAGCTCAGCGCGTTCGCCGCCTCCTTCAGCGGCGGCAGCGAGTAGCCGCCCTCCGTCTGCGCGCGCAGCAACCTCTGCTCCGCCTTCACCAACTGCTTGCTGACCCGGTCCGCGTCCCGGCACGCCTCGATCGCCCGCTTCACCACGGGATCGAGCAGCCTGCTCAGCACTGCCTGCCGCTCGGAGGGGGCGAGCGGCAGGACGTGCTCGGCCACGTAACGCGCCGTCTCCTCATCGACCTGGTTCGCAAGCCCTGGGTTTGGCAGTTCCAGCTTGTACGACTCCGCGATGCGCAGCACCTCGCGGCAGTTCGGGCCGATGTCGTACAGCACCTCCATCGATGGCGCGACCCGCAGCTCGATTGGGAACCGCACCACGTTGTCCAATCCTGGCAGCATCTCGATGTTCATGGCCGCAGCCTCAAGACTTCCCTCATTTCTAGATTGCACGAACATTTCGCCAAAGACTGGCTGTGCCGCCAGCATCTGCGCGAACTGTTTGATCAAAGGGCGTAGTCGCAGTCTGGGCATGGTGGGAATGAGTTCGTGGAGCATGCTGCCCTGGCGAAACAGCGAGTGGGTGCGTCGCTTGGTCGTGTTGGACTTGAGATGCCGGTCATAGCCGAGCGCTTCGCCCGCCGCGCCGAGCAAGGTTAGCAGCACGACGGCGAAGGCGTTGATCAGCCACAAGCGGTCGCGCCGGTCGGGGGTGCTGACGTGCATCGCGCTCATCCCCATGCCGAAGCGCAGGTCTTTCGTGTCAC
>CAXTCN010000276.1:0-5543 GCA_964242575.1 uncultured Acetobacteraceae bacterium | reverse complement strand
CAACACCGAAACGCATCATCGCAACGTTCCCGGAGGCGATTGTGCAACAGGCTCTCCGGCTTCGGGCAAATTAATCCCGCTGCCTGTTTCCTTGGCTCAAACCGGTGGCAAGTCCCAAGATCCTACAGGCTGGTCAGTCATTAGTCTTTTGTTACTCGCTCAACACTGCTGCGCCTGCCTGCCAAGCTTCAGCCGAGGTGCGGAACCGGTTGCGCGCGCACCGCACGGCCTTGCCGTCCTCCTCGTCATAGACCTCCCAGCCATACGGCTTGAGCCCGCTTCCCATGAAGCATACCCGAAGACGAAAGCGCGAGCGGCCTCTGACAAGGCCTGCAAGGGTTGGCGTCGAATGCCGGGCCGTGCGATGCAGCGCCACAGGTCAACCCAGCTGCAGGTTGGACGCAGCCTGCTTTCCACGCTCCGTCACCACGTCGTAAGTGACCTTCTGGCCGTCGTTCAGGCCAGTGAGCCCAGCCGCCTGAACAGCCGTGATGTGCACGAACACGTCCTTGCTGCCGTCCTGCGGCTGGATGAAGCCGAAACCCTTGTCACCGTTGAACCACTTGACCGTTCCCGCCGCCATGTCGATCGCCTCCGTTTGTGGACGGCGCGGAACCTAGACGGAGCTCGACCGGTTTGCCAACCTCATTGAGATCAGGGCGTCGCCGCCGCTGCCGGTATCTCGGGCAGCGTGGTCCATTGTCCCAGGCGTTCAGACCTCTTCGGCAAAGACGGCCTCATCGGTGCAGAGACCCTCAAAGACCGGTTTGCCGAAGTAGAACCCCTGCATGAACCGAACGCCGACGGAGCGCAGGGCATCGACCTCGCTTCTGCGCTCCATGCCCTCGACGACCACCTTGATGCCGATCTCGGCACCGAGCGTGATCATGCTGGCGATGATCGCCAGGCGGGTCCGGTCCTTGTCGCAGTCCTGCACCAAGGCGCGGTCGAGCTTTACGATGTCGGGCTTCAGCTCGGCCAGTCGCACAAGCCCGGAGTAGCCGGTCGCGAAGTCATCCAGCGCGACCTTGAAGCCCTGCCGGCGGTATTCGGCGATGATGTTGAGCAGGTGAGGCGTGTCGGCAATCGCCTCCGTCTCGACGAGCTCGAAGGTCAGGCGTCTGGGATCGAACCCGGTGCGGGCGGCAGCATCGAGCGTGGCCCGGATGCAGGCTCGCGGCTCATAGACGGCGTTCGGCAGAAAGTTGATGTTGAGCTGCCGGTTCATGCCGAGATGGGCTGCCAGCTCGATGGCTTTGACACGGCAGGCCTGGTCGAACTTGTAGACGTTGCCGGCATTGACCTGCGCCAGCACCTGCCCGGCCCCTTCGCCATCCGGCCCGCGCACCAGGGCCTCGTAGGCGTCGATCCGGCGTTCCTGAACGTCGACGATGGGCTGGAAGGCCATGGTGAACGGAAAGATCTGCTCAGGCGACCGGCAAGCCTCGCATCCACCGGGCCGTTGCAGCACAGGCAGGACCCGGGATTGGCCTGCGGCCGACGCGGGAGTGCGCGAGAGTAGGGTCAGGGTCGAACCTGCGGCACATCCACACTTGGCTCGCAATCCGAGCTCACCGAGGTCAGCAACCCCGTCAGCCTGTCCGGCGCGACGGGATGGCCGAGCAGGTAGCCCTGCCCCTCGTCGCACCCCAGCGCCTGCAGGCACGCAAGCTGCCCTGGCGTCTCGATCCCCTCGGCGTTCACCTGCATCCCGAGGCTCCTCCCCAGCATTGCGACCGCCCGCACGATGGCCTCGGTCCCTGCATCCTCAACCACGTTCGCCACGAACCCGCGGTCGATCTTGATCTTGCTGAACGGGAAGCGCCGCAAGTAGCTCAGGCTCGAATAGCCCGTGCCGAAATCATCGAGCGCGATCCCGACCCCCAGCGCCCGGAGATCGCCCAAGGTCTTCAGCGTCTGCGGGGTGCCCTGCAGCAGCATGCCCTCGGTGATCTCCAGCTCCAGCAAGCCCGGCGAGAGACCCGTCTCCCGCAGCACCTGGTCCACCAGCCGCACGAACCCCGCCCGCTGCAGCTGCACCGGCGACAAGTTGACCGCAAGCCGCAGCCCCGGCCACTGCGCCGCCTGCGCACACGCCGTCCGCAGCACCCACGCCCCCACCGGCACGATCAGTCCGGTGTCCTCGCATGACGGGATGAAGTCGTCAGGCACGACCAGGCCAAGCTCCGGATGCTGCCAGCGCAGCAGCGCCTCGACGCCTGTTATGCGCCGGGTGCGGAGATCGAACTGTGGCTGGTAGTGCAGCGTGAACTGCTCCTCGGCCAACGCCTGCTGCAGGTCCCGCTCCATCGAGCGTCGCCGCTGCAGTTGGGTGTCCATGCCGGGCTGGAAGAACCGGTATCCGTTCCGTCCCTCAGCCTTGGCCCGATACAACGCCATGTCCGCGCAGCGCAGCACATGGTCCGGCTCCGGCCGGGGATCCGCACCGCAGCACAGCGTGATGCCGACACTCACGCCGATCGTCACAGCTTGCACCTCCAGGTCGAACGGCGCCGACAAGGCGCAGATTACCCGCTCGGCGAAGGCGGACGCCTCCGCGGGCTCCTGCAAGTTGTTGAGGATCACCGCGAACTCGTCGCCGCCCAGCCGCACCAGGGTGTCGGTTTGCCGCACCTCCAGCCGCATCCGCTCCGCGGCCTGTTGCAGCAACTGGTCGCCGGCCGAGTGGCCCAGCGTGTCGTTCACGTCCTTGAACCGGTCGAGGTCCAGGCAGAGCACCGCCACCACCTCCTCCGACCGACCCAGGCGCTCAACCATCTGCTGCAGCCGCTCGGCGAACAGCACCCGGTTCGGCAGCCCGGTCAGCGCGTCATGGTGCGCCATGTGCTGGATGCGCTGCTCGATGCGGCGCCGCTCGGTGATGTCGTCCAACGTCGCCACCCAGCCGCCGCCTGGCGTTGGCTTATGATGGAACTCGTGCACATGACCGTTGCGCATCACCACCACGGTCTCCGTGGTTCCATCCGCAACCTTAATGCGGTCCCGCCAGGCCAGGAACTCCTCTTTCGGCATGTCCGGCCCGGTGCCCGCGGCATAGCGCAAATCCACGACGTCCTGCAGCGTCATGCCGATCCACAGGTCCTCCGGCCGCAGCCGATACATCTCCGCATAGCACCGGTTGAACAGCAGCAGCCGTCGCTGCCCGTCGAACACGCACACGCCCTGCCGCAGGTTGTCAAGGGCGCAGTCGCGCAGGTGCACCTGCGCCCGCAGGTCGCTGTTCTCCGTCCACCTCGCGAGATGCTGATCGAGGACTGCTGTCATCCTGTCGTCCATACCGGTAAGCCACGACAGCTGGGCATCAGGATGTGCTCGAATTCGTCATCGAGTGGTGGATGGCCCGGTCCCAGGCTGCAACGAAGGTCAGGCCGTCCTTACCGGATCGCATGTAGTCCGCTGATCCTTTGCATCGAAATCAGGGCTAGAATAACCGCTTTGGATCGCTCAGCAATGTAAACGGACCACCCATCGCTTATACCAAAGCTCCTGGTCCTTGACTCCAGGGCTTGCCCGACGCGGTGCCAATCTGATTCGGTGGCGGAGTATCGAGGAGCCTGCCATGCCGATCCCGTTGCGTGCCGATTTTGACGCCGCCCGCCTTCGCGGGGTGTTGTCAGGTTGACGGGCGGAGGGTGTCGATGACCTTAGCCCATCTTATTCAGGGCATAGCAGGGATTCGGCGGCGGGTGTCGCGTAAGCTGCTGATCGTGTTTACGGATTGGGTGTCGACGCCATCCATTCACCCGATCACGCCGAGCCACACCCGCCATGTCCGACGATACGACCGCGCCGTTCCCGTTTCCAGCCGTGGGCCGCAAGAAAATCACTGCCGCCTTTGACGGCGGACGTCTCACCTCCGATGGCGGCGTCATGCTGCTGGCCGCCGCCGAGCGACGCCTGGGGATCGCCGACCGGCTGGCGGAGCTGATTGCTGACCCGCGCAACCCGCTGTTCGTGACGCATAGCGTCGCCGACGTCCTGCGCGCCCGCATGCTGGCCATCGCCTGCGGCTACGAGGACGCTGACGACCTTGACCATCTGCGCACCGACCCTGGCTTCAAGCTCGCCTGCGGACGCTTGCCCGACAGCGGCCATGACCTATGTTCGCAGCCGACCGTGTCGCGATGGGAGAACGCGCCCAGCTTGCGCGAGGTAGTGCGCCTGACCTACGCCATGGTCGACACCTACTGCGCCAGCTACCCCCGCCCGCCCAAGGCGGTAACGCTGGACATCGACGACACTGTCGATGTCGTGCACGGCCATCAGCAGCTGTCGTTATTCAATGCGCACCACGACGAGCGCTGTTTCATGCCGATCCATGTCTATGACACCGCCAGCTCGCGCCCGGTCGCGGTCCTGCTGCGACCTGGCAAGACCCCGTCCGGGCACGAGGTTCGCGGCCATGTGAGGCGCCTGGTGCGCCGCATCCGGCAGCGTTGGCCGGATACGCGCCTGACCATCCGCGGCGACGGCCACTACGGCCGTCCCGAGGTGATGTCCTGGTGCGAGGCGAACGCGGTCGACTACATCTTCGGCCTACCCGGCAACGCCGTGCTGAGCCGGCTGCTGGAGGAAGCCGCCGACGATGTCCGGGTCCGGCGCGCCGAGGCGCGGGCGCCGGTGCTGCGCCGCTATGCCGAAATCCGCTACGGTGCCAAATCCTGGGGCTGCCAGCGCCGGGTCTCGGCCAGGATCGAGGCCAGCATCATGGGGCTCGACATCCGCTGCGTGGTGACCAATCTCGTAACCGGCAGCGCCGAATGGCTTTACGACACCCTGTATTGCGCACGTGGACAGGCGGAGATCTGCCAGGCATGATGCGTCTCAAGAGTGATTAAGGGTTGCAGGGTGGCCTACGCCATGCAGGCGGCGGTGGCGTAGACGGTCGATCTCGGCTTCATCGGCCTGGATCAGCCAAACGCTTTGAGTAAGCACCGGCACTTTGCGGGCGACGACCACCCCACGCTGGATCCAGCGGTGAACCGTGGCGTGGGGTGCGCCAAGCCGCGTTGCGAGTTCGTCAACGGTCACTTCTCCCGGCTCACGCCCTTGCAGCCGGGCTGTCCAGGACAGGCGAGAGCCAGCCGGTATACCTAGGCGGCGCAGCAGGCTACGCACCATTGCGGCGTTGTAGGTTGTCCGGCGCTTGGGCGGCGTCCAGCCTTCCGCGTTCAACGCCTCGGCGATCGCCGGGGTCTTGTGGCCTTTGCTGTGCAGCGCATGGACGCGCTGCAGCAGGGCGGCATGGTCGCTTCGTTGCGTCAGGTGGGCTACCGGCCGTCGCAGGTCATGCTGTGTCCGCATGCCGCCAACCCAATGGCACTCGATGAGAACGAGCTCGCTCTTGCCCTGCACCGCGACGACAACGCGGTCCAGCATCAAGCGTGCGATCGCCTGGCAGTCAGCAGCCGTGGTGGTGGAAGCCGTCCAGAGCGCCGGGACATCCGACGCCAGCCGCTCAATCGCGGCGCGTTCGTCGCTCGTCAGCGGCAAGGCCTGGCCTGCCAGGAACCGTTCATGCT
>CAXTCN010000275.1:0-5563 GCA_964242575.1 uncultured Acetobacteraceae bacterium | reverse complement strand
AAGCGTCAAAACCGCAACGCAGAACCTCAGCAAACAGCCAACTTTGCCGGCCTAGGTTTTTTGACGCCTCCGAGGCCGGCGCGGTATCGGTCCTGGCTGAGGGTGTCGGTCTGGTTTGCCTTGAGGATGTTGAAGGCGAAGCTGCGCAGGCGGGCGAACACGCCTGGATTGGTGCGGATGCGTGAGCGGTCCTCGCCTAAGGTGACGTCGCGGCTGTAGTGCGAGGTGTTCTCAATTTTCCAGTGCGCGCGGATAGCCTCGACGGCGCGGGCGGCGGTGACGGGTGTGTTTGCGACGTAGAAGGCTGTCTCAGTGGAGTAGCGCAGCATCCCGGTTGCGGTGTTGCGGGTGTAGACGCGGCGCTCGACTCGGATGATGGCGGCGACGTGCGGCCAACCGGTATCGGCCAGTTCGTGTGCGGGATCGAAGACGGCGACGGTGCGGCATTCGTCGCGGTTGCGGCCTTTGTCGTGGCTGCAGGCGGACCCGAGCGGTGCTGTGGTGGCCGCGAACTGCTGTATCTGCTGGTGCAGGGTCGGTTGGTTGCCCTTGACTTGAACGATCAGGGCAATGCCGGCCTTTGCCGCGGCCTCAAACGTTTTTTTGGCAGTGCAGCGCATCGAGCATGACGATGGTGCCGGGGCCGATGCCGAGTTCGGCCAGCAGCGCCTGCGCCGCCGGGATCTCGTTCGACTTCTCGGCGATGTCGACGTGGGCAAGCACCAGTGCCGTGTCGGTGGCGAACGCGCTGAGCATCTGGGCGGCGGCACGATCATGGAACTTGTCGAAGCTGCCGCGCAGCGTCTTGCCGTCCAGCGCGACGCTGCCTTGCCCGGGCATAGCGCGCGCTGCCTGCAGCAGGGCGGCATGGCGGCGGAAGGCAGCCTCCACCTCAACCGGGTCGAGCCTCTGCAGGATATAACGGATGGCGGTGTGAGCGGGGGCGCGTCGCCAGGTCAGGCCACAAGCCGCGTTCAGCCTGCGGCGGTGGACGTCGATGAAGGTGACGATCCCGCGATACGAGTTACAGCCGCTCACGATGGCAAGGATGGAAAACAGCAGCACATGCGGCAGCCCGTAGAGCTTGCCCTCTGCCCGGCGAGGATCAGGCACGTCCGCCAACAGGTCCAGCAACGGTGAGAACGCAGCCAAGGCAACCTCCAACCCAACTGCCGACACAAGGATCAGACATCGGCCGGCTCGGGAACCCCTTTCTGATCAGCCAAGGGGACTGTCGCAAGATTGGGGGTGCGCCGGGCAGTTGGGTATTTTCGCGTCTGTTCTCTGACCTGGGGTGGATGCGTGGCCTGGATGTTGAGGTTGGTGAAAATCGGGGTTGAGGGCGAGGGAACGTGCGCGGATGTCATGGAGATCAACTTGCCCGAGGATCTCGTCAATATCGCCAATTTGGGACTGACCCTGGCCGAAGCGAAGCGGTTGCTGGCGCGTGTCCAACAGGAGATCGTCGCCACGCAGGCCAGGGATCACGCCGTTCAGCGGCCGAATTGCTCGCACTGTGGTGGGGGTTGCCGCGTGAGGGACTACCGGGAGCATGCGGTGGCGACGCTGTTCGGCCAGGTCACGGTGCGGCTTCCGCGGTTTCGCTGTGCCGCGTGCGGCGGGATCGAGGCTGGCATCGCTTGGCCAGCGCATTGCCGGTCGACACCGGAGCTGGACCGGCTTCAGGCGCATCTCTGCGCCCTGATGACCTACAGGACCGCCGCTGATCTGCTGGAGCAGCTGTTCCCGGTCGACGCGGGACAGCATCATGAGACCTTGCGCCGCCACACTCTGAAGGTTGGCCAGGCTTTTGATGAGTGCGCTGCGATCAGGCCGGAAGCAGCAGCGTCGGCGATCGTAGTGACTTTGGATTCGACGTTCATCCGCAGTTGCGCGGACGGCGAGCGGCATCTGGAGGTCCGGATCGGCAATGTCGAGACAGCGTCTGGTGGCCGGCAGGTTTTCGGCGCCGTTGTCAAAGCCGGCACGGACATTCGAGCGCTGATCCGCCGCACCCTCGACGCTGTCGGGAGAACAAAGGACACGGCGCTGACCGCCTTCACCGACGGCTGCCCTGGTTTCCGGCGCATTCTCGCCGATGCCGGCGTCGCCAGGCCGCCCACCCTGGATTGGTTCCACATCGCCATGCGGCTGCAGCACCTGAAGCAGATCGCCAGCGCACTGCCGGTTGACGACCCAAGGCGAGCCGAGGCGAAGGCGGTGATCGTCGAGGAGGTCGAGCGCCTGCACTGGCGTATTTGGAATGGCAAAGCCCACGATGCTCAGATCAGCACCAATCGCATCCGCGCGGTCATGCAGCAACTCCAGGGCGAGCCGGAGGAAAGAACGCTCAATGCGCCGTCACGGAAGCTGCAGACTGCCTTGCATGCGCTGGACGGCTATCTAACCGGCCAGAGCGCCTGGTTGGTCAACTACGCCGAGCGGCACCGCGCCGGCTTGCGGGTTGGCACCGCGATCACTGAAGGAACGGCTAACTTCCTGGTGAACCGTCGGATGAACAAGTCACAGCAGATGCGCTGGTCGCGACGCGGCGCCGATCTGCTGCTGCAGGTTCGGTGCGCCGTCTACAATGGCACGCTCGGTTCCGGCTTCGGACAGAAGTTCCTGCCAGCCAACGACCCTTACCTGCCAATGGCGGTCGCCGCCTGACCCCCAATTTTGCGACAGTCTCCCGTGGCGCAGCTGCTCCGTCATGGCCTGCACATCCGATGCATCCAGGCCCAGCTCCAGGGCGATCTGCCGGTTGGAAACGTTCAGGCCCATGAAGTAGAGGCACAGCACCCACACGCGCAGCGGCTGGTGGTGCCCGGCCAGCACCGTGCCGGTCAGGTCGTCAAAACGCCCTGAACACGCCTTGCACCGGTAGCGCTGCCGGCAGGGCTGCGCGTCGTCGTGGCCGTCGCGGGTCACTGCATCGTTGTCGCAACCAGGACACCGGATGCCCTCCGGCCAGCGGCGCTGGCGCACGAAGGCGAAGCACTTCGCATCGTCCATCAGGCCCGAAAGGTTGACCAGGTCGGATGCAGCCATGACGCAAGCTCCTCGCGCGAGCCGGTCAGCTACTCCCGTTGCCGCCTTCGCGCCAGTTGTCCTCAGACCCGCGCCACGCTTCCGACGCCACCACCCCGGAACCCAACAAGAGATGCCCAGCGCGTCCGGCCGCGCACCGCCTTGAAGGAGAAAATGGGTCTGGATTGGAACGGCGGACGGCTCTTCCAACATACCGACCGGCATACGTGTGGAGGCCGGTAATGGGTAGGTGGTATCCGACCCCGTACAAGAGATCGGTCCGCGCTGCGTTCAGGAACCACCGAAGGTCGCGGCCGGCTTGTCCGGCCAGCACGTGGGCCAGCCTCTGTCTACAGTCCCGCGGCGCCGTGCCCGCCACCCTTGTTGTTGGAGGTGGTTATGGACGCACTGATCGAACGCGTTGCCGGGCTCGACGTGCACCAGGGCTCGGTGGTGGCTTGCATCATCCTCAGCGCAGCAGGGCGCCGACCGATCAAGGAGGTGCGCAGCTTCGGCACCATGCGCCAGGACCTCGCGGCCTTGCGCGAGTGGCTGCTTGAGAAATGTGTCACCCCCGTCGGCATGGAGGGCACGGGTGTTTACTGGCAGCCCGTCCACGCTGCCCTGGAAGGTGACTTCACCGTCATCGTCGGCAACGCCTCGTACATGCGCAACGTGCCCGGCCGCAAGACGGACGTGAAGGACGCGGAATGGATCGCCGATTTGGTCCGCCATGGGCTGGTGCGCGCAAGCTTCGTGCCGCCGCCGGCGATCAGGGTGTTGCGCGAACTGGTGCGCCACCGCAAAGCGCTGGTCGGCACTATGGCCGCGGAACGCAACCGCACCCTCAAGCTGCTCGAAAGTGCCGGCATCAAGCTCGCAGGCGTGATGAGCAGCGTGTTTGGCGTGTCCGGCATGCTGATGCTGCGCGCGCTGGCTGAGGGCCGCGCAGCTCCGGCCGCGATGGCCGACCTCGCCAAACGGCGGTTGCGGAGCAAGATCGACCGGCTCGCCCTGGCGCTGGACGGGTCGCTCGCCGAGCACCAGCGCCTGCTGCTCAGGATGCATATCCGGCGCTTGGAGGAGATCGGGCGCGACCTCGCCGAGGTGGAGGCGGTCATCCATGCCGCCATGCGCCCCTTCGCCGCCCAGCAAGCTTTGCTGGTGACCATCCCAGGCGTGGACGCGCTGACGGCAGCGGCCATCGTCGCCGAAATCGGCGTGGACATGGCCATCTTCGGCACCGCTCAGCGTCTTGCGGCCTGGGCTGGCCTATGCCCGGCCAACCACGAAAGCGCTGGAAAGCAGAAGCGTCGCGGCACCCGCAAAGGCAATTCATACCTGAAGGCCACCCTGGTCACCGCCGCGGTATGCAGTGCGCGAACCAAGGGCACCTACCTGCGCGACAAGTTCCATCGGCTGCGGGCGCGCATGGGCACAAAGAAAGCGGCCGTCGCCATCGCGTACAAGATCCTGGTCGCCGCCTTCCACATGCTGCAGCGCGCCGTGGCCTTCGCCGACCTCGGCGCCGATTACCTCGACCGCGTCGACAAGCATCGCACCGCCAAGCGCCGTAATTACCCACCCCCTTCCCCTTGCGGCGGATCGGCATCGCTGATTCAGTGCGCAGATGCAGCGGAACGAGCTGGAGCGGCTGAGCCAGGACGAGTTGATCGAGTTGGTGCTGCGGCTTCAGCGGCCAGAGAAGACCTCGCGCACGTCGTCCAAGCCGCCGTCCACGGATCGCAAGGAACGGCGCGAGCAGGCCAAGCCTGGAGGGGCCAAGCCCGGGCACGAGGGCCACAGCCGGATGCTCGGCACGAACCCAGACCGGGTTGTCGATCACGCCCCGCAGCAGTGCCCGTGCTGCTGCCGGGCGCTGTCCCCCGATCTGCCGAGCGAGGTGGTGAGCGTGCACGAGCGGATCGAGCTGCCGCCGGTCAAGCCGGTCATCGAGCACCACCGTCGCCTGGCCGTGCAGTGCCCGAGTTGCGGAGCGCGGGTCGTGGCCGCACCGCCGCCTGCCGCGACCGGCACGCCGTTTGGTCCGCGTTTGCACGCGGTGGCGACCTACCTGAAGACCCTCCAAAGCCTGTCTTACCAGCGGCTGCAGGCGACGCTGGCCGACCTGTTCGGCTTGCCGATCAGCCAAGGCGGGCTGATGAACCTGCTGCGCCGCGCCCAGGGCTGCTTCCAGGCCGGGCGCGAGCAGGCCGTTGCGGCACTGCGCTGTGCTCCTGTGGTGGCCTCGGATGAGACCGGGGTCAGGATCGAGGGCTCGAACGCTTACCACTGGGTGTTCCGTTGCACGGCGGCGGTTGTGCACCACGCCGCCCCGACGCGGGCGGCCTCGGTCGTGCGCGAGATGATGGACGGCCACAAGCCTGGGGTGTGGCTGTCGGACCGCTACTCGGCCCAGCAAGGGCACAGCCTGACCCAGCAAACCTGCTTGGCCCATCTCGCCCGCGACGTGGCCTATGCGCTCGAGGCGAGCGACGACCCGGTGCCGTTCCGGCTCAAGCTCTGGCTCACC
>CAXTCN010000274.1:0-5571 GCA_964242575.1 uncultured Acetobacteraceae bacterium | reverse complement strand
GATTTTGACGGGCACCAGGGCACCCTCAAGTCGGGCATTGCACCAGGGGTCACGGCACGGACCGGGAACATGGCCATGCTACGCTGGTGTGCCCTCTTCATGCCGGGCGGCAGGTCAGCAACCGAAGCTCAGCCTGCAGGTTCCTCAAGCAACCCCGGCTTTACGCCCGCCACCATTCCAAACGCCGCGGTGACGATCCTGCCGAACACACACCATTCAGGCGTAGGCCCGGCGGCAACATGGCGCGCAGCTCGTCCTCAAAGAGGCATTTTTGCCTTGCCATTTATATAGCATGACCTTGAACGGCTAACCATGCATACCAGCACCAGCCTTCTGGTTTGTTTGGCGCCATTGCTGGATGGGGTTTCACGATGTTTAAAGCTTTTGGTGCTAAGACGAGCGGTGCTGCTACGGCAACGCTTGCTGCTCTGGGCAGATCGCAAGCAATTATTGAGTTTGACCCTAGCGGCAATATCCTGACCGCCAACGAGCACTTCCTGAACGCGATGGGTTATACTTTGCCAGAGATCCAGGGCAAGAACCATAGCATGTTCGTCGAGCCTGCCTACCGAGCCAGCGCCGACTACAAGCTTTTCTGGGACAATCTGCGTGAGGGCAAGTACCAGGTTGCACAGTTCAAGCGCATCGCCAAGAGCGGAGCCGAGATATGGATCGAGGCGTCCTACAACCCGGTTCTCAACAGGGCAGGCAAGCCGTTCAAGATCGTGAAGGTTGCCACCGACGTGACGCGTCAGAAGATGGAATTTGCCGACTTGCGCGGACAGGTGGATGCGATCGGCAAGTCGCAGGCTGTGATCGAGTTTGGGCTGGACGGCAAGGTGCTGACAGCTAATCAGAACTTCCTTGACGCAATGGGCTATAGTCTATCAGAGGTCCAGGGGCGGCCTCACAGCATGTTCGTTGAGCCGACCCATCGAGATAGCGCTGAATACCGCGCTTTTTGGCAGCGGTTGAACCAAGGCGAGTACCAGTCCGGGCAATTCAAGCGAGTTGGCAAGAGTGGAAAGGAGGTCTGGATCGAGGCCAGCTACAACCCTATCCTTGACCTCAATGGCAAGCCATTCAAGGTGGTGAAATACGCAACAAACATCACTGCTCAAGTAGAGCTGTTGGACAACCTGAAGACGATGATTGATCGGAACTTCGGTGAGATTGACAGTGCGATCAGCGTGTCCAGCCATGAAGCTGATCAAGCGATTGGAGCAGTGAAGCAAACCTCGGCCAGCGTACAGAACATGGCCATGAACACAGAGCAGCTGGCGCAGTCTGTGAGGGAAATTGCGCAGACCATGACCAGGTCGAGTGCCGCCACAGATACGGCGTATGCTCAAACCGAGGCGGCCAACCAGGCAACGCAACGGCTGGCTGCCACGTCAACTGCGATGGGAGGGGTTGTGAAACTGATCCAGGATATCGCGGGTCAGATCAACCTTTTGGCACTAAATGCGACGATCGAAGCGGCGCGTGCTGGCGAGGCTGGAAAAGGTTTCGCCGTGGTAGCCAGCGAGGTGAAGAACCTTGCCCATCAGGCGCGTGCCGCGACCGACCAGATCGAGAAGGAGATCGACAAGCTGCGGGTAGTGTCAGACGAGGTGGTGGTAGCTTTGTCGGAGATCGGCGCATCGATTGACGTCGTACGTGGATTCGTTGTGGGCACGGCGAGCGCGGTCGAAGAGCAAAGCGTAGTGACGGAAGGGATGTCCTCGGGGATGAAGGAGACTGCGGCGAGCGTCTCGGCGGTCAATGACAACATGACCGGGATTGCCGCAGCGGTGCATCAAGTCTCATGCGCCGTGGCCAACACTAAAAGCGCTGCCAAGGTATTGGCCAGGTAAAAGCCCCAGGTGATAGCTTGAGGCGGCCGTCCGAGAAGATTTCGCACCAACGGGTGTGCGCCTGCGTGATCACGCCGTTGCCGTAGGGTGCCGGCAGCACGGACCAGGCAACACTTTCTGAACGGTCATGGGGTGCTGCGGCTTCAACCGGCGTCAGCACAGGCCCATGATCGTCCATGGCTTGTCACGAGCCAGAGCTAAGCGCCTGTGTCATCTTTTCCCGCTTGGTTTCAGGCCCGGCCGTCGCCGTTGCCGATGCCTTCACCATTGCGCCATCGGCCGCGCGTGCCTCGCGTCCGATGGTTTCCACACGGTTCCAGATGCCGCGCTCACGTTCGCGCACCTTGGCCCGCGCCTTCCTCACTTCGTCCATTACCCTACCCTCCAAACAGCCAGCCGCTTCCCAAATGCGGCTGGACCAACGTGAACCAGGAGATGACAGCCGCAAGGCCAGCCGCAACGCGGACCGGCACCGGGATGCGGCGCCGGCCGTAACGCCAGGAGGTGGGCCGGGACGAGCGCGGACGCTGCCGCCAGATTGCCACGGGCCGCACTGGCACGGAGCGCGCCAGGAGGGCCGGCGGCGGCCCGAAGGCCGGAAAAGAGTTGGCCACGGCTTCGACAACCCCCCGCGCCGTCGCGGCATCCACCCGGAACAGCTCACGGCACTTCCGCACACGATGACCCCTGAGCATCCGATGCACCGCCTGTTCGGCGGTGGCCATGTCGGACACGGGGGAGCACCAGGCGATGGTGCAAGGGGCCAGCAGGCCGGAAACCGAGGTGATTTCCGCTGCCCGGGTACGCGGGTCGCGTCCCGTCCTGCCCACCTTGACCATGCCGAGCTTGTCCCACGCCGGATGCGTCAGAACGTAAACCCAGCCGGGGCCGGTCACGCCGTGGACGCAGCCGTGGGCCGCTCACCTGCCATTGCCTTAGCCGTGGCAGCATCGGCCGCCCGCGCCTGTTGCCCGGTGGCTTCGACGGCGCCCCACACCGCCTTGCTGCGCCCGATCAGGATCGCCTTGGCCTTGTCTGGTGCGGCGCCGCCGTCAGTGGCGGCGGGTGTGGTTGCCTGGACGGCAGCAGGTGCCGCCGTGGCAGCGGCTGCCGGCGCCGGAGCTGCCGCAGCCGTGCGCCTGACGGCAGCGGCCCGCCTTGGTTGTGGGGCGGCAGCGGCCTTTGCGGGCACGGCTTCCGCCTTTTCAGCCGGCGGTGCTGACACCGTGACCGTGTTCGTGACCTTGGCGGCTTCCTTCGGCGCGGCGGTGCCGGCCGGTGCCGTGGACTCTGCCGCCTTGATAGGGGGCGCGTGGACCGGAGGTGCCTGGACCGGAGCGACGGAGGCTGTCCGGCGTGCCGCTTCCTGTTGGTCGGTTGCGGTGGGCTTGTAGCCTTCCGCCTTCATGCCGCGGACTTGCGCTTGCACCCACGCCTCACGCTGGAAGTCCGTGGTGCCCTTGAGGCGCACCGTGTCCCAGCCGCGCGACTGCGCCAAGTCCAGCATGGCGCTGACAGTTTGCTTGTCGTCCAGCTTGGTAGTGATGCGCTTGGGTTCTGCCCGCATCACTTCCCGCTTCTGCTGATAATCGGCGTAGTAGCGCCGCGTGCTCCCCTTCTCTGCCGTGTAAAGGCCGTGCCGCTGCGCCACGGCATCGGGCTTTGCCGGCTCGGCCGGGCGGCGGCGGAAGAAGCTGCCCCGCGCTTCCGGGACAGCCTGGACCGGGTTCGGTTCAGGGGTGGGGCCGCTGCGTGCCCGGCGTGCGGCGGAGGCCAGGTCATCGGGCGTCGCCTCCCGGATCGGCGGTTCCACGAAGCCCCGCGTTGCCGTGCTGCCATCGGCCCTGACCGCCACGGCCGCAACGCCGCGCACCGGCTCGATGCTGTTGTCGCTTCCCCACATGCTGCCCTTCCTCCCTATTCAGCCGCTGCCGGCCGCACCTGCCGCCGGTAGCTCGTTTGACCCAGCACGACTGAAATCTCCGGCCGGCGGAAGCCGATGGCCGCCCCGTGCCGCATCGGGCGCTGGTTGCGGACGAGCGTGATCCGTTCATCGTCGCGCATGTCGGCCAGCAGCTCATCCGGCTTGGCCAGCTCCCGGCTGATTTCGTGCTCGTTGGTGTTGGTGCCGCGTGACCCGCTCTGCACCATCTCCATTGGGCGGCCGGACTTGCCCTTGTTGCTGCCCGACGAGATTGCCTTGGCGCCGTAGGTGCCGAGCATGGCGGCCAGCTCGCGGGCGCTGTCCAGGTTCTGCACGCCGGCATAGGTGCGCCAGGACAGGCCATCGAACCACGCCTTCTTGCCGCCCGCACCCCAAACCTCCTCGATCTGCCCCTCGGACTGGTAGAACAGTTGCAGGGTGATCTTGGACTTGCGCCCTTGGTCGCGGGCGATCTTGAGCGACGGATCGCGGCCGAGCAGCACCGCTTCGTCCAGGGGGAACAGCACGCGCCCGTTCACCGCGCCCTTGGCGGCGAACACCGCATCGAGGTGGCAGCCCACCAGCACCCGCGCCACGGCCGGGGTGTGCTCCAGCGCCTCTTGCGGCACCTGGCAGAACACCACCAGGTTGCCGGCCACCAGTTCGCCCATGCGGTAGGCGCCGCCGCTCACCAGGTCGGCGTAGGCGCCGGAGGCCAGCCACTCCGTATCCTCGGTGGCGTTGCCCAGCGCGCCGTCAAAGGTTTCCTTGACCATGCCCCACATGGTCGAGGCCAGCGACCGCGCGAGCGGGCTGGGAGAGCTTTCCGCGATGCCGCGCAGGCGGTTGCGTATGGCTTCCTCGCCACCGTCGAGGCCGTCGCGCAACGCCCGCAGCGTTTTCAGCTCCGCCGGGATGGTCGGGTCCCACATCATATGCGCGAGCAGGGCCAGGATGATGGTGCGGCCCCAGCGCTTGAACTTGCCGCCCTTGTCGTCGTCGGGGATCGGGCCGATGACGCGCCCGGCAATGGCGCGCAGCCGCGTTTCCGCCATCGTGTCGGTGATGTCGATGCCGTCCAGCACGTTCGGGCCGGCGCCGCCGATCCCGAGCCGCACGACCTTGCGGCCACGGTCCGCCAGCTCGGCACCCACCAGGTCCGCCAGCTCTTCGGCCGGGTCCAGCACGAAGGCGCTCTTGCGCCAGGTCAGCAGCGTCGTGACCAGCGTGGTGGACTTGTAGGTGCCGCCGCCGCCAACGACCATCGAGTGGGTGGAGCCGCGCTGGCACGGGTCGATCAGCAGGGGCGCCCGGCCGCCGTTGCCCCAGGTGGCGCGGTTGTCCGGGTTGAAGTCCATGCCGGCCGCCGGCCCCTGATCCACGCGGTCCGCCTCACCCACCACGACGCCGCCCACGCCATCGCTTGGCACGGGCGGGAACAGCTCCTGCATCCGGGCTACCGGCAGCCAGTCGGCGTGTCCGTGGTTGTCCGACGTGCCGCGGACGATGCCCGGTGAACGAGCGAACGGGCGAAAGCGTAGGCCACCAGGGCGCAGCGACAGCAGGCGCAGCCACACCGCGAAGGGCACCGTCGCCAGCGCGGCCGACGCGATGAGCAAGGCGGCTTCCGAGGTGGAGCGCCCGAACCAGCGGGCATAGACCCACCACTGCCAAGGGCGTGCCCAGGGCGGGATGGCGGGTGAGTGGAGCAACCCGGCCATCCACAGGAAGGCGACGGAGGCCAGCGTGAGCCACAGCGCCACCGCCAGCGCGGCCCAGGCGAAGCCGCTC
>CAXTCN010000273.1:0-5598 GCA_964242575.1 uncultured Acetobacteraceae bacterium | reverse complement strand
CTGCGTGCCTATCACCGCCCCGAATACATGGCAGCATAGTCAAACAGGCTCTCAGCTATTGAAGTCGGAAGTACTGGTAGGAGGCGGCAACCGTTCTCTCATCAGTCAGCGTATCGATAGGGCCTTCTATGACAGGGGGTGGAAAGAAAAGGGGTTTGCGACATCCATCACGGTTGATGGAAGTAAGATTGACAGTCCGACGCACGCGGTGGACTGCCTGAAGGGTGGCGTTGCGGTCGAGATGGAGTGGAACAACAAAGATCCATTCTTTGATCGTGACCTGAATAACTTTCGACTCTTATTCGAGTTAAGAGCAATACAGGTCGGGATTATCATTACTCGGTCTTGGGAATTGCAAACAATATTCAAAAAACTTGGCAAAGGAGCTTCTTACGGCAAGGCCACGACGCACCATGAGAAGCTGTGGCCCAAAATCGAGGGAGGCGGCGGGGGCGGATGCCCCGTACTGACGTTTGCAATTAGGCCGGTCAACTTCGTGGACGATGGGCCTGAGGCGCTGGCGGCTCTCCAGGCCCGTGTGGCTGAGGAAAAAGGCGTTAGCCGCCGCAGCCTGCCAGGGTTCGCTGGCACGGACAATGAGTAACGCTCATTCCGTAAGCAAGGGCAGCATGGACTCTTGCCTCCGCTCCGCCGCGCTGTTGTGTCCGTAGGTTTTCCAAGTCGGTTCATAACTCTCAACGGCTTGGTTGCCCCACACGGTCCAGTCGGCGCGGGCGCCTCGCGCGAACAGCTCCAAGCGCGGCCCTGGGCTGCACGCCTCGATAATGTCATAGAGTTCGTCCGGCTTGCGCGAATGTTCGCGCTTGCGCGTTCCAAGATAGTTCACCTGCGTCCGGCCGGGCTGCAACGTCCTCGCGTTCTTTCCGCGTACGCCGAACAGAACCAACTCCGTCACGTTGCGGAAGTAAAAACCTACTCCACGGCCGTCGCTTCCGCCGTCTTTGCGACGCTTGTGCCATACGATGTTGGACTTGTAGTTGAACCCCCAGGCTCTCATGACTTGCAAGCCTTCTGGCAGCAAGGCATTCGGAACCCAAAGGTACAAATGCGAGGTCGGCGCGCTGATTTGGCCGACCGGCAACGCGGAAATCGCGGCGAGATCCAGCGTCCCGTAACGGCTGAGGCGCTTATGCTCCGGCGCCATCTTTCCCGTGCGATTAACGAACTGCCAGGGCGGGTCGGCCAGGATGCAGGCAAAGCGCCGGTCCTGGACGGCCGCGAGAAGGTCAGCGGCGGGATCTGGAGCGGCGTCGGCCGTCATGGCGCGGCCCCGCTTTCTGCCGCAATCCCACCAGTGCCCATGCTTGGCAACCCGCCGGTCAAGGGGATTGTCAGAGAATTGCAGAACCGCACAGGACTACAAGGGCGAAAGGTGCGCAACATTGCCATGCCGCGACAGTACACTAGAATGCGCCCCGGCGCAGCCACCCCCTCCGCGGCAGGGCTGATCCTATAGGTTGCAAACCACCCCAACAAACTGATTCTTGTTCGCTTAACATTGTTGAGGTAAACCTGCATCTGACATAGCGCCACCGTGACGCGGGGACCGGGATGCGAGTGACACCTTGGATGGCCGCCGTGCCGGGGATGGCCGTCGTGCTAGGCCTGGCCGCGTGCGACAAGCCGGCGGAGCCGCAGGCGGAGGCCGCGCCGCGTCCGGTGCGGGTGCAGGCGGTCGTGCTGACGCAACCGCAGCGGACGCTGACCTACTCCGGCACCATCCAGGCGCGGCGGCAGGTGGAGCTGGCGTTCCGGGTGGGCGGCAAGGTCGTGGCCCGGCCGGTGGACCTCGGCGCCCGCGTGCAGAGGGGCGACGTGCTGGCGCAGCTTGACCCCTCGGACCTGCAACTGCAGGCGGAGGCCGCGCAGAACGCCGTTGCCGCCGCGGCGGCCGATGCGGCGAACGCGCGGGCGGAGTTGCGGCGCTATGAGACGATGGGCCGCAACTCGCCGGCCTATCTCGTGTCCGAGAACGACCGGCGCTCCGCCATGGCCGCCATGGCCGGGGCGCGCTTGGAACAGGCGCAGCGGCAGTACGCGCTGGCGCAGTCGCAGCAGGGCTACCGCATCCTGGAGGCGGACGCCGACGGCGTGGTGGCGGCGTTGCCGGTCGAGGTCGGCCAGGTCGTGGCGGCCGGGCAGCCGGTGGCGACGGTGGCGCACACCGCGGAGACCGAGGTGCTGGTGGACGTGCCGGAGAACCGCGTGGCCGAGGTGCGCGCGGCCACCGACATCCGCGTGGCGGCGTGGGCCGGGGAGGGTGAAGCGCCGGGCCGCATCCGGGAGGTTGCCGCGCGGGCGGACCCTGCCAGCCGCACCTTCGCAGTGCGTATCGCCGTGGACAACAGCCAGGACCGCCTGGCGCTGGGCGGCACCGCGACCGTGCGCTTCACCGGGGCCGGGCAGGGCCAGGTGGCGCTGCTGCCGGCGGCCACGCTGTCGGACCAGGGCGGATCGCCGGCAGTGTGGGTGCTGGACGCGGGGCGCGGCCGGGCTGTGTTGCGGCCGGTCAAGGTCCTGGGCTACCAGGGCGACGTGGTAGCAATCGGCGCGGGCCTGGAGGCTGGGGAGCAGGTGGTGACGGCCGGGGTGACGGGGCTTGACCCCGCGTTGCCGGTGATGGCGTGGGCGGGGGCGGAGCGTTGAACCTCTCGGCGCTGGCGCTCCGCAACCGGACGCTCACCTGGTTCGCCATGCTGGCCTTGGCGGGCGCGGGCGTGTGGGCCTACCTCGGGCTGGGCCGCGCGGAGGACCCGCCGTTCACCATCAAGAACATGGTCGTGGTGGCGCATTGGCCCGGCGCGTCCGCGGACCTCATGGCGCGCGAGGTCACGGACCGGATCGAGCGCAAGCTGCAGGAGTTGCCGTTCCTCGGCCACACCGAAACCCAGACCAAGCCCGGCGCCAGCACCACCATCATCACGCTGCGCGACGACACGCCCCCACGCCGCACGCAGGATTTGTGGTACCAGGTGCGCAAGAAGCTCGGCGACCTCGCGCCCACCCTGCCGCCCGGCGTGCAGGGGCCGTTCTTCAACGACGAGTTTGGCGACGTGTTCGGCCTGGTCTATGCCATCTCGGGCGAGGGCTTCACGCTGCCGCAACTGAAGCACGTGGCCGAGGACGTGCGCGAGCGCCTGCTGGCCGTGCCCGGCGTCGCCAAGGTGCAGTTGGTCGGCCAGCAGGACGAGCGCATCTACCTGGAGTTCAGCCCCCGGCGCCTGGCGCAGTTCGGCCTGACCTTGGCGGACGTGCAGTCGGCGGTGGCGCGCGAGAACAGCGTGGTGGCCGGCGGCTTCGTGGAAACGTCCCGGGACCGGATTTTCGTCCGCACCGGCGCGGGGTTCGACGGCGCGGAGGTGCTGCGCGGGTTGCCGATCTCGGCCGGGGGCCGCGTGGTGCCGCTGGGCGACATCGCCGACGTGGTGCGCGGCACGGCCGATCCGCCGATGGCCGGGATGCGCGTCGGCGACCAATCCGGCGGGCGTCCGTCGTTGGGGCTGGCGATTTCCATGTCCGAGGGCGGCAACGTGCTGGCGCTGGGCGGCCGGGTCGCGGCCCGGCTGGCGGAGGTGCAGCCGACCTTGCCGGTGGGCATCCGGCTGGACCGGGTGAACGACCAGTCCCAGGTGGTGAAGCTCGATGTCGCCGAGTTCGAGCGCAGCTTCCTGGAGGCGCTGGCCATCGTGCTGGTGGTGTCGTTCGTGAGCCTCGGTTGGCGCACCGGCATCGTGGTCGCCATCAGCATGCCGCTGGTGATCGCGGGCGTGCTGCTGGGCATGAAGCTGCTGGGCATCGACCTGCAACGCATTTCGCTGGGCGCGATGGTCATAGCGCTCGGGCTGCTGGTGGACGACGCGATCATCGCCGTGGAAACCATGGCCGTGAAGCTCGAACAGGGCTGGGACAAGCTGCGCGCGGGCGGCTTCGCCTACACCTCGACCGCGTTCCCGATGCTGACCGGCACCTTGGTCACGGCGGCGGGCTACTTGCCGGTGGGCCTCGCGCAGTCCAGCACCGGGGAGTACACCCAGGACATCTTTCGCGTGGTGGGCCTGGCGCTGATCCTGTCCTGGTTCGTGGCGGTGCTGTTTGTGCCGCTGCTGGGCGCGACCGTGTTGCAGGAACGCAAGCGCCCGGCGCACGGCGGCGAACACGAGGTGTATGACACCCGCATCTACCGCGGCGTGCGCGCGGTGGTGCAGTGGTGCGTGCGCCGCCGCTGGGTGGTGATGGGTGCCACCGTGCTGGCGTTCGCAGCCGCGGTCGGCGGCTTCATGCGCGTGCCGCAGCAGTTTTTCCCGGCGTCGGACCGGTTGGAAGTGGTCATCGACCTGCGTCTGCCGGAGGGCGGCGCGTATGCCGAGACCGCGCGCATAGTGCAACAAATCGAGGCGCTGCTGTCCACCGACCCCACGGTGCGCAACTGGGTGTCCTACACCGGCGCGGGCAGCCCGCGCTTTTTCCTGGCGTCGTCGCCGGAGCTGGAGAACGCCAACTTCGGCCAGATCATCGCCAACACCCACTCGATCCCGGCGCGGGAAGCCCTGCTGGTCCGGCTGCACCGCCTGTCGGACGAGGGCCAGTTCCCCGACGTGCGGATGCGCAGCGGCCGGCTCGAACTGGGGCCGCCGGTCGGCTACCCCATCCAGTTCCGTATCCTGGGCCACGACCCGGAAGTGCTGCGCGGCCTGGCGGACGACCTGCGCACCGTCGTGCGCGCCAACCCGCACGTCCGCAACGTGGGCGACAGTTGGGGCAACGCCGCGAAGTCCGTGCAGGTCGAGGTGGACCAGGACAAGGCGCACCTGCTGGGCCTGAATAGCGAGGACGTGGCGACGGCGCTGCAAACGGTGCTGCAAGGCGCGATGCTGACGCAGTACCGCGAGGGCACGGAGCTGATTCCCGTGGTGGCGCGCGCCGTGGCGGCGGAGCGTGGCGATTTGGCGGCGCTGGCCGAGTTGCCGGTGCAGGGCCGGGGCCGGGCGGTGCCGCTGGGGCAGGTCGCGCGCATCAGCTATGGCATGGAGGCGCCGACCATTTGGCGCCGCAACCGCTCGCCGATGCTGGTGGTGCGGGCCGACATTGCCGGCAACGTCCAGGCGCCGGTGGTGATGGCGCAGATCGCGCCGGCGCTGGCAGCGTTGGAGCAGCGCCTGCCGCCGGGCTACCGGATCGAGGTCGGGGGCGCCGTGGAGGAGAGCGCCAAGGGCCAGGCCTCGGTCAACGCGGTCATGCCGCTCATGGTGTTCGCGATGGTCGCGCTGCTGATGATCCAGCTCCAGGGGTTCGGCCGGGTGTTCATGGTGCTGCTGACTGCGCCGCTGGGCCTCATTGGCGTGACGGCGGCGTTGCTGGTGACGGGCGCGCCGTTCGGCTTCGTGGCGATGCTCGGGTTTATCGCGCTGGCCGGCATTATCATGCGCAACGCCGTAATTCTGGTGGACCAGATCGAGACGGACACGGCGGCAGGCGTGCCGCTGTCGGAGGCCATCACCGAGGCCACCGTGCGGCGGTCCCGGCCCATCGTGCTGACGGCGGCGGCGGCGATCCTGGCGCTGGTGCCGCTGGCGTTCT
>CAXTCN010000272.1:0-5610 GCA_964242575.1 uncultured Acetobacteraceae bacterium | reverse complement strand
ATGTCCCGATCCTATCGGAAGCTTCCGCGTCGCGTTAAGTCCGACAGGCTGCTAGTGGTGCAAATCTAACGGAAAGAACCGTTGGATTTGCACCACTAGCCCTTTGTTTGGTGGACCGAGTCGCCTAACCCTTGGGAACCAAGCGTTAGGTTCGGACCACTAGGACGAAGCTGCCCAGTTTCACGTCGGCTCGCATGACGCCATCAAAGCCAGCTTCAGCCGGAACAAGACGGCTGGTGATGCGACATTGCCCGATCGAACGCGAGTGTTATCGTGGCTCCGAACGTGCCGCGGCGACGGCGCTACAATGCGGGAGGTTCCATGCGGCGAGTTCTGTTGGCAGCAACCACGTGCCTGGTCTTGGCTTCGGCGGCGTTTGCCGCCGACTTGCCTGCCGCAGCGCCGTCCGAAGTCGGCATGGGCCGGCTGGACCGGATCACCCAGCTCTTTAAAGCCGACACCGACGCCAAGCGCCTGCCGGGCGCCGTGGTGATGGTCGCTCGCCGCGGCAAGGTGATCTACCACGAGGCTTTCGGCGTCCGTGACCCCGCCAGCGGCACGCCCATGCAGAAGGACAGCATCTTCCGCATATACTCGATGACGAAGCCGGTCACCGGTGTCGCAGTCCTGATGCTGCTCGAAGAAGGCAAGCTCCGGCTCAGCGATCCCGTTTCCAAGTACCTTCCGGCGCTGAAGAGCCCGAAGGTGATGGTGGAAACGGTCGATGCACAAGGGCGCCGGGTCACCAGCACGGTGCCGGCGAACCGCGAAATCACCATCCAGGACCTGATGCGGCACACGTCCGGCATCACCTACGGTGCCGGCGCTTCGGCGGCCGAGCAGGCGATGACGAAGGCGGGGCTCGGTATCCAGCTTGCAGGTGCGGATGGTGAGCCGCTTTCGGCCCGCATGACCGACCAGGAGATGGTTGAGGCGCTCGGCAAGCTGCCGCTGATGTTCCAGCCCGGCGCCAGTTGGGAATACGGCCGCTCCATCGACGTGCTCCTCGCGCTGGTCGAGGTCGTGTCCAAGCAGCGCGCGGATGCCTTCTTCGATGAGCAGATCTTCAAGCCGCTGGGCATGACCGACACGTTCTTCAACGTGCCGAAGGAGAAGCTCGACCGCGTCGCACAGCCCGGCCCCGACCCCGATACGGGCGACACGGCGAAGCTGACCGACGTCACCAAGCCGCGCATCTTCCTGGGCGGCGGCGAGGGGCTGCTCTCGACTGCGTCCGACTACATGCGGTTCGCGCTCATGCTGGCGAACGGCGGCGAGTTGAACGGGACCCGCCTGCTGTCACGTAAATCCGTGGAGCTGATGGGGTCCGACCACCTCGACCCGGCGCTCTCGCAAGGCCGCAACTTTGCGCCGGGGCCGGGTTATGGTTTCGGGCTCACGGTGGCGGTCCGGACGCAGCCGGGCATGGCGCCGTATCCGGGCAGTGTCGGCGAGTTCAACTGGGGCGGCGCGGCGGGGACGGCGTTCTGGGTCGATCCCAAGGAACAGCTTGTGCCGATCATGCTGATCCAGGCGCCGGGCCAGCGCCTCCACTACCGCCTCGCATTCCGTGGCCTCGTCTACCAAGCGATCACCGACCAGCCGGAGTTGAGCCAATGAGCGGCAGCCAGGGCCAACCCAGGACACTGGCGCGCCGGCCGGCCGCGGCCTGCCTGCAGCGTTTGCTGCTGGCAGCGCCGCTGCTCGCCGCCCTGGCCACGCCGGCCGCGGCACAGGAGCCGAGCGGCAAAGCCTGGAACGACCTAGCCGCCGCGCAGAGCGAGGCAAACCGGCAAGCCGGTGCACGCCAGGTGCCGGCCCATGCTTTGCCGGTGCCGAGGGAAGATGTCAGCCCGCAGCAGCAAGCAGTCATCGCAGGGGCCTACGTGCCCTACTGGAACGCAGACCCAAAGAACGCGGCGGAGTGGAAGGACTTCGTCGCCAAGGCTGCTGCGCCGGTGCTCGCAGCCCTGCCCGCGATGCGGGAAAAGCTCGGGGTCGTCTCCGAGCCGACCACGATTGCCGGCGTGAAGGCATACATCCTCCAGCCACGCATCGTGCCCGCCGCCAACTTAGGCCGCGTGCTGCTGCACATCCATGGCGGCGGCTATGTGCTCAGCCCGGGCGAGGCCGGCACGCGCGAGGCGATCATGATGGCGGCTTACGGCGGCTTTCGCGTCGTCTCCGTCGATTACCGCATGCCGCCTGACGCGCCCTACCCGGCGGCCATGGACGACGTGATGGCGGTGTATCGGGAGCTGATCAAAACAACCGACCCGAAGCGCATGGCGGTGTTCGGCACGTCCACAGGCGGCGGCATGGCCCTCGCATTGGCGCTGCGCATCAAGGACGAGAAGCTGCCGCAACCCGCCGCCATGGCGCCCGGCACCCCTTGGGCGGACCTCGCCGAGGTGGGCGACACCTACTTCACCCACGAGTTCGCGGACAACGTGCTCGTGTCCTGGAAAGGCTGGCTGGGACGGGCCGCGCGGCTGTATGCCAACGGCCGCGACATGAAGGACCCGCAACTCTCGCCCATCTACGGCGACTTCCACGACTTGCCGCCGGCCATCCTGACCTCAGGCACGCGCGACCTGTTCCTGTCCAACACGGTGCGGGTCCACCGCAAGCTGCGGCAGGCCGGGGTCGAGGCGCTGCTGCAGGTGTTCGAGGGCCAGTCCCACGCGCAATACTACGCCGACCCGTTCGGGCCGGAGACGATCGACTACCATTCGGAGGTGGCGCGCTTCTTCGACGCGCATCTGGCGCCATAGTCGCAGTGAGCTGCAACTTCCCGCCTGCGGCATTGCAGTGGTGACTTCCTGGCGCGACGCACACCGGTGGTACGTCGCTTCCGTTACCCCGATTGCCCGCACACCCTTGGCCACCAGCTTGCCCTGCCCTGTCAATACCTCGACCTGCCGGCCCCTGGCGGAGCATTTTGCCGGGGCGAAGCGCCTGCTGGCGCGCCGGGCGGGGCTGCTGCCAATCCCAAGAAGCAGCGTTGCTGGCCGCTGCATTCGCAGCTTGCTGGGAGTGCCTCTGCCCCGGCCGTTCCTGCGTTGACCATCCTTTCAGGCACTCTTAGCCTTCCGCGCGTCAACCAAGGGTAAACCATTATGCACCGCAGGCATCTGTTGAGCGGCTTGGCCGCGGCGCCCGCAACCCTTGTGGCTTCCGCAGCCGTCGCGCAACCCGCGCCGGCTCCGGGCAAGGTCTACGTGCTGGTCCATGGCGCCTATGGTGGCGGCTGGATTTGGCGCGATGTTGCCGCGGGCCTGCGGACGCTCGGCCATCGCGTTTGGACGCCCACCCAAACGGGCCTGGGCGAGCGTGCCCACCTCATGTCGCGCCAGATCACCGTGGACACCCACATCGAAGATGTCGCCAGCGTGATCGAGACGGACGAGCTTCGAAACATCATCCTGGTCGGGCACTCGTATGGCGGCATGGCTGTGACCGGGGTCGCGGATCGCATGACCGACCGCGTCCGCCACGTCGTCTACCTCGACGCGTTGATCCCCGAGGACGGCGACACGGCCTTTACGGTCCTGCCGGCCGGCATGGCGGAGGCCCGCCGCAAAGTGGCGCGCGAGCAGGGCGGCGGGGTCGCGCTGCCGGTGCCGGGTCCCGAGGCGTTCCCGATCCCGGACAGCCCGGGCAAGGACTGGTTCATGCGCCGGCTGCGCCCCCACCCCATCGGCACTTATGAAAGCCCGGTGCGCCTGTCCAAGCCCGCCGGCGCCGGGCTGCCCGTGACCTACGTCGCCTACACGAACCCGGCGCTTGCCTCCATCGAGCCCAGCCGCCAGCGCGCCCGCGCCAAGGCGGGATGGCGCTACCTGGAGCTGCCGGTGCCGCACGACGTCGAGGTGCCGATGCCGGAAAAGGTCGTTGACCTGTTAGCCGGCATCGGCTGAACACAAAGGCCACCGTGCCGACTGCCACACAAGGCCGCCTGACTAAAAAGCCGTCGAAAAATGGCTTGAAAGCGGCCCGGCACCCTCAAGTCACTTGGTGCCCTACAGGCTCCTAGTCCGTGAACCGGACCTGCAAGGAACCGAAGGCGCCGTAGTCGCCGGTGACGACATCGCCGGGCGCCACGGGTACCGGGACGACGCAGGTGCCCGTGGTGACGATCTCTCCTTTGCCCAGGGTGATCCCATGCCGGCCTAGCTCGTTGACCAGCCAGGCCAGCGCGATGCGCGGGTCGCCGAGCACGTTGCCGCCGCGGCCCTCGTGCACGACCTTGCCATTCACCCCCAGCACGGCGTGCGCCGCCAAGTCGGCCTCTTGCCAGGGCACTGCTACGGCCGGGCCAAGCACGAAGCGGTCGGCGCAGGCATTGTCGGCGATAAGCTGTGCGGCGCCCACGGCGGTGAAGTCGGTAAAGCGCGAATCCGGGACCTCGATCCCGAGGTGGAGCGCCGCGACGGCTGCGACCACGGCGTCGGCGGCGTAAGGTTCGGGCCGCGGCGGCAAAGACCGGCCCATGCGGAACGCGAACTCGACCTCGGCGACCCGCATGCGGTTGGCGCCGAGTGGTACCGGCTCGCCTTCCGCGGCCACGCAGCTGGCGAGGAGCCGCCCTGCCAGCGGACCGTCCACGTTGATGTGCGCCTGCCCCGCGGCACTGGTCGCCGCGATCTTCCATCCCCGCCGGGACCCCAGGCCCTGTTCCTCGATCAGCGCCTGTATTGCGTAACCGTCCGCACGCGACCGAGGGCAAAGCCCCGGCGGCAGCGTGTCCGCGTGGCGTCCTTCGCGCCAATGGGTGGCGAGGAAGTTGGACGCGGCCTGTAATGCTGGTTGGCCCAAGGCCGTCATGATCTCACCCCTCTGGGCGCGGCTCGCTGCCCGCCCCGTTGAAGGCACGCTCCATCTCCCGCCGGAACCGGATGGCCTCATCAGCCTCGTCGAAGCTCACGTCCTCCTACCGCACCGCGTGGCCGGCGGCGACATCGCGCCGCAGCGTCAGGCCGTGCGCGAGCCCGATCGGTAGGCCACCCGCCGCCAGGGAGGTCTCGGCGGGCATCAGCTTGCCGTAAACCATGTGGCCGCCTTCGCCGTCCAGGCACTCGCCCGCCGGTGGCGGGGTTGCCAGTGGCCTCCACCACCACGTCGACGCAACCGGCCGCGACCAGGGCGGCTGTGTTGTCGGTCACGAGGGTCATGCCAACGCGGCACGCCTCGTCGAGGGACGTGGCTGCCGACCGGTCCGCGGCCCAGCCAACGCGGGCGAGCGAGGCGCGGGCGCGGGCCACGTCCAAGTCGGCGACGGCCACGACGTGCAGGCCGGGGGTGCGCGGCGCCTGCGACAGGAACATGGAGACGAACTTGCCGGCCCCGATCACGCCGATGCGGACGGGCTTGCCGGCCTCGGCCAGGGCGGCAAGCTTGTTGGACAGGATCATGCGGTTCTTTCCAGGGCGACCCGGATATGGAGACTAACGTCCGTCCATAAGACAGGCCAACCATGATGCTATCCCGAAGCGGGCCGCTCGTGCCGCGTCATTGCCGGTCAACACCTGCGTGGGCGCGCCGTTCATCCAGTGGCTAGCACCTCTGCACAGAGGTTTTGAAGGGTTGGCGATGGGCCACGCCTATTGT
>CAXTCN010000271.1:0-5657 GCA_964242575.1 uncultured Acetobacteraceae bacterium | reverse complement strand
GTCGCGGCCGAGCGCGCGGCGATGGCGGTCAAGGCCGAGGCGATGGCGAACAGGTTCTTGATGCGGTGGCTCATCTCGCCTGCCAGCAGCTCGCGGGTCTCTTCAGCTTGCTTGCGCTCGGTCACGTCGAGGAACACGCCGAACATAACCCGCCCGACGATGCCCACGTCGTCACCCTGGCCCCGGGCCGAAATCCACCGTATCGCCTCGTCGTCCAAAATGCGGAAGTCGATTTCGTATGGCCCCGTCACATCCCGGGTCGCCGTGAAAGCAAGCCTGACCCTATCGCGGTCCGCGGGGTGGATGCGGGCCGACAGATCCTCGAAGGTGACAGGCCCGTTCCCTGGCACCTCCCACAAGGCATGAGCGCGCTCATCAAGGGCAATCTCGTCGGTGTCGATGTTCCACGACCACAGGGCGACCCCGGCCGCGTCGGTGGCAATCCGCAAGCGTTCTGCATCCCATACCAGGGCGCCTGATCCGTCCCACGACATGGGGCTATGTTCCTTTGTTCGGCCTGGGCAATAGAACCGCAGGCATGGTTTATGGCAAAGTTGGGCGCTACATCAGCTTTGCCCGAGTGCAAGGCAGCGACCAACACTGCATGGTTTGCAACGCAGCAGGGAGGAGCTTATCTGCCGTCCCAGGAACACTGGATGTGAGACATGCACGCGATCTTGGTTGCAGGGTATGTGGCGGTTGTGGCTGGGCTGACGCTTTTGATGCGGTGGATGGTCGGCGAGCCAGAGTAGCGTCAGCAGTCAGCTTACCCCACCTTGGCGCAGTCATATGAGTTTGGTCATGGAGAGCCGACCGGTTAGCCTTCCAAACGCGCGAGGTGGGCCATGTGTTGCCGCTGTACGTCCTCGAAGCCCGCGAGGAGCTGTTCCGCAACATCCGTAAGCAGGCTGTCGGCGTGAAGCCCTGCCACGATCCCGCGCTGGCGGGCCACGTGCCCGGCACCCCCACGGACGTGCCGGCGCACCATCTCCAGTTCGGTTTCCTTGTGCATACCGACCCTATCCAAGCCCATGCGAGGGCCAGGCGCTAGCCCCTGGGCAGGCTATGGCCCTCGCATGAGCCGCCCTTTTCACTCGCATTCCGTTTTTTGCTACCGCTGCCACAGTTGCCGGGTTGAGTGTCCGGCAAACCACCCTCAACGGACAACGCCCGCCCTGTCTGTCAACTCCGGGCTGCTGACGGCAAGGCGGCCACGTTGATTGTCGGACGGGGGAGCGGACAACACCAACCCCGTTTGTGCAAGCGTTCGCCCTTGAGTGGGGGCGTGTGACAGAGGTGTTGATCCAGGCCAGATCGAGTCCAGCGCCGTTCGCGCCGCGGCGGGTGATCCTGCTGCGACCCAAGGAGGCGCACATGGACACCATGCAGACCGAGACCCTGGCCCGCATCGAAGGGGCCGTTCAGGACATAGCAAGTGCATTGCAGGCCCAAGAAAGGCAGCTCCACATGCTGGTGGTGGGGCAGGCGGAAATCATCAAGAAGCTCACATCCGAACCGAAGGATGGTCCAAGCCTGGACGAGTTGATCGGCCACATGATCGGCCAGTTGAGCGAGCTGACCGGCTACGCCCGGCAGATCGTGGCGAGCCAGAGTGACATGGAGCAGAACCTGCCGGGCGACCTGGCGCGGGCCATTGCTGCCGGCGCGGGTGCTCCTGCTCCTGGCAACGGCGCTGGACGGGGCACCTGGGGATGATGCCCTTCCGCAAGATCTCGGCTGCAAGCAAAGGCAAGCTGCTGCGGGCCTACTTCACCGAGAACACGCCAGAGCCGATCCATGGGCTTGCCATCACGCTGGGACAGCTGTTGGCCTCAGGCGAGCGCCTGACGGCCTACTACACCGGTCGCGACAGCCGGGCGACCTGGCGGCCGGATATGCCGTTCGCCGCCGCCCAGGCGCTTGGCATTGATCCCACCCATATGCCGAGAGACAGAGAGCTTGAACGGCTGTTCGAGGCCAAGCGCGGCGACACCGGCGAGGCCTGGTCGGAACACGCGCGCAAAGTCAGTGCCTACGACTTCACGTTCTCACCGCACAAGTCTGTCACACTCGCGGCCGAGTTCGCCCAGACGCCGGCAGAGAGCGCCGCGATCTGGAACGCCATCGACCGGGCCAACGACGCCGCCATGCGCTACGTCGCCCGGGAGCTGGGTTGGGCACGCAAGGGCAAGGGCGGCGAGGACGGGGCCGACCCCGGTGCCGTTGGATGGGTCAGCTTCCGCCATCACACAGCCCGGCCGACGCTGCACGTGCAGGACGGGCCGGATGGCGCCACCTACCTGATCGATGCCCCAGTCGGCGGCGATCCGCACGCTCACATTCACAACGCCCTGTTCAATGTGGTCGTGACCGAGGAGGGCCATATCGGCTCGCTCGACACCAAGCGGCTGCAGTCCCGGGTGCATGAGTTCGGCTCAGTCGCGCAGGCCTTTCTCGGCAACGAGCTGCGCCGCCTCGGCGTGCGGATCAGCTACGACAAAGACGAGAAGGCCGTAGTGGTGGATGCGATCCCGCAACACGTGAGCGACGCATACAGCAAGAGCCGCCGCCAGGTTGAACGGGGTGCGAGGGAGTTTGCCGAGAGCCAGGGCCTGGTCTGGGACGATCTCAACGCCGAGAAGAAATCGGAGATGCTGCGCGAGGCTGGCCTGGCGGAGCGCCTGGACAAAAGTGCCGGCAAGAGCGACCGCGAGATGTGGCGCGAGCAGGCCGACGCCATGGGCTGGAAGCACACGACGGTGCTGGAGGACGTGCATCACGAGAAGCCGACTGACGCCGAGCGGTTCGACATGGCCTACGACTTCGCAGCCCGCCAGGTCGAGACGGAGTTCCACACGGCGGCGGTGATCAACCACGACCGCCTCCGCTACCATGCCGCTCGTGGGTTGATTGGCACCGGCATCAACAACCCGGACGACATCGATCGCGTGGTCGAGCTGCTGGAAAGCCGTGGCGTCGAACTGCGAGGCGAGCACGTTGCCCTCGTCATCGCCATGACGGACGAGAAGGTGAGCGTCACCAACACCGCCCAAATCAGGATTGAGGAAGCCCTGGCCAAGCAGGCGAAGCAGGCCGCACTCGACAAGTCTGGCGCCCTATCTACACAGGCGGTTCGTGCGGCGGTCGCCGCTTCTAGCCTCGACTTCACCACGGAGCCGGAGCATGGACGGGCGCAGCTTGCGGCCATCCACGCCTTGGGCCAGGGCGGCGCGCTGACCCTGCTGACCGGTGTGGCCGGCTCGGGTAAGACGACGCTGCTGCAGCCCTTGGTGGCTGCCTGGAAGGCCGACACCCGCTTTGACCCAGGTGGACGGGAAGTGGTCGGGCTCGCTACCGCCTGGAAGCAAGCCGACGAGCTGAAGGGGGCAGGCATCGAACGAGGGTTCGCGGTGCAGCGCATGCTGTTCGACATTAAGAAGGGCCGGTTCCAACCCAACCGGAACACGGTGCTGGTCATCGACGAGGTGAGCCAGATCGGGCCGCGCGCCATGCTACAGCTGCTAGAACTGCAGGCCCGGACCGGCATGACCATCAAGGCGTTGGGCGACCGGGAGCAGGCGCAGTCCATCGAGGCCGGCGACACCATTGAGATCATGCGACGCTCGTTGCCGAAGGAGGCACTGCCCGAGCTGCTGTCCACGGTGCGCCAGGAGACCGAGCGCGGACGGACCATCGCCGGCCTGTTTCGGGGCACCGAGCTTGGGCCTTTCGCCAAGCTGAAGGACCGGCAGGAGCACCGCATCGCCGAGGTGACGACGGCGCTGGACATGAAGCGCGCGGATGGCACGGCCATGCTGGCGGGCGGCGACCACGACCAGGTCGTCGGGCGCATCGCTGACCTCTACATGCAACGCCTAGATCACCTGCAAGCATCGGGATCAAGGCGCAACGTGACCGTCTCCGTGCCGACCAACGAGGATGCCGCGGACGTAAGCCGAGCGATCCGCGAGCGGCTCAAGGCACAGGGCCAGCTCGGCACCGACGAGGTGACTAAGAAGGCCATTGATCAGCGGGGGGACACCTATAACCTGCCGATCGCCACGGGCGAGCGCTTGCGGCTGTTTCGCCGCACCTGGGCTACGGTAGACGGCCAGGGCGGCTACATCGGCAACAACGGCAGCGTCGTGGAGGTGCTCGGACGTACGGACACAGGGCTGTGGCTGCGGGACAAGGACGGCCGGGTCGGCGAGGTGGAGTGGCGCCGGATGGCCGACGAGAAGACCGGCAGACTGCTGCTGGGTTTCGGCCATGCCGTGACCATCGACGCGGCGCAAGGCATGACGTCGGGCGAGCACATCGCAGCGTTCCCGCGCGGCACTGCCGGTATCACGGCCTTCAAGGCGTATGTCGCGGAAAGCCGCGCCAAGGGTGCAACTTGGACGATGATCGCCGAAGGATCATTGAACCTTGCGGGCGGCTGGAAAGGTGTAGGTCCCCAGCAACCCTCAGGTCACACGCCACCGGTCCGCGACATGGACGGCATCGGGTGCCCCGCGCCTGCCGCCGTCGGCGTAGGCCGCACCCCGGTCACGGGCGATCACCTCCACGCCGGGGTGGGCCTGCAGCCAGGCGGCGAAGCTGTCCGCCTCGCGGTCGGGCAGCAGGTCAACGACGGCATGACGCTCCAGGTCAACGAGGACCGTGCCGTAGCGCTGGCCGCGCTTCCAGGCCCAATCGTCCACACCGAGCACGCGCGGCGCCGCGGCCGGCGTCCCAGGTGCGCCACGACGAACCAGGCGGAGCAGGGTGGCGCCGCTCACCGGCATGCCGATCCGTTCGGCCAGGGATGCGCCGGCCTTGCCGCCCAGCGCCAGGCCGATGTGGTGCTGCAAGCTGCCCAGGCGGGCCGTCCGCTGGGCATACGGCCCGGCAGCAGCGGGCAACCGCTCGGCAAAGATGCGGTGCGCGCAGCCGGGCCGTCCGCAGCGCAACCGGCGCACCTGCACCTCGACCTGCACGCGGCGGCCTTGCCAAGGTAGGTCCGCCAGCCGGCGGGGGTAGCTGCTGTGCCGCCGGGACGACGGGTGGCCGCAGCCGGGGCAGAAAGGTGCAGCTATACGGGATCGGCACAGGATGGTGAGGCGGTCAGGGGTGGGCAGAACCTGCTCGACGACGAGGTCGGCAGGCACGAGGGGCAGAAGGCGCTTGGACACAGGACAACACGAACTCCGATGTGTTCAGGATATGTGCCCACGCGCACCCGCGGCTGCCATGGGCTGCACCGAACCTGCGGATGAGCCAAACTTCCACGCCGATCTACACTCGGTTCCGGCTTCGGACAGGGTGTTGATTTTCGCTGAGAGCTGACCCGGCGTTTTCATCGAGAAGTGACCCGGCTCGCGATGTGTCCCGCTTGCTGCGGGTGTGGGTCAAGCAGGTGTCTTGATCTTCCTGTTCCTTCCCTCGGCAGAGCTGTTCCTGAACCTGAAACTGTCGTTCCCGGTTTCCAATGACCGCGGCTGCACTCTTGGCGTCTGTCAGGCGGTGCAGGACGTTGAGGACGTGGGTCTTGGTGGCGAAACCGCCCTCTAGGGCCAGCTCCACGGCGCACAGCACGGCCTGCTCGTCGTGCTGCAGCACCAGGGCGAGGACGTCCACCATCTCCCGGTCGCCCCCGGGGCGCCGCAGCAACTGGG
>CAXTCN010000270.1:0-5686 GCA_964242575.1 uncultured Acetobacteraceae bacterium | reverse complement strand
AGACCAATCAGCCCGAGACCAGCAAGCGGGCTGCCCCAGGTTTTTGACACTCCCCTCTGTCGTCCGGCATCGGGGTAGTCCTGAGCAGACCACCGGCGAGCCACCCACACGACCCGGACCGGCTGCCGTCTCCCGTTTGGGCAGCATCCCGCGCAAAGTGTATCACAAACGGCGCTGACGCAACGGTGCGCTGGCCTGGCCAGGGCCGCGGCACCGCCGATCCTGTTACACTATTAGTCATAGTGTATCATTCCAAAGGTCCTGGCGAACTTTCGCTACGATGCACTCCTTAATGTATCAGGACTGGCCCACCGACTCGCACGACGCCCTCAGTCGGGCGCTTCGCCATGTCTGGCGTATCTCGCGAGGAGATGATCCATGTCGTCTCCAACCCCGTAGCCAAAACGATGGCCTGTCCGGCGCACCGAGGCTAGGCGATGCAGCATCGTGTCACGCCGCTCGGAAAGTAAGGTGGCCGACGCCTTGAGCGCCTGTTCGAACATCCTCACCAGCGCGTCGAAGTACCCTCCATCCTCAAAGCCGTACTCGCCGGCGAACCCTGCCGCTTGCTCGCAATAGAACACCATCAGCTCCGCCACTCCGTCGGGCTGACCGATGGCTTTCTTGTAGTCCGCGATCGCCTTCTTGGCTGTCGCCACGGAGGGCAGTTGATTCCTGGTGAGGCCGGGCCAAAGCGCGCGGGCAATCGTGGCCTTGTAGGGATTCAGGACATCAGGGCCAAGGCCGAAACGGGCGTGCAGGAATGCTCGGGTGTCCTTGCTCGCGGCATACAGATCCTGGATCGTTCCAAGCAGGCCCGCACGGTCGAACTCGGCCATTTGTCTTTTCACGTCACTCCACGTTGGCGAAGTCTTCTTGGGTTTGGGCGCCATCGTGCGACTCGCGGTTAAAGGTATGAGCCTACACCTGGCAGCCTGGCGGGTGGCGTCGGACTTGTCTGCGAGGCGGTGATGGAAGGCGAAGGCACGCTACGCGGCCGGTGCGCGTATGCAGAGTCGCCCATCTTCACGCCGGCGGTTTTGGCTTCGGAATTATGAGGAATATCCAGAGCACTGTTGTAAATGGGCGCCGGCGCTGTGGACGCTCACACCACCGGACAGGCGGACATGACAGCGTGATACCTGTCTCGGGCCAGCAGCCAGCCAGCGAGGTCGGGACTCATCCACGCCAGCAACTCCGTCGCCTCGCGATGTCGGTCGGCGAGCTTTGCGCCAACCTTTTCCCAGTTCGAGCCGATAATCGGCTCATGGTGAGCAATGCGGTTGCGCAGCTTCAGCAGTAGGTCCACGCGCCGGTGCACGTCGGCCAGAACCTCGCGCTCCTTTCCAGGCACCGTGGCGTGCGGAAAGGCAAGCCGCACGCGCTTGGCCCAGAACACGCCGGCATAGGCGGGCTTGCATAGCTCGCGCCATAAGTTGAAGTCGGACGCCGCGATGACGTCGGCCGTCGAGGCCGCACCTTTGATAATCCGGCTTTCGGCCTTTTCCAACTCGTGCTGAACGGCGGGATGGCCGTGGCGCAACCGGGCGACGCGGTGCCATGTGGGTCCATAGGCATCCGACAGGGCACGGGACACCTGATTGCGCAGGCACACTTCCAACTGCGCCAGCGTAACGGTCAGCGCAGCGCCGATCTCCTGGTTCCAGGCATACAGGTCCAGGGCCTGCCCAACGTCACCGCCGGTTCGGGCCAGGTACTTGGCAAGCCTTTCGCGGCTGAGGGCGTCGGCAACGCGTGCGGCATCGAATGGACGTGCAGCCGCGCCTTGAGGTCCGGGCGGGCCTACCATATATCTGTTTCCGGGCGCCTTGAGGGCCTTCCCTGTTTGCCTGCTTCTGCCGGCAGGCACATTCCTCCTGGACACCAGTCTTCCATCGTCAAAGAGCTGCCTTCGGGCGGCTCTTTTGCGTTCGGGCGCATAATGCCGTGGGGCCAAGAAGGATCATGCGTCGTCTTGGACGGCCGCGCTTGCGGGCAGGCGGGGCTTGCGGCCGGGTGTGCGCGTTTCCTGATCTGCTTTGGCTGTCCCGGCGGCACCACCCCTCGCAGTGTCAGCCCGGCCAAGGGCGCGATACAGCGTGGTCCGGCCCACGCCGACCCGGGCGGCCACCTCGTTCATGGTCAGCATCGGATCGGCCATAAGCCGGCGCGCGGTGTCGAGGCCCTCGGCTGATAAGCGCGGCTTGCGCCCGCCCAATCGTCCGCGGGCGCGGGCCGCAGCTAAACCTGCTTTCGTGCGCTCACGCAGGAGATTGCGCTCCATCTCGGCGAAGACGGCGCCGATCTGCAGCATGGCCTTTCCCATGACTGACGATGGGTCGATCCCGTCCTGGAGCGACAGGAGGCGGATGCCCTCGCGCTCGAACTGCTCCAGCAAGCCGACAAGCTGGTGGGTGGTGCGGCCAAGCCGGTCCAGGCGCCACACGACGAGCGTGTCGCCGCGGCGGAGGTGGGACAGGGCGTCGGCGAGGCCGGGCCGGTCGGCGCGGGCGCCGGACGCACGATCCTCGAACACACGGTGGCAGCCGGCTTGGGCCAGGGCGTCGCGCTGCAGGTCAAGCTTCTGGTCATCGGTGGACACCCGTGCATAGCCGATCAGCAGCTCAGTGCCGGCGTTTCTTGCGGTAGGTGCCGGAGCAGGAGGGGAGGGGGTGCGCCGTTTCGTGCCGGAAGCCATGTACGATCCTCGCACTGGCACGTTGATTGCGCAACACAGTTACGGCACGTTTGCCAGTCTGGAACACAAGCTGCATCCACTCCGGACAACAATCGTGCCGTTAACCCTGGTTTGTGGGCCGGTTGAGACGCACTTCGGAGACCGCCGCTGCGCTCGGATCGCCCAGCTACAAGCAACCACCGGTCACGGCCACGCCTGTGTGAACGCATGGACGGAATCCTTGCCATCATCCTTATACGGCAGATAGCGGCGCAGGAAGTCGACCTTTGCCCTGGCGAACTGCGCATAACCGTCGCAGCAGCCGAACCCGCACAGCGTGGCGCACAGCGCCGCGAACAGGATCTCCGCCAACCCGTGGGTGGTTCGGCTGACGACCCGCGGATCGTCGATCCCGGTGAAAAGCTTGCAAGCGGATGGAACCATGGCGCACGCCCCTGACATGCGCGGACACTATCGCCCCGCTATGCCGGGTGCAGCAGTTTGTCACGCCCTCGCAGCACGCTCAGCACGATCAGAGCTTTGGTGCGAAAGCCCTGTCCCCGTCGAGCAGGTTGGCAGCGACAATCTCGAAATCGTTGTAGGCGGTGTGGGTGAAGGCCCCACGCCCGTTGCAGTCGCCCAGTGCGTAAACACCGGGCACATTCGTCTGCAGGTGGTCGTCGACCACGATGTAGCCGCGACCATCCGTCGTGACACCAGCCGCGTCGAGCCCCAGGTCGTCCGCATTGGGTCGCCGCCCGACGGCCAGCAGCACATGGCTACCGATCACTGGCGCGCTGTTCTCCTCGCAATTGACGGACACTGCGATGTCGGTCCCAGCCCTGGCGAAGCCGATGCAATCCGCCCCCGTGCGGACGGTGATGCCTTCGAGTTCGAGGATCGCGCGCACCTCCTCCGAAACATCGGGATCCTCGCGCGCGATCAGCCGATCCGAGCGCTCGACAATCGTGACCTCTGCCCCGAAGCGCCGATACATTTGCGCGAACTCCAGACCGATGTAGCTGCCGCCGACAACGATGAGGTGCCGCGGCACCTCGTCGAGCGCCACCATGTCCGTGTTCGTAAGGACGGTGACGTCTTTAATGCCCGGCATATCGGGCACGATAGCGCGGCCGCCAACGTTTATGAAGATGCGCGGCGCGGTCAGGCGCTCGCCGTCAACCTTGACGATCTTCGGTCCGACGAAGCGCGCGTGACCGCGAATTAGCTCGGCGTTGGACATGCCGGCGAGCCAGGTCTCATTGCCTGCACGAGAGTCCAAAATCACCTTTCGGGCTCTCGCTGCCACGGCCCGCATATCGACCTGGACCGGCCCGGCGACCGTGAACCCATACTCGGCGCCTCGCCGCACCGTATGCGCAGCATACGCGCTGGCAACCAGTGTCTTGGTCGGTTTGCAGCCCGTGTTGACGCAGGTGCCGCCGACGAGATGGCGCTCGATGATCGCCACTTTCATACCGGCATCGTTGAGCCGACCGGCAAGCGACGGGCCTGCTTGACCCGCGCCGATGATGATCGCATCGAAGGCGCGCGCGCTCATCGGAGATCAACCGATAGGGCCGAGTTACGAGCGCAAGCGGGGCCCTTTGGGGAGGCTGGGGGACCGTAGATGTCGGGTCTCATCTCGATATTCTCCTGCATCGGGGTAGGAAAGGACTTGACCCTTCGCCGTGCACTCGGGCCGGGCGTTCACTGTTCAAACGAGCGCACGCTGCCGCTGGAGCGTTGGCGGCAGCGCACTCGGCGACACCATGAGTTTTGCGAGGGGGTCTGACGTGTCGTCCCTGGGCATCACGGATGGCGCTTAACTTGCCGTGTGCAACGTACTCTTGCGGGCGTCGCTCACCGTCAGCCAGATCGCCGCGACGAGGAAGTAGAACGCGCCGAATGCAGCGTAGGGGACAACCGTGGTGATGCCGACCGGCCCGGTCCCACCGGCCATTCTGACGAACAGGAAGCCGGCCAATGCGGACTGCGCGCCGCTCAGGATCATCGCCCATTGAGCGCCAGTGGATGTCCAGCGGCGGATTGCGGTGGCGAGTTGGAAGATGCCGGCGAACCCGGCCCAGATGCCGAAGACCACGAGTACGCTGTTCATGCCGTAGCCGAGCGCGGCGGCCACGGCGATTGCCGTGATGGTGCTGACTATGACGTTCAGCAGCTGCGTCTTGTTGCCGCCGAAGCCGCCATTGCGTTGAGCATCGGCGAAGTTGGCGATCGCGTCCCACCCCGGATAGCCGACCAGCATGATGGCGGCCAGCAACGGGACATCCTTGGCGACAATGAAGGCCACCGCCACCCATCCGGCCGAGACGGCGAAGCGGGTGAAGTAATAGCGTTTCAGCCACCCCGAGTTGGATTGAGCTGAGTTTTGATTGATCGTTTGTGCAGACATGTGGAGCCTCCACCCAAGTTCAGCTAACCGCTGGAACTTAGGTATGTCTAAGCAGTCATTACTGCGGGAATGGACGTGACAGGACGACCTCGTCCAACATCGTCCTCGCGATAGCAGGCTTTACTTCGTCCGACGGGCCGCCTGAAGGATCAGGTTAGCAATTGCCTCCGGCTGCGAGACCATGGCCAGATGACCAGAGTCCACCTCGATGGTCGTGGCGTTCATTCGCTGGGCGAAGAAGCGTTCGAGATCGGGCGATATCGTCATGTCCTGCTTCGCCACGGCATAGAAGGTCGGCTTGTCGTGCCAGGCGGCAGCCGTCGTGCGGGCGGTGAACGTTGAGGTGGCGGTCGGCTGTTGTACGGCAAATAAAACTTCGGCCTGCGTGTGGGGAAGGTCGCTTGCGAAGTATCTGGTAAAGGCATCTTCGCTCAGCGTAGTCAGGCCGTCATGAGTGACGAGTCCGGAGCGCGCGGGCGCCGCAGGGAACTTGCCGTTCAGGGCTGCGACATCCTCGTCGGCATCAGGCGCGCGCGCAGCGACATAGACGAGGGCTGACACGTTGGCGGCGTTGCCGGTATCGCTGATGATCG
>CAXTCN010000269.1:0-5687 GCA_964242575.1 uncultured Acetobacteraceae bacterium | reverse complement strand
GACCAGCCCAATCTGCCGGGCACGCTTGACCAGCATCCCAACTGGCGTCGGCGTCATCCTGGCCCGGCGGCGGAGTTGTTGGACCCGCCCGATGTCGCGGCCCGCCTGGACGCCTTGACCCAGACCAGGACCGCGTCCGGAGACGTTGCATGAGTTCCCAGCGCATGAAGCCGCTGTCCGCGACTGCCCGCCTGCAATTCCACGCCGGCTTCACCCTGCATGACGCCACGGCGCTGGTGCCATACTTCGACCGGCTCGGCATCACCCACCTGTACGCCTCCCCGCTGCTGAAGGCGCGCGCCGGCTCGACGCACGGCTATGACATCGTGGACCACAACGCAATAAACCCGGAATTGGGCGGCGAGGATGCGTTGCGCAGCATGGTCGCGGCGCTGCGCCAGCACGGCATGGGGCTGGTCCTCGACATCGTGCCGAACCACATGGGCGTCGGCGGCAACGACAACCGGTGGTGGCTGGATGTGCTCGAATGGGGCCGGGCCAGCCCGTATGCCGAGTTCTTTGACATCGACTGGGACCCGCCCGACCCGACGTTGCGCGGCCGGATGCTGGCGCCGTTCCTCGGCAGCTCCTACGGCGAGTGCCTGGAGCGGGGCGAGCTGGCGCTGCGCTTCGACGACACCGATGGGCGTTTGTTCGTCGGCTACCACGACCACCGCTTCCCAGTCGAGCCGCGCGACTACGCCGCCGTCCTGCTGACGGTCGGCGGCCCGTTGGAGGTGCCCGCGCGCATGTTCAACGACCTCGGCCCCGGCGGGCGCGAGGCGGTCCGGCGCGAAGCGGAGGCGGCGCGGACCGAGCTATTGAGGCCCGACTACCGCGCCAGCATCGAGGAGTGCCTCCAGGCCTATGCCGCCACGACTCCCACCGGGCAGGAGCGCCTGCACCGCCTGCTGGAGCGGCAGAACTACCGCCTGTCCTGGTGGCGCGCCGCCACGGACGAGATCAACTGGCGCCGGTTCTTCGACGTGAACGGCCTGGCCGGCGTGCGGGTCGAAGTGCCGGAGGTGTTCGAGGCCACGCACCGCACCGTGTTCCGCCTGTATTCCGAGGGCTTGATCGACGGCGTGCGCATTGACCATGTGGATGGCCTCGCCAGCCCGCGCGATTACTGCCGCAAGCTCCGGCGCCGGCTGGACACCGCGACGGCGGCGCGTCCGGATGGCCTGCGCGACCAACCGGCCATCGTTTGGATCGAGAAAATCCTGGCACCGCATGAGCGGCTCGCGGCCGACTGGCTGACCGACGGCACTACGGGCTACGACTTCATGAACGACGCCGCGGCCGTGCTGCACGATCCGGCCGGCGAAGCGCCGCTCACTGCTCTCTGGACCGCCCTGACCAGCCGCCCTGCCCTGTTCGACGACGAGGCCCAGCCGGCCCGGCGGCAAATTCTGCGCGAAAGCCTCAGCAGCGAGTTGTTCGTCACCGCATCCGCCCTGCACCGCATCGCCCGCCGCAGCCTGACCACCCGCGATTTCACGTTAACCGGCATCCGCAACACCCTGGTGGAGTTGCTGGTGCACTTCCACGCCTACCGCATCTACGCCGGGCCGGCCGGGATTTCGGCGCCGGACCAGCGCATGATGGACTGGGCCATGGCGGGCGCGCGCCGCACCGTGCGCGCCGCCGACCGGCCGCTGCTAGAACTAGTGGGCGAGTGGCTGTCCGGCGCCGGGCTACGCGCGGTTCCGGCCGGGTCCCGCCGGCAGGAATGGCAGCGCGCCATGGTCAAGTTCCAGCAGCTCTCTGCGCCGGTCGCCGCCAAGTCGGTGGAGGACACCACGTTCTACCGCTACGGCCGCCTGCTGTCCCGCAACGAGGTGGGCAGCGAGCCCTCCCAGTGGAGCATCAGCCCGGCCGCGTTCCATGCCGCCAACAAGGAGCGGCAAAAGCGCTTCCCGCACGCCCTGTTGGCAACCGCGACGCACGACCACAAACGTGGTGAGGACACCCGCGCCCGCCTCGCGGTGCTGAGCGAGTTGCCGGCCGAGTGGGACGCCATCGTGCAGCGCTGGATGCGCCTCAACGCGCCGCTCCGCCGTGACCTCGACGGCCCTGCGCCTGACCCGGCCGACGAGATCATGCTGTACCAGACCCTAGTGGCGGCGTGGCCGCTCGACTTGCGGCCGGATGACCAGGACGGTGTTGCCGCGTTCGAGGCCCGGGTCGCCGGATGGCTTGAAAAGGCGTTGCGGGAGGCCAAGCGCCATACCGGTTGGGCCGCGCCGGACGCCGACTACGAGGGCGCATGCCGCGCGTTCCTGGCTGGCGTGCTGGATACCACCCGCAGCACGTACATGGCCGGTGAGCTGGCCGCGTTCGCTGACCGCATCGCGCCCGCCGGTGCCATCAACAGCCTGGCGCAGCTCGTGCTCCGGCTGGCCAGCCCGGGCATCCCGGACCTGTACCAAGGCGCGGAGTTCTGGGATTTCAGCCTGGTCGATCCGGACAACCGCCGCCCTGTGGACTTTGCGGCGCGTAAGGCGGCGCTCGTCACGGACCCCGATCCGGCGACGCTGCTGGAGCAGTGGCGGGATGGCCGGGTGAAACAAGCTATCCTGGAGCGGGTCTTGTTGCTGCGCGCGCGATCCCCCGGCCTGTTCACCATCGGCAGCTACGTCCCGCTCCGGACCGAAGGGCCGGGCGCCGACCATGTCCTGGCGTTCGCCCGGGTGCACGAGGGCCGGGCCGCCATCGCCGCGGTCACCCGGCTCGCGGCGGGTTTTGGCGAGCTGCCAGCCTCCCCGGCGCTAAACCCCGCGCGATGGAAGGAAACCGCCATCCTTCTGCCACGTAGTCTTTTGGAACGCGACGCTCAAAGTATTCTGGATGGGACGGCCGAATTTAGGTGCCCTGGCCGCCTTCCGGTGCCACAAGTGTTCAGCCGGCTGCCGGTTGCAGTCCTGGAGGTTCGATGAACCGTATTGTCGTCGTAAGCAACCGCGTTCCCGCACCCGCCGCCGCAGGCGCGCAGGCCGGCGGGTTAGCTGTTGCCCTTGAAGCATTGATGGAGCGCCGGGGCGGCCTTTGGTTTGGCTGGAGCGGCCGCATTGCCGACGGCGAACCCGGTGCTGTCCAAATGCTTGACGCGGGCCAGGTTCATTACGCTACCGTCGACCTGACGCAAGACGAGCATGACCGGTACTACAACGAGTTCTCCAACAGCACGTTATGGCCGTTGCTTCACTCCATGCCGGAGCTGATGACCTTCGACCGCCGGGCGGCGCAGACCTACCGGCAGGTAAACGAGCGGCTGGTGGATGCGCTGTTGCCAATGCTACGCGCCGATGACCTCGTCTGGATTCACGACTACCACCTGATGTGCATGCCGGCGTTGCTGCGCGCCCGCGGCATCAGGGCGCCAATCGGATTTTTCCTGCACATCCCGTTCCCTTCGGCGGATGTGCTCGGCAGCGTGCCGGAGGCAAGCGCGCTGGTCCGGGACTTGCTAGCGGCCGATCTGCTCGGGTTCCAGACAGCGAACGACGTGGACAACTTTGCCGATGCGGCCTGCCGCCTGGGCGACGCCCTGCGCACGCCGGGCGGCTGGCTGAACGTGGGCAACCGCAGGGTGCGGCTGGGCGTGTTCCCGGTCGAGATTGAGGCGAAGGAGTTCGCGGCGACCGCCGAGACTGCCTGGCGCGCGCCGCCGGGCCAACGGTTGCGGCGCAGCCTGCAAGGACAGCAGCTTATCCTCGGCGTGGACCGGATGGACCCGACCAAGGGCTTGCCGCAGCGCATGGCCGGCTATCGTCGCCTGCTGGAAACCCGGCCGGACTGGGCGCGCCGGGTCACTCTGCTGCAAATTGCAGCGGAGTCGCGGACCGAGGTTTCGGCCTACAAAGATTTGCGGACGCAGGTGGAACAATCGGCAGGCAGCATCAACAGCGCGTTCAGCGAGCCGGACTGGATGCCGGTGCGCCTCATTGCCCGCGCGGGCGCACGCTCCACCATGGCCGGCTACATGCGTGAGGCGCGGGTGGGCCTGGTCACGCCGTTGCGCGACGGCATGAACCTGGTCGCCAAGGAGTACATCGCGGCCCAGGACCCGGCCAATCCCGGCGTCCTGGTGCTGTCCTGCTTCGCCGGCGCGGCCCGGCAACTCGGCTCGGCGCTCATCATCAACCCGCATGACACCGACGCCATGGCGGACGCAATCGACACCGCGCTCCGCATGGGCATCGAGGAGCGGCAGGAGCGTTGGAACGATGCCTGGAGCGCCATCAAGGACACCTCCGCGCTAGCCTGGGGACGGTCGTTCATGGCGGCGCTGTTGCGCACGTCCATCATCGGCCGGGCCGGCCCCGACCGGTCACGGCAGCCGGCACGTGCCGCAGAGACGGACCTGACCCTCGGCTTTGCTGGCCTGGAAGTGTTCGGCAACCGTCCTGCCAGGCCCTCATAGGCCCTTGGCCACCGACTAGGCCGCACTGGCCTCCAGCACGATCCGGCCGGTGACCTGGCCGTCCCGCAGCCGCATCAACGCCGCGTTGGCCTGCGACCGCGGCAACCTCGTGATCGGCAGCGGTTGGACTTGGCCGTTTTGCGCCAATGCCACCAGCTCACGCAGTTCCTTGGGGTTGCCCACGTAGCTGCCCTGCACCGTCAATGCGCGCATCGCCATGGTCGGCAGCGGCAGCGTCATCTCACCGCCGAATAGGCCGACCTGCACCAGCTTGCCACCCTTGCGAAGTGCCGCAAACGCGAAGCGCGCCGTGGCCGAGCCGTTCACCAGGTCGATCACCGCCAGCACCGGACCGCCGCAGGCCTCCAGGATGCGGTCGGTCGCGCCTTCGCCTGACCCATCCACCGCAAGGCTCGCCCCGGCATCCAGCGCCGCCTGCCGCTTCTCCGCGCTGATGTCCACCACCACGATGGCCTCGTGCCCCAGCGCCCGCAGCACGTGGACCGCGTTGAGTCCAAGCCCGCCCGCGCCCACAAGGACAATCGGCTCCTGCGGCTTGATCGGCAGCACCTTGCGGATGGCGGAGTAGACCGTGACGCCCGAGCAGGCGTAGGTCGCGGCTACTGCCGGGTCGAGCGTCCCCGGGTCGATCAGGTGGCGCGGATGCGGCGCCAGCACGTGCGTTGCATAGCCGCCGTTCTGGTAAATGCCCAGGCTGCGCGGGGTGAGGCACATGTTGTCCTCCTCCGCCAGGCACCGGTCGCAGGCGCCGCAGCCGAGCCAGGGGAACACGATCCGCACGTCGCCTACCGACACCCCGGCCGCGTCTGGCCCGAGCTTCGCCACCCGCGCCACGATCTCGTGCCCCATCGCCAGCGGCAGCACAACGCCGCGGTCCTTCAGCGACATGCGCTTGCCACCGCCCATGTCGTAGTAGCCCTCCCAGATATGCAGGTCGGAGTGGCACACCCCACAATGCGTGACCTCCAGCAACACCTCGGCGCCGCGCGGCTCCGGCGTCGGCATCTCCATTTCCTGCAGGTCCGCCCCGTTCTCCACCACTGCCCAAGCCCGCATTTCTTTTCCCCCGATTATCGCCGGCGCGGGTCGAGCGCGTCGCGCAGCCCGTCGCCGACCAAGTTGAACGCCAGCACCGCCAAGAAGATGGCCGCCCCGGGGAATACCGCGAGCCAAGGCGCCTGGGTTAGGAACCGCTGCGCCGAGTTCAACATGCTGCCCCAGCTCGGCGCTGGCGGCTGCT
>CAXTCN010000268.1:0-5733 GCA_964242575.1 uncultured Acetobacteraceae bacterium | reverse complement strand
GCCGCAGAAGGCAGCTGCCGCGCCAGGGATGGCGTAAAGAACGTTATCCATTGAAGCCCATAGCGGCCAGTCGAGCGCAGAGTGTGCGGGGACAAGGCCCGATGGCTATCCTCATCCATGTCCGCCATCGTCGGTCTTGATCACCACTGCGCCCGCGGCCAGTCTCGCCCCATGAGCAATCGTCCTCCCCCGCCCGACATCGCGCGTTTCCTGCACGACCTCCATGAACTGCGGCAGATCGGCGCCTTCAAGACCGGGGTGCACCGGCCGACCTACTCACCGGACGACATGGCCAGCCGCGATTGGCTGATGGACCGGATGCGGGAGGTGGGGCTGGAGCCGACGATCGACGGTGTGGGCAATGTGCTGGGCTGACACCCTGGTCCCGGGCCGAAGCTGTTGGTGGGCAGCCATATCGAGAGCCAAAACGAAGCGGGCTGGCTGGATGGCGCGTTGGGCGTAGTAGCAGGAGTGGCGCTGGCGCGCGCCGGCCTGCCAGTGGACGTGATCGCTTTCGCGGACGAGGAAGGTCACTACGCCAGCTTTCCCGGATCGCGGTCTTTCACGGGATTGCTGAGCGAGGCGGAGATCGATGCCGCGAGCAACCAGTATGATGGCAAGCCGATGCGGAAGGCGCTGGCTGAGGCCGGACTGACCGGGCGAGCGCGACTGACCATGGAGCCGGGGCGCTACAAAGGTTTCCTGGAGATGCATATTGAGCAGGGCACGGTGCTCGAGAGCGCCGGGCAGCATGTAGGGGTCGTGACCGGAATCGTCGCGATCTGGCAGTATAGAATCGTCATCAAGGGCATGCAGGACCATGCGGGCGGCACGACCATGGCAGAACGGCGGGACGCAGGGCTAGCGGCAGTGCGTCTGCTGTCCTGGCTGGACGCGGAATTCCCCAAGCATTGCGGCCCACGCACGGTGTGGACCTGCGGGCGGATCGCGCTCAGCCCTGGCGCTGCCTCCATCATCCCTGGAGAAGCGGAAGTGTTGTTCCAGTTCCGCGACATCGACATGCCGACGCTGGAACAGCTAGACGCAGTGCTGCGCCGGGGCGTGCAGGAGTCTAACCGCACCCAGCGCTGCATGGCCGAGCTGCAAGTGATGAGCCAGTCAAAGCCCGCACCCTGCGATGCCTCCTGGCAGGATGCCCTGGCGGCAGCAGCGGAGACGGTGGTTCCCGGGAAGTGGCAGCGCATGCCCAGCGGGGCCGGGCACGACGCGCAATACCTGGCATGGGTGATGCCGGCGGCGATGCTCTTCGTACCTTCCATCGGCGGTATAAGCCATCACTGGACCGAGAACACGTCGGATGCCGACCTGGCGACCGGTGTGCGGGTCTTGGCGGAGGGCGCGCGGCTGTTCCTAGAGGCGTGAGGCCGCGAGCAGCGTGGACTTCCTACCTAGCGTCGTCATCCAGCTCGCCTAACTGCCTCATCCGGCTGGCGCAAGACCGCCAATCGCGAAGTTGACGATGCTGGTATGAGACGGCGGGAAGTTCCTCACGGCCGGGCAGGGTCGTTCAACATAGCTGTGAGACGCCACTGTTAAACACCTCTTGGTCCTGCAGGATCGTCGCTTCTGTGTGAGCCAGGTCACTGCGACCCACGCAGCTGTATGTCATTCAACTCGAGCAACGCACCCGAGGCCAACGTGGCCCATCCGCCCGCTCACCTTTGTTGAGGGAATGGCTATGCACAACTTGTTCAGCGGCTATCCCGTCGAGCCCAGCCACATCATCGCACTGCTTTTAGTAGGCTACTACGCGTTCAATCGCTTTGATACACCCCGGGGTGCCCGATCGCAGACAAGCCGCTTCCAATACTGGGGCAGTCGCCTTTCCTACGTGGCATCCTGTCTCGGATTGCTGCTCATCCTGATCTGGGCCCTCGAAAAGAACCCCACATTGATGAGCCTGCTTATGACTGGTGCAAAGGGGCCAGTGCCGGAGCTCAAGGGCGTGGCGGTCCCGCTCGTTGCGGCGCTGGTCATGACGACTCTGCTGCCGGTCTTCCCCGGCCTGCGGGAGGTGGACGCGCGCATCCTGCGCGCCTTCCACAAGATCGGCGCCATTCCATTTGGCGCGGTGCGTTGGGCGCAGCAGATGAGGGAGGCGACGTTCCGGATCAGCGATCCGCTCATGTCGGACATGCTCGCATTCATAGACAACACCGCGGCCTTGCCGGAGCGCCTGAGCACCGAATTGAAAACCGACCCGCAATCGGACAGGTTGCGTTTCAAGTTCACCCGCAACCTTGCGATCTACGTGGCGATCAACACCTTGGGTAGCCGAGCCCGTTTCGCCGACGAGTACCCGGAGGAGATGGCTGCGTTCGTAAAGCGGCTCGCGGGCTTCTTCGCGCACGCGGCCGGCTTCTTCGCGCTCGCGGCCCAGCTCGCACGCCAACCGTCCGAGAGCGGGGCAGAGACGCTGCAAAATGCCAGTGAGCAATTCCACGATATGATCCTGGAAACCTATGAAGACCTACGCCTGACGCTCGCGCGCATTCTGCTCTACAGCTGCCGGGGGGAGAACGAAGTCGCGAGCCGGCTGCGGGAGATCGGCTTTGCGATACGCAGCCCGAAGCCGGTGCGCATCCCGGTAAACCTGCTGGCACTCGACCTTCTGGGCGTAGTCGTGATCTTCGTGGCCGCTGCAGCCTTGCGGCCGGCCGGGGTGAAACTGTCGGCCGCACTCTGGATCGGCATGACGGTCGCAATCAACCATTGCGTCGCGGCGCTGTTCGCGGTGGTGCCGAAGCAGATCTGGGGCTTTGCGGACATTCGCCGCGCCAACGAGCGGCCCATCCTCGCCTACTTGGTTTCGGCAGTCTTTACGTTCATGACGCTCCTGCCGATCGGCTTTGCGCTGTATTACCTACGCGGGGTTGTACTGGAGGGGCCGTCACGGCTGACCTTCCCCCAGCAGTGCACGTGGCTCGTGCTGCCAACGATGATGGCGCTTTCGCTCGCCTTTGCGTGCGATGACGGCGCCCGCCGCGAGACGGAGCCCTCTTGGCTCGCCTGGGTGGAAGCGGCGGTCATCGGAGGGATCATTGCTGCAGGTGGCTTCCTGGTGGTCCAGCTGCTCAATCAGGATGGGGTGACATTCAGGGGGCCTGTCGCAATCCCGATCATGATTGGCGGCGCCATGGGCGCGCTGTTCGGCGGCACCATCCCACGCTGGTATCGCCGAACGCTGCGGCAAACTGTGACAGCGTCCGTAGCAAATCCGCCCATAACGGGGCTGCCCGTAGCCGCGGGCGACTGATCGCCTCCGCGTACCGCCCAGCCGTCAGTCGGCGTGGTTCAAATACGGGGCACAGCTTGAGCCGAGTTGACGTTGCCGGGTCGGGTGACGGCACCCTGACGTTTTCGAGTGCGGTGCGAAATGGATCGATGTGCTGGCGCAGCGGCGAGGTTTCAACGGGGTGACCGCAAGGGCCTAGCCATTCAGGCGCTGGCGCGATCGGAGACGGTCAGCGACCTGGCTGCCCGGCACGGGGTCAGCCGCAAGTTCGTCTACCAGCAGACGCACAAGGCCGTCACGGCGTTGGACGGCGCCTTTATGTCTGCCACGCCCGACCATAAGGTGCTGTTCGAGGTGGCGGTCACCAAGGCGTGGCTGCGCCAGGTGATCGTTGGGCTGACGCTGATCTGCCGCAGCTCGTATCGCGGCGTCGTCGAGTTCATGCGCGACCTACTGGGCTTGCCTGTCAGCGTAGGCTGCGTCCACGACGTGCTCCAGGCGGCTACACGGCAGTCGGGCGTCAGCAACCACGAACAGGACCTGTCCGGCATTCGCGTGGGCCTGCACGACGAGATCTTCCAGGGCGCCACGCCCGTGCTGGCCGGCGTCGATGCGGCGTCGACGTATTGCTACCTTCTGGCGGCAGAGCAGCGCCGTGATGCCGACACCTGGGGCGTGCACTTGCTTGACGCCGCTGAGCAGGGGCTGCGGCCCGACTACACGATCGCCGATGCCGGGCAAGGATTGCGCGCCGAGCAAAGGGCCGCCTGGGGCGACTCGCCGTGCCACGGCGACGTGTTCCACATCCAGCGGCAGTGCGAGGGCCTGGCCAACACGCTATCGCGCCTCGCCCAGGGCGCTGCGTCGCAGCGCAAGACGCTGCAAGCCAGGATCGGCCGCACGGGTCAGCGTGCTCCAGACCACGAGCTCACCGCCCAACTGGCGATAGCCCGGCAGAGCGAGGCTCGGGCGAACGGGCTGGCCCGCGACGTCCGAACGCTCGTGCACTGGGTGCGCCCCGCCGTCCTCACCCTGGGCGGCCCGGACCTGGCGACGCGGTGAGAGCTGTTCGACTTCATCGTCGCAGAGCTCGCCGCCCGCGAGCCCGAGGATGTGCGACGCCTCCGTGCGGTGCGTGTCGCGCGGCAGAATCAATGCGACGACCTACTCGCCTTCACCGGCGTGCTCGACCAGAAACAGGCCGATATCGCGCAAGTCCACGCCATCGGCGGGCCCCTCGTGCGTGACGCCTGTGTGCCGCACCGCCTGCCCTCCAGCTCACCTGCGCTTCGGCAGGGGTGGAACCGGCTGCGGACGCAGGTCGGGGCCAAGTTCCACGCCCTGTTCGACGCCGTGAGCTGGGTCATGGCAGACACGCCGCGCAGTAGCTCGCCGGTGGAGAACCTGAACTTGCGCCTGCGAACCTACTTCACCCTGCGCCGCCATCTCGGCAGCTCATACCTCGACCTACTGCGGTTCTTCCTGAGCCATCGGCGCTTCTTGCGCAGCCAACGTGCCAAACGCCACGGCAAAAGCCCGCGGGAGCTGATGACGGGTCAGGGGCATCCGCACTGGCTGACCCTGCTGGGCCTCGAACCGCTTCAGCCTCAGCGAGCTTGATCCCGGGAAGGTTGGCCGCCTCCCGCACAGCACACCCGTCCCGGCCAATTCGGTCCTCACAAGCCGGCGCTTTCCGCACGCCAGTGTAACCCAAATAGGGTAGATTCTGAACCACGCCCGGAGAAGCACGGCACCAGGACGCGATGGTACTGGATAAAGCTGCACATCGGTCTGGACGCCGGGAGCAGCCAGATTATCGCTCAAGGTTTAGGAGGTCGACGACAGCGACGAGGTCGGCCCCTTACTCGATCAGATCACAGGCACAGCAACCTCGTTCACTGCCGATGGTGGATACGACCAGGACCGCGTCTACGCCAGCGTTTCCGAGCGCCTTCCCGAGGCGGCGGTCATCGTCCCGCCACGCGCGACCGCGGTGCCGAGCGACACGGCCGAGACTACGCCCACGCAGCGCGACCCTCATCTGCAGCACATCGTCGAGCACGGCCGTAGGGCCTGGCAGAAAGCGTCCGGCTACACGACGCGGGCGCGAGCCAAGGCAGCGATCGGCCGGTTCAAGCAGGTGATCGGGGACGCACTGCGTTCGCGCGCGGACGACCGCCGGTCGACCGAGGTGGACGTTGCCGTTCACGCGCTCATTCGCATGTCGGAGCTTGGACGCCCGAACCGCGTCCGCAGCGCCTGACCCAGACGGAGCTGGAGCTACTACGTCCGCTCTCCAAGTCCATGCAACATGCTGGCCGTCAGCCCTCGTCTCGACCAGCCGCAACACCAGGCGCATCCACGATCTTTCAGCCGGCAGCGGCCCAGCCAGTCATATCGCTCCCGTCTACATCCCCCAATCTCGTAAGCGTCCGATAGTGACATCTTGAATGTCGGTGTTCGGCTCAAACGGGAGC
>CAXTCN010000267.1:0-5755 GCA_964242575.1 uncultured Acetobacteraceae bacterium | reverse complement strand
CGGAACAAGCGTCCGAACGTGGCGTGGGACGGCGTGCCGTCTTGATACGGCAGATACCGCCGCAGGACGTCGATCCTTGCCCTGGCGAACTGCGCGTAGCCGTCGCAGCACCCGAACCCGCACAGGGTCGCGCAGAGTGCCGCAAACAGGATCTCCGCCAGCCCGTGGGTGGTTCGGCTGACGACCCGCGGATCGTCGATCCCGGTGAAAAGCTTGCAAGCGCAAGGAGCCATGGCGCACGCCCCTGACAGGCGCGAACACTATCGCCCGGCTATGCCGGGTGCAGCAGTTTGTCACGTCCGGCAAAACGCCCAGCACCACAGAAGCTTTGGTGCGAAAGCCCTGCTCCCACCCCATCGCGACCTGGATCACGCCGTGCAGCTCGCGCAGAGTGCAAGTGTCCGGCACCAGCACGCGCCGCCATACCATCGGGCTGATCCCAAGCAGCCACACCTTGACCTGCATGATGCCAGCTGCCTCCGGAACGGGCGGTGCGGGGTCGCAATCAGCGCCGGATCGCTGCGGCTTCGAAGGTCGGGACACCCGCCAACTGTATCGCGCTTGCCCCAATTCCGTCGCCGGAACCACACACTTCCTCATGGTCCCGTCCGCACATACTCCGAACTGTAAAACAACCGTCACGCACATTTCCTAGTATACTACTGACGATGCTGTTTAATGCCGTTCTGCAAACGTTGTCGAACCAATGCACGCTGAGCTTCGCCAAGTGTAGATCAGAGAACTGAGGAGCTGGAAGCAGCCAGGTTTGCAACCATCCTTGCCGCAGTATCAAGCTTCAAACCGGCTGGTCTACTTTGTTAGACGATAGACCCTGGAGGGCATCATGCGACTACTAATGACGAACGGTCCCCGCTCTCGCCGTCATCGGCGCGCCACTTGCGCTCCGCCGGCTTCGGCGTGGACCACTTCAACGACCCGGAGGACGTGGGCGAGGCGATGACCGTCGCGAGCTACGACGTCGCGCTGCTCGAATGCACTGCCTCGCTCCACTGGACGGCCTGGCTCAAGCGCCGCGGCAGGCCGGCGGCGACTGGGTTCATCATGCTGGTGGCCGAGGAAGAGGAGCGCAGGATCGCGGTCTACGAGGCAGGCGCGGACGATTACCTGGCCAAGCGCGTCAGCGGACGGGAGCTCGTGGCGCGCGTCCGCGCGATCCTGCGCCGCCCGCGCCAAGTCCTCGACCATGTGCTGCAGGCCGGCAACCTCGCGCTGGACTGCACGAACAGGGAGGTCAGCGTTGGCGGCGCCTTCGTCCCGGTCCCGCCGCGCGAGCTCAGGATCCTGGAGCTCGTCATGCGCAAGCCGGGGCGCATCGTGACGCGCAGGCTGCTCGAGAACGACCTCTACGGCGCCTGCATGGAGGTGGGGCCGAACTCCATCGAGGCGCGGGTGAGCTGCCTGCGTCGGCGGCTCGCCGAGGCGGGGGCGGACGTCATCGTGCGGAACGTGCGGGGCATTGGCTACAAGTTGACGCACACGGGGGAGTTGGCCTCCGCCGCTGCCCTAGGCTCTGTGACTGAACTGGTGGGTTGTCAAAGTTCTTGCTGATCCGGTCTTTGGCCGTGCGACCCTGGGAGTGTTCGAAGCTTCCGGAGTTGCACGGCCATGACCAGGACCAGCCTGGACGATGCCTTGTGGGCGTCGCTGATGCTGACGATGCAGCAGATCCCGCGGGCATGGAAGCGCGACGAGGTAGCGTTGCGGCGCTTCGTTGAGGCCGCGCTGTGGGTTGGCCGGACGGGTGCGCCGTGGCGCGACCTGCCAGATGATCTAGGCTGCTGGCCCAGCGTTTACCACCGCTTCCGGCGCTGGTCGATGCGCGGCTGGTGGAGCTTGGTGTTCGAGGGGTTCAAGTAGGTGATCGGGGACGCATTGCGCTCGCGCACGGATGACCGCCGGACGACCGAGGTGGACGTCGCCGTCCACGCGCTCAACCGCATGGTGGAGCTTAGACACCCGAACTACGTCCGCATTGCCTGACCCCAGACGGGGTTGGGGTTACTGCCGTCCACTCTCCAGGTCCATGCAACACGCTGGCGCCTTTCGCACGACACGCAATCGCCACCCGTTAGTCTTTGGTAAGCCAAAGCGAGACAGATTAGGGGCGATCAGATCGACGGTGGCTCGTCCGCGGAAAGACCGGTGGTATTTCGTCTCGTACTGCCATTCATGGAGGCCGACCATGTTGACATGAAGCTGCGGTACTCCTTCGACCATTCGAGACCGAACCCGAGCGCCGTTAGGCGGCCGGTTCTTCAACGCAGGCAATCTTTCTGGATTGGACCAGCTCAAATGTCGGGACCTATTGACTCTAGAACAACCAATGCCTTACAGGCCGTAAAAAAACTTGTAACGGACAGTAAGAATTCTGAACACAATCAGAAGGATGTTCAAGATTTTGAGAATCGCATCTCACCTATCCCCTCATTTCGGGTGCGGCGAACGCTCCGTTGAACTCGTTGGCGGCTGACAGGGCCTGGGCGAAGCGCTCGATCAACGGCCTGAGCCTGTGCGTTGGCATGGTAGGGATGAGGTCGTAGAGCATGCAGCCTTGGCGGAACAGGGAATGGGTGCGGGTCTTGGCGGTGTTGGGCTTGAGCAGCCGGTCCAAGCCGAGGCTCTCGCCCACCGTACCCAGCAGGGTCAGAAGCGCGGTGGCAAAGGCGCTGAGCAGCAGCAGCCGGTCGCGGCGCTCGGGTTCGCCGATGCGGGTGCTGCTCAGCCCCATGCCGAAGCGCAGGTCCTTGGTGTCCCGGAAAGCCGGTTCGATGGTCCAACGGCGGGCGTAGTGGTTGACCAGCACGGAAGCCGTCGCGTCGGCGTCGCTGGCCGCCAGGCACCAGGGTTCCTTTATGCCGCGGGCGTGGACGCACACCACGGCACCGACCTGCTGCCCTTTTGCCGTCACCCGGGCACCCCGCAGCTTGCGGGCACGGCCGCCTGCGCCCACCCGATCGGACGCGGTTTTCGTTGTTCCGTCCGCCGTGGTGACGTGGATGTTGCCGCGGAAGCGGATCACGTAGCCAAAGCCAAGCTCGGCCAGAAAGGCGAACAGCTTTTGGTCGCCAAAGCCCCGGTCGGCCAGCACCGTCACCCGGCAGCCTTCCGGCACAAGTGCCCGCAGCCGCACCAGGCAGGCGTCCTCGAAGGCGTTGCGCTGGGTGGCAAGCTCCTCCTTCCACACGGTCAGCCACAGCAAGGGCGCCGCACGGCCATGGCCGGTGACCAGGCTCAGCACCAGCGTGGACTGCCCGTCACGGTCGAACTCCGTCCAGTCCATGGCCACAAGCGCCTCACTCCGCACCCCGATCTGGTGCGGCACCCAGCGGGCAAAGCTGTCCCACACGTCTACGCCTGCGTTGCCCAGCAGCCGGTCCACCTGCTTCGTCGCGTGCTTGGTCACCAGGCCGCGCGCCCGGGCCAGGGCCTGGCCGATCGCCGCCACCGCAAGCGAAGCGCCCGCCATCACGCCCAGCGTCGCACCCGCCAACGCGTCCACCCGCTTCGCGTGCAGGTCGCCCCCATACAGCTCGTCAATGAAGCCCCGCACCTCCGCCTGCCGCCGCGCGCCAGACCGCGCCGCCCCAACCGCCTTGCCCATCCCCATGCTCCAGCCCAACACGGGCCGAAGCACCTACACGATCCAACCAAACCGCGCTTGAACAGTGAGCAATCGAAATGAGGGGATGGGTGAGGAATCGCATGGCAGATACTCGGAGAGAGGAGCCTAAAGCTTCAGTCGAAGGCGAGTGGAACTCCAACGATCCAAGCTATCCTGCCCAGAGCAGCGAGTACGGCACTAACATCCAGTACAAGCCGCTCGGACAATACGGCAAAGGGCTGATCGATGACTTCGCTGCGAGCTACCGCGGCCTGACGCAAGAGGATCGTGAAATGGTCCTTGAGGACCCGACCGGCTACTCGCGTGAAAACCTGGAAGACGTTAACGGACCGGTCGACCCCAATGCCATCACCGGGTCGCGGGTCAGCATGAGCGAAACCGGCAAGGTCGGTTCGAACACTGATCGACAAATGGCGCTGGAATTGGCCGCGGCAGGTGCGACGATCGGCACGAGTGGAAACAGCGCCTCGGCCAAGGGGAACGTCATCGAGTGGCTGGACAACGGCAACAAACAACCGTTCGCAAAGGCGCTTGGCAGCGCCCTGTCACTGGCAGGCGGCGCGGTAGGCGCCGCAGGCGCGTTCCTGAATTTGTTCCAGGGCAGCAGCAGCGTCTATACTGGCGCGGCCGTTGACAACGCCGAGAGCGCTGAAGCGCTGGCCATGGATGGTGCCGCCTTGGGCGCTCATGCAGAGGTCGGGAAAAAGACGCTCGATGCCCAGTCGGACACGATGGATAAGATGGTGGAGCGGCTTTCCGTCGATGAGGGGGGGAACTACAAGGATCCCGCTTACGCGATGCAGACGGTCAATCAAATGATGCGGCTGTCCGGTAATGACCCCGCGTTCCTCTCCAAGGACGACCGCGCTCTGCCGGAAGCGACGACCGGCGGCGACGCGGTCGACATTCCGCTGCCGGGCAATGTTTTCGCAACAGGCGCGGGCGGACCGCGCCGTGATGCCAGTCACGCGCTCATCAACGAGAGCGATGACCGAACCGGCATCGACCAGATCGCCGACGCCAACGCGGAGGACGCGCAAGCAGGCAACGACATCGGCCAGGCCTGGGGCGACCGCGCTCGTGATTATGTCGGCAAGGGCGACTACGATAATGCGTCCGCACGCGAGACGGGGGCTACACGGATGGCCAACGACGTGGACGGTCAGTTGGACGCCACGGGCTTGTCGATGGACCGCTACAACAAGTCGCTTGACAACCTGCTGGAGAAGGTCCGACCAGCGATGGATTCGGCGAATTGGGGCAAGATCGCCGAGCAAGCCGGCCCGACGATCCGCGAGAACTATGCTCAGCAGGAAGGCGTCACCGACGTCAATACGACGCAGCCGGTGGAGATCGGCGTGAACCCGCTGGTTGACGACCAGAGCGGCCGCGACGGCCTCGCCTTCTTCGACAAGATGGCCGACAACTCGCGCACGACGATGAAGGGCGCCTACAGCATGGAGCTGGGCAGTCCGCTGTGGCAGGCCCAGCAGGAAATGCATGGCGCGTTGATGGGTTCGGGCCCTGAGATCTCGCCGGCGCCGGCACTCCAGCAGATGACGCTGGACCACGTGCTGGATGCCTTCGCCGACCGGAGCGGCGAGCCGGATGCGAAGACATGGGCTTCACGACGCGAAGATTTCATCAAGTCGTTTACCGAGAACAAGATGATGTTCCCGGATGGGAAGAACAACGTCGGCAACTTGTTCAAGGGTGGCATCGACGTGCGCCTGGACTTCAAGATGTTCGGCGAGGGCGACGAGGACCGATCGACCGGAAACTTCACGATCAAGACCGACAAGGCCGATGCCACGGGGGAGGAGATCGCCGGCCAAGTCTTCGACCAGATCTGGGACAGGACCGCTGGCGCTATCGGTGAGGACAACCAGGGCAGTAGCTTTACCCAGGCCGGCAGCTTCTTCACTGACGTCACGCTGAATGGCGTGGTTCCGGTGACCGGCGAAGGCGATACGGCAGAGGTCGGCAGCGACGACAATCTGGACAATGATCGACTATCCCAGGTGCCGGCCAGCGACGGTCGTTCAGTGCAGGAGCCGAAAAAAACTAGGCCGGCAAAGTTGGCTGGCAGATTTGCTGTTCCAACTCGGCCAG
>CAXTCN010000266.1:0-5791 GCA_964242575.1 uncultured Acetobacteraceae bacterium | reverse complement strand
GCACACGGTGCGCCAAAGCAATCGCGGGCGCATCGCCAACCGTCTCCCGCACGGCGATCACGCAGTGCGCGGCGGATCGCTCGTTGGCGGGGAAAAATCGCGGACTCAGCTGAATGGGAATGGCCAGGAAACGTCGCCAGCGCTCCAACTCCTGCAGACGATAAGCCTGGCGCAGCGGCGACCTTTTGGGCAGCGGGAAACCTCCAGAGGCCGGGAAGATGGTCCCGAAATCGACGGGGTGGATGCGAACCGTGGCGCTATGCCGGGCGACCATCGCCATCAGCCGGGCAGCGCCCAGATGGGTCCACGGCGAGTTCAGCGAGGCGTAGTAGTCGATGTGCAGGGTCACCGGTTATCCTCCATATCACGACGGGCGCCGGCTCAGCAAGCCTGCTGGAACAGGATGACGTCGGCGCCAGCTTTGGACGTCCCACGGTGCTCAGCGCCGACCGGCACCACGCAGCATTGGCCGGCGGACAGATGCAACGCATGGTCGCGAAACTCCACGCTAAAGTCGCCGCTCCAGACCACGACGGCTGCACTGCCGCCCGGCGTTGTGGACCGTGTGTTCCTGACCGACGGCACCGCCTTCGTGCCTGCCGTGCGCCGGTTGTTCGAGGTGCGGTTTGGGCAGCAGCGCATGTCTGGCGGCGGCGAGTTCGTGTCGGTGGCCGAGGGTGTGGCGCTGATTGGGCAGATCGAATGAGCAGGCAGGCGGTGGCACATGACGTTCCAGATGCCCACGCCGCGGCTTCAGGCCATCGGTCAGCTTCCGGTTGTTGACGCGCTACCTCCGTTGGCTGAAAGCTGAGTTTTAAGATGGAGCATTGGCGTGATCCAGGATACTGCCCCTCCATGTCTGCCCGGCGCGCTCTCGCGGCGGCAGGCGCTGTTGCTGTCCGCGGTCCTGGTTGGCGCTGTCGCCCCGCCGGACGCTATAGCGCAGGCCGACGCTGTGGACCTCCTGCTGGTGCTCGCGATTGACGCTTCGGGCAGCATTGACACCGACGAGTTCCGCCTGCAACGCGAAGGTTGTGCCGAGGCCCTGGTCCACCAAGCCGTACTGTCCGCCATCGCATCGCGTCCACAGGGCGTCATCGGCGTGGCACTGGTGGAGTGGGGCGCACCGGGCGGTGCTGCAACGGTAGTGGGCTGGCACCGGGTGAGCAGCCTGGCTTCGGCAGAACGGCTGGCTGCAGCGGTGGTGGACGCGCCCCGCTCACCCCAATCGTGGAACGCGATTGGCGACGCGGTGGATCACGCGGCCAGGCTGATCGCCACTGCTCCCTGGCAAGCGGTGGAGCGGGTGATTGACGTGTCCGGCGACGGCCCGGACATGCGTGGCCTGCGCTCCATCGGGGCAGCAAGGCGCGACGCCGCGGCGCAGGGCATCACGGTCAACGCCCTGGCCATCGAGGACCGGCGCCCCGGCCTCGCTGCAACCTACGAAGCGACTGTGATTGCCGGTGTCGGCGCATTCGTCATGACGGCGGAGTCCCGGACCGACTTCGCACGCGCCTTGCGCGCCAAGCTGGTGCGCGAGATCGCCTGATCGGGTTGAGGCGGCCAAGGTATGCCAAAAGCCGCTTGGACCGATAAGGGGAGTGGCTTCTACTATGACATCCACGGCAGGAGGAGAGTATTGCCGATTATCAGCAGCGACGCCTGCTCTGGCTGGTTATGGCTCTACCCCGGTCGTTCCGAGATTGCCCGTGCGGGGGCAACAAAGGATGGGGAGCCTCGAAGCCGGGCGGCAGGCTGTTCGCTGATTAGGGGTCACGGTTTTAGTTCGGGCCAGTGGATGCCGGAGAAGCATTCGTTGTCGGCGGCGCACACGCGGCGACGGGCACGACAATGCAGGCAAGCACCAGGAAGGTGCGCAGGCCGGCAAGCAGGTGCTTCGTCATCGTCATAGGTCCGTCCCTGTAAGCACGCGCTGCTGGTGCTTGCGCCGCAGATGGGCAGACATGAGGCTGCGCGTCAGATGCACCCATATGTTACCCAGAACCTTGCAATGCACCATGGAGGGTGTGATGGATTGGACAGAGTGCCCCGTGATTGAAGTGGTTTCCGGCCGCATGTCGGCCGCTCCGGTGCTGCGGCACTCCCGTGTCCGCCCAGAGGACCTGCTCAACAACATCGAGCAGACCCCCGAGTGGATGGCCGACGCCTTTGACATACCGATTGAGGATGTGCGGGCTGTCCTGAACTTCTACCAACAGCATCAGAGCGAGCTTGCGCATACTCCTTGACCAGAACCTGCCTCGTCAGCTTATTCAGGTACTTTCCCGGCACGATACGGTCCATGCCTCCCAGATGGGCTGGGCGGAGATCGGGAACGGCGAACTCATCGCTGCTGCTGAGCGCGACGGCTTCGAGGTATTGCTGACCGCAGACCAGAACATACGCTACCAGCAGAACCTGGCTGGGCGCCGCATCACACTGATCGTCCTTTCCACCAACAACTGGAACCAACTTCGCGAGCACTCCGATGCTGTTCTCGCCGCCATCGGTCGGCTGGAGCCTGGAACCTACTTCAAGGTCGAGCTGCCGCGCTCATCGCTTGTTCGTAGACCGCCCCCAGAGCAACGCCGTTGAGCTGCATGAGGAACGGGTCCACTTTCCATAAGAGATGTTATACGACTAATGGAGTTGGGCCATTGTAGGTCACCGATCCAGAAATCACCCTCCTCACCGTTAGAGATGTCGCAGTCGGCATTCGGCGACGGGGCAACCGGGGTGACGCAGGATGGCGGCTCGGCTGAGGCGGCACCATTCAACCATCTACCGCGAGCTGTGCCGCAACCGGTTCCGTGATCCGGACGCCACTCGGGACCGCCGATGCGACATGTCCGGCTGCTACCCAAGTTCATGGGCTACCCTGCCCTGGGACGCGGCTTGGGTGTGGTGAGCTACTTTTGCGACCCGCGCAGCCCCTGGCAGAAGGGTGTGGTGGAAACACGAACGGGCGCTTGCGGCGCTACGTGCCGGCGGGACGGCTGAAAGCCTGAGCGCGCTGGAGCTGCATGCAGAACAGGTGAGAACCAGTCCAGCATTCCAGAATGCCGGAAACCATGAGGAGGGTGGGGACATCGGCTAATCGCGGCCGGGGCATGCGGGAGGCAACCTCAGCTTGGGTATCCCAGACATCCTGATGGTCCCTCGTAAGGAAGCTAGGCGCGGCTACTGATACGCGACATCCCTGCACTCTGGTGGCTATGCTCCAACCCAGACCTGGGAGGTTTGCAACCATGCGTCGTCGCGATTTCGTCCGCACCGGCGCGGTCGCCGGCCTGGCGCTTGCCACCCCAGCTCTTGTCCAACCTGCCGCGTCACGTATCCTGCGCGTGATCCCGCAGGCCAACCTGACCAGCCTCGACCCGATCTGGACCACCGCCGTCGTCACCCGCAACCACGCTTACCTGGTCTATGACCAACTGGTCGCGGTAAACGCAAGGTTCGAGCCGCAACCGCAGATGGCTGAGGCCTGGACCGAAGCGGCGGACGGCCTGGACTGGCAATTCCGCCTGCGCCCTGGGCTGCGCTTCCACGACAACGAGCCTGTGCTGGCTCGGGACGCGATGGCATCGATCCGCCGCTGGTGGGCACGCGACAGCCTGGGCCAGACCATCGCCCTTCTGACCGACGAGCTTTCCGCCCCCGATGACCGCACCGTCCGCTTTCGCCTGAAGCGCCGCTTCACCCTGCTGCCGTTCGCGCTGGGCAAGGCTAGCCCGATGCCGATGTTCGTCATGCGGCATCCGCCTCAACCACCTGCAGCCGCCGTTCAACAACCCGGCCGTGCGCCGCGCCCTGATGATGGCCGTGGACCAGCGCGACTACCTGCGCGCCGTCGTCGGCGACGGCGAACCCGGCCAGCCGCAGCCCTGGGCGACGTGCGAGAGCGTCTACGCCTGCGACGCCGCGTTCGAGACGCCGGCTGGCAACGACTTGCTGCGCCTGCACTCGGTGGAAAAGGCGGCGGCGGCGCTGAACGCATCGGGCTACAAGGGCGAACGCGCCGTGCTGCTGGCGCCGTCCGACTACCCGCAAATCAACGCGCTGTCGCTGGTGACGGCGGATCTGATGCGCCGGATCGGCTTCAACGTGGACCTGGCGGCGATGGACTGGGGCACTGTCACCCAGCGCCGCGCCAGCAAGGAGCCGGTGGAGAAAGGCGGCTGGAGCGTGTTCCACTCGACCTGGTCAGGAGCCGACGTCCAGAACCCCGCCATCTCCCAGCAGACCCGGACCAACAAGGATGGCGCCTGGTTCGGTTGGCCGGAGGACGAGGAGATCGAGGCGATGCGCGCCCGTTGGCTGGAGACGCCCGACCTCGCGGCGCAGAAGCAGATTGCTGATGCCATCCAGGTCCGGGCCTTCGAGACGGTGCCGTTCATCCCGTTGGGCTACTACTGGCAGCCGTCAGCTTGGCAGAAAACCGTAACCGGGACGTTCCCGTGCCAGGTGACAAGCTTCTGGAACCTCGGCAAGTCGGCGTGAGTAGGTAGCACCCGCAACTTCGCCGCCAGGTCCAGCTCGGCTCAATAGACGATCAAACCCTTAATGGCATCCAGCATCGCTTCTGGCTCATCGGCCCGGATGGAATGGCTGCTGTTGGCAAAGATGCGGAGGTCGGAGCCGGGGATCAGCCGGTGGATCTCCTCAGAGAATTCCGGCGCACAGATCCAATCGTGGGCGCCGGCCAGGACCAGCACCCTTGCGGTGATGCCAGGCAGTTCGGGACGAAGGTCGAAGCTGCGCAGGAAACCCCCTGGGCGAAAAGCCCGGTTCAGCGCCTCGGGCTCGTGGAGCGTCCTGGCACGGGCCTGCTTGCCCCTTTCCGCGTCATGGGTCGTCGAGTAAAGCGGACCCATCACGTCGTAGAAGCGCTGCACCTTCTCCACGGTGTCGAGGGTGCCATCCCACAGCATCTGGCAGACGCGCTGCTGCTCCGGCGTGCCACGCTTCGCCACGATCTCCTGCGCGCGGCGGATGAAGCCCGAGTGGGCGGCGGTAACGACGCAGACAAGGTGGGAGACGGAGGCAGGATAGCGCGCCGCATGCGCCATGGCGACCATGCCGCCGTAGCTCGTGCCGATGGAAACGATGGGGCCGAGACCGAGATGCTTGCGCAAGGCCTCCAGGTCCTCGACGCTCTCATCAAGCGTATACCTCTCTAGATCGCCCTTGGCCGAGCGGCCCTGGCCGCGGTGGTCAACATAGACGAGCTGCATGCGGTCCGCGAGCGGCGAGAAGCCGGGCTTGAAGCCGCTGTGGTCGCCACCCGGGCCACCGTGCAGGATGAAGGCCACCGGTCGCTCGCGCATGCGCGGGCCGTCCGGCACCAGACCCATACCTTCGACATCGAAGTAGATCTCTGTCTCGCGTATGCGCGCGCGCATGGGTCGGGCGTTCTTTCAATGGAGGGAAAGGATGTCGCATGAGTGGCGGTACGGGTTAACGCCCCACCGCTCCCGTTTCTGTTCAGGAGAACATCAGGATGTCTGGGGGTGCCGTCAACGTGTTCGACTGAAGTCGCGACGGCGCGCGATGGGTGCGGCGGGCTCGTGATTATGCCAAAGCGGCGACGCCGGCGACCTAGGCCCAAACTTGAAAGGCTTGGACCCGGGCGGTTCGATACTGGGTGACGGGCACTTGGTGACGGCGAGGGTGGAACAGGATAACGGGTCCCAGCGCCGCAACCCACCCGAGGGCATTGCCAGGTTGGCAGCTTCCACCTCGGCGAGGTCGCGCCCGATCTCCTCCAAGCGCCGGATATGCATCCTGA
>CAXTCN010000265.1:0-5873 GCA_964242575.1 uncultured Acetobacteraceae bacterium | reverse complement strand
TTGTCACGTCCGGCAAAACGCTCAGCACCACAGAAGCTTTGGTGCGAAAGCCCTGCTGTGGGAGGCTTGGCACATTGACCGACAGGTCCACGGCGTGCTGGACAGCGTATTACAAGACGACCGCTTCGTGGCCCTGATCCGACAGCGCCTGCCTGGGGTGGGAGCGGGCGACATCCGGCGGTCGCTGCGGCGTGCCAACATACGCATCGATTATCCGCCGATGTTCCGGGCTTCGGCCATGCTTGCGCTGGGCGCCGTGGGCATGGAGGAGCCGCTGTCGGCCCAGGTGGCTGAGGAGCAGGACGTGGCAGCACCCGATGCAGCGCGCAAAGGTGCCGGCGCTGTTGCGGAGCAGGCTCACGTCGGCCTTAACGGCTCTGGCATAGACGTTCAGCGTGGAAGGCTGCAGCGCACGGCGGAACTGTTTGCGCTCGGGCGGCTCAAGGCTGGTGACGTGCTCACCATCAAAGGACGTACCAGGTCGGAAGCGAGCGTGGTCGACGGGACTACGGTGAACTACCGCGGTCAGCACATGTCGTACCTGGCGTGGGGCAAGGCCGTCACCGGTTGGAAAGCCATTCAGATTTACGCCTGGGCTATTTACCGGATGGGCGAACTCTTGAGACGTTGCGAACGTAGCACTGCCGGCCGCAAGGCCGCCTTGGAAAGTGTGGTTTCAGGTGGGTATGCTGCCCGGCAGGTACGCTGCCCAGGTGTATTTCACGCACCGTCAGATGCTGATTTGGGACGACGACGGCGTGCAGCGCCTCGTACAAATCTTGCGAACAGAGCTTGCGCCCTTCTGCAAGGAGCATGGATTGCCAGGCATCTCCGACACACAACCGGGCGGCGAGGACGCAATCCGCTTCGTCGGGTTCGCTCCTTGGCACCTGTCCCGCCCTGGCCCCGAACTCGACGACTGGGTGACCGCCCACGTGCCGTGCGGGATCGAGCTGAACGCGCGTTACGCCCGCATCTTGGATGAGATGAGTAGATGCCGCCTCCGGCGCAGGCCCGCGTCAATCCTGTGAGCGTAGTCTTCCACCTCCGGCTCCAGCGGGATCGTGCGGATGTCGAGCAGGTGCCGGGGCAGGTGCGGCGGCGGGCGTCATGGCTTGGGCTATGGGCGGGAAGTCGGGTACGGCACTACCGCTGGAAGGGGAGCAGGATTTGGCGACCGATGGTGACGATGATGAGGACGGCCCGCCGCGGCTGCCCGGGGGCAAATTCCACATGACGCCCGAAAGGCACGCACGCCTGCGGGCAGAGCTTGGCAACCGTCGGGCGGAGCGGCACCGCGTCGTGAAGGTCGTATCCTAGGCTGTGGGCAACGGCGACCGGAGCGAAAACGCGGACTACAAGGAAGGCAAGCGCCGCTTGCGCGAGATCGACCGCCGCCTGCGCTTCCTCGACCGGCGGCTGGCCCATGCCGAGGTCGTGGACCCCGCCGCCCAAACCCGGCGGGACCAGGTGTTTTTCGGTGCCACTGTCACCTACCTGACCCCGCGCGATGAGGAGGTGACCGTCACCATCGTCGGTCTGGACGAGGCCGGCATGGCGGAGAGCAAGGTCAGCACTGGCTCACCCGTGGCGCTCGCGCTGCTGGGCGCGCGGGTGGGCGACGAACGGCAGGTGCGGATGCCGCGCGGGCCGGAGGCGGTCGAGGTCACGGCGATACGCTACCCGGAGCGGCCGTCCGGCCGCGGGTCTCACGTCGCTTAAGCCTGGCAGGAGAACAGCGCATTGTTCGCCCGTGACGCCGCATGCGCTCATTCCAGACCCTGATGGCTGCGGAGTCGCCGGCCTGGCAAACCGGGCCGGGATGGTCCATGTGGAACGCACCGAGAAGACCAGCCTTCGGCTGGACCTACGGCGTGGTCGACAAGGTCATGCAGGTGGCGAACAACTACGAGCGCGACGTGTTCAACGGCGACCTCGGCCTCGTCACCAGCCTGGACACGGAGGAGGGCGCGCTCACGGTGAGCTTCGAGGGCCGCGCGGTGGCGTATGGCTTCGGCGAGCTGGACGAGCTGGCGCTGGCGTATGCTGCCACGATCCACAAGGCGCAAGGGTCGAAGTATCCCGCCGTGGTGATCCCGCTCATGACGCAGCACTACGCCATGCTGGCGCGCAACCTGCTCTACACCGGCGCAACCCGCGGCAAGCGGCTCGTGGTCCTGGTCGGGCAGCGCAAGGCGCTGGCCATGGCGGTCCGCAACGCCGGTGCACGACGCCGATGATCAAGCTGCGCGAGTGGATGACGTCGGCGCCGGGCGAGAGAGCAGCAGAGGCATTCCCATCGCGAACGAGAAGGGCCTGACATACTACGCGCTCGTGTGTCCCGCACCCGCCTGACCTCGCCGCCTGCGGACCATACGGTCGAATTACCCGCCTACGCACCCGTGAGGCCGGCAAAGAAAGCCACCTCCCAGTCACGGGCGCTCAGCGCCGACATGCTGGAGGGCTTGGGCGCGCGCAGGCTGGCCGAGTTGCTGATAGACGCCGTCCAGGGCTAACGCAGGCACTGCAGCCGTTTGAGGCAGGCTGGGCGGTGGCTTCCATGCCCGGCGGCTCAGCCCACTCTGATCCTGCGCCGGGCTCATCCGCGCACAGGGCCGGGCGGCAGTGGGGCGTGATGGCATGGAGGACGGGTGCCGTTCCCTGGGAGACCCGCCCAGCCTTGCGGAGAGCCACGTACACACGAGCGCCGCGCACCATGGCGTGCAAAGGCAGGGTCACGGGGCTTCCATCTTCTGGTGAGGGCTGCGTCGGCACGTTGCGACAAATGGTGACACTTTGACGCAAGTCGATCATGGACAAGGCACTGCTGCTTGGCTCCGGCAATCAGGTTCCGGCTACGGCAGGAACTGGCCCAACGCTTCCATGGCCGTGATGCTTCACTCATCCAACGCCGGCGGCCGCGGCAGCGCGGTGGCCGCGTCGGCAGAGCCGGCCTGCCGGGCTTGGGCCAGAGCCAGCCAAGCCGCTGCCAGCGGGGCAGGCAGCCGGCCGACCCTGGCCCGCCCCCGTCCGGGCTGCCCTACTTGAGGTGCGCCGCCAGGTGCTTGTTCATCTCGAACATGGTCACCCGATCCTTGCCGAGCACGCGCCGGAGCTTGTCGTTGGCCACGATCTCTCGCCCGTCGTCTGGGTTCTGCAGCTTGTGCGCCTTGATGTACTCCCAAACCTTGCTCACCACCTCGCCGCGCGCCATCGTCCCCTCCCCCACGACGGCGGCTAGGTCAGGAGAAGGCTGTAGCGGCTGCTGGAGGGCGTTCGGCTTGTGCCCGGCCTTGGGCTTCTCGACCGGGGTGTCGTGCGGGGGCGCTTCGTCCCTCGCGGCCCCGGTCTTCGCAGTTTTGGCTTCCGCGGCTTTCTTCGTCGTTGGAGCCTTGGTCATCGTCCTCGACCTCCTGGCTGGCCTGGGCGCAGTGGAGCCGGCGCTGGCCGGGCGGGCCGCGACGCACATGCTGGCCTGGCCGGGCACATACGGAATGGACGCCGTCCTGGTCCCGGCGGCGCGGGAGCTGTCCGCGGGCGCCCCGGGCACCGGCCCACTGTGGGCCGCCTGCGTGGCGCACCTGCGCGCCCGCGCCGCGGAGCCGCTGGCGCCACCGGCCGACTGGCGCCGGGATGGCACGCTGCCGTGCCGCTGCCCGCGCTGCACGGAGATGGCACGGTTCCTGGACGACCCGGACCAACGCGCGTGGGTGTTCAAGGCCGCGGAACCCGACCGGAGCCACGCCGAGGGCACGATCCGCGTGGCAGGATGCGACCTGGACACCGCGACGGATCGCCGCGGCCGGCCCTACAGCTTGGTCTGCACCAAGACGCAGGCCAGCTACGAGCGCCGGGCCAGGCAGCGCAGGCAGGACCTGGCAGACCTGACGCTGCTGGCAGGCTGACGCGGCGTGAGGCACAACGCCGCAGCCGCCCACGCTGATGCCGTTGCGAAGGACGGGCGGGCACGGGACAGTTGCTCGATCCTTCCAGCGATGACGTGCTGATCGCTGAGATGGCCTACCCGGTCAGCGCCGGCGAGGGCAGCGGCGCCCCGGCGGCCGATGACGCGACGCTGTCCGTCCGGAACACCCCTGCCCGAGACGCCCCCGCCCCGGCCAAGGCGGCCGGCCGGTGGGACTGGGCCGCCGACACCGTGGAGTTCGACTGGCCGGAGATCGAACGCACGGCGGCGCAGGACGGCCCCAACCAGGCTATGGCCAAGCTGCTGGTCGCCGCACGCGCCGAGGGGGCCAACTCGCGCTGGCCATTGTAGCCGGCAGCCCTCCGCCGGTTGCCCTCATCAGGAAGACATGGCGGCACCGGCAGGACGGGAGGTCGTGCCAGCATTGCTCCTGGCGCTATGACGATTAGGGCTGACATCCGGCGCGTCGGTGCGGATGTATGCACGCGAACCGTCATGCATCGCATTCGCAAGCACGTCGGTGAGGGTCTCCTCAGCCATAGGAGACCTTCATGCGTACCATCCTTCTCGCGTCGTCGTTGCTGCTCGCGCCTGGCCTGGCCTTCAGCTCGCCGCAATGCGTCATCCCTGCCGCGGCGGCGGCCCCGCCTTTTGCCCTGTCGGAACTCCAGGCACCCCCGGTCGAACCGACGCAGCCTCCTGCCTCTATCGCCGCCGGGTCGCCGCCGATGATCCCAGCCGACCAGGTGAACCGGGTCCCGGCCCTGCGCCGGATCGCATCACGCGGCGCGCAGCTGTTCGACCTCGGCATCGAGCACGGGCTGCGCGGCGTCTTCGCCCGCAACGGGTCCACCTTTCAAGTCTTCTACGTCACCGCGGACGGCCAAGCCGCGGTGGGCGGCGTGATGTGGACCGCAGACGGGCAGAACGTCACCAAGCGCCAGGTCGCGCCCATTGAGGGCACTATCCCCACCGTTACTATCGCCGCCCCGGCTGCTCCGTTACCGGGTGCGCCTCCCGCGCTGCGCGTCGCCGCCCGTGCTCCAGGTTCGCTGCTGAAAGCTGTCGAGGATACCACCTTTGGTACGGTCGGCCCGACTACGGCGCCGCGCCTTTACGTGTTCATGGACCCGCTGTGCAGCTTCTCGGTCCGCGCCATGGAGGCGCTTTGGTCATATGTGGCAAGCGGCAGGGTGCAGCTTGCCGTTACTCCGATTTCGGTGATGGACCATGAAGACGGGGGCCGCAGCACGGTTGCGGCCAAGGCCATGTTGAGCCAGTCGCAAGACGCCATGGTCAAGGCATGGGGTGCCAACCTGCTGAGCGACCCTGCTGCCCCCGGAACTGATGCGCTCCTGCTCGACAACATGCAGGCCGCCGAGAGCATCGGCCTGCGCGGGACGCCAACCTTCGTGTGGCGCAAGCGCGACGGCTCGGAAGGTAGGGCGGACGGCATCCCGGGCGACCTCGATGCCCTCCTCGCCTCGATCGGAGGCTGAGCCGTGCCGCAGGACTTGAACCTCAGGCCCGTGCCGCCCGAGCGCAAGGCCGGACTGTGGCGTACGTTGGGATTCCTGATGAGCGGCCCCGTGGCCGCCTTCGGAGCCAAGAGCATTGCCGAGGGCGCCCACACCATCAACAAGCTGGCCGAGACCATCAAGGCCGGGCCGCAGCCAGACCGGCGCGTCCGCACCGACGAGGACAGCGTGCTCGACCTTGCGGCCTTCGCCTTCTTGAGTGGCAGCAGCGAAGCCGAGGTGGAGCGCCAACTCGCCAATCGTCGGCGGCAGACCATCTGGGCGACGCGCTGCTACCTCGCCGGCGGCTGCGGCTTCCTGTTGTTGTGGTTCTGGCAGGCGCTCCTTTCGCCCGCCTACGCCAGCTTCTTCTACGTGCTAGTACCTCTGCACAGAGGTTTTGACTGTTTGAGCGTATCCAGGATTGAGCG
>CAXTCN010000264.1:0-5873 GCA_964242575.1 uncultured Acetobacteraceae bacterium | reverse complement strand
ACCTCGACTTCGCACCAAACACAAGCAAATGAGGGCGCCAACATGACCGATCGTAGAACTGGTCGCCGTCCTTGAACGCGACGCCCAGCAGGAACGAGGGGGTTCCTGAACGCGCGAACTCCTGTGTCACGGTCGCGCCATCGCTGCCGCGGAACTCGCCTTCGTTAAGGCCAATGCCGGTCTCGCGGAAGGCGCCGTTCAAAAGATCCTGCCGATGGCCGGCGCTGCGGAACAGCTGCTCGTGAAGCGCCTCGGTCAGTTGGGCGGAAAGCGCCTCATTGCCGCCCCAGCGTATCGCAATGTTCTCACCCCAGGTCCAGTTTCCCATGAGGGCGAAGCCAGCTTGCTGCATGCGGTCTCCGGGGGAACTGCCGTTCGCCCCCGTGTGGGAGAAGGTGTCGGTTGCCAGCATCCAGGCGCCGTGCGCGCGGGCCGCATCGACCAGCAAGGGGTTCATGGCGAGCGGGGTTTTGGCTGTGGCGGAGATGCTTTCGCCAGGAAGGCCGTCGTTCAGGCCGACGCCGAAGCGTTCTGCTTCTGCCTCCGGGTCCAAGCGGGCGCGATTCACCAGCTCAAAGAAGTACCGCTCATATGCGGTTGGTTCGGCCATGGCTCAGGTCTCCGTTGCGGCCGACGAACTTGCTGGCCTGGCTGTGTCGCGAGAGGTTCCAGTGAGGCTACAGCAAGTCGCAAATGAGTGAGGGTCGGAAAGCGTTGCGCCTGCTCTTCGCATGGCGATCTGCGCGCCACCGCCCATGGACGCGGCGGCGGTGGCTCTCATAGCCCACCGTGCCGGGTTTCTCGCAACGTCGTGGTTTGCATCACTGGGCCAACGCGGGACGCTCCTGCCTGATCACGCCCGGCCCTGGTTCAGCCACCAAGCCACTGCGCCAAGTTGGCGTTCAGTCTCTGGGCTTTATATGGCCCGTCCATGAACGCACCACCTATCGACGTCTTCGCGTTGGCTGAGAAGCGCCTGGCCTGGGTCGGGCAACGCCAGAACGTGCTGGCCCAGAACATCGCCAACGCGAACACCCCTGGATACGCGGCGCGTGACGTGAAATCGTTCAAGGACGTTCTGGCAGCATCGGCCCAACGCGAGGCTGGAGGCTTCACGCTGGCGGCCAGCGCCGCTGCCGGACGCCCGGACCGCGCGAACGCGGCGATCTCGTTGGACGGCAACGCGGTCGTGCTGGACGAGCAACTTGAAAAGATTGCCGAGACGGACGCGGCCCATCAACTGGCGATGGGCCTCTACAAGAAATACTCCAGCATGTTCAAGACGGCCCTCGGCCGCAACTGAGACAAGGGACATTCAACGCCATGGATCTTGATCGGACGCTGGTGGTGTCGGCGAAGGGCATGGCGGCCCAGAGCACGCGCCTGCGGGTGATTGCCGAAAACCTCGCGAACTCCAACACCACCGGATCATCCCCGGGCGCCGACCCGTACCGGCGCAAGACCGTCACTTTCGAGAACGTCCTGGACAAGTCACTAGGAACGACCGCGGTCAGCGTGCGTAAGATCGCGCCTGACGCCTCGGCGTTCCCGCGCAAGTACGACCCGGTCAACCCGGCGGCCGATACGGCTGGCTACATCAAGACGCCCAACGTGAGTTCGTTCGTCGAGATCATGGACATGAAGGAGGCGCAGCGGTCCTACACCGCCAACCTCAACGTCATGGAAACAACCCGCGGGATGATGACCCGCACGATCGACCTGCTGCGATAGGAACCGACAATGATTTCCGGCAACATCACTGGCGCCTCCGCCTACGCCGCGATCCAAGGGGGCCTCGGCGGCGCCGTGACGCCTACCCCAACCGGCGGCGCCTCGTTCGGCTCCGCGCTGCAAGGGGCGATGTCAAACCTGGTGGACCTCGGGCATGCGGCGGATGCGAAGTCGGCCCAAGCCATGACAGGCGGGGGAAACCTGACCGATGTGGTCATGGCCGTGTCGAAGGCGGAGATGGCGCTGCAGGCGAGCGTGGCCGTTCGGGACAAGGTGATATCGGCCTACCAGGACGTCATGCGGATGTCCGTCTAGGGCCAGGCCCGGCCACTTCATCGCGCCCGCCTCGCCCACGCAGCAGCGCCATCCCAAAACGGGGTTCCAGGATCATGCCGCTTAACCGTCCCGCGCTCCAACGGCCTTGCGCGGCGGCATTGCCATGAACGAGGGCAATCTCGCCGTCTTCGCGCGCGACGCGCTCATCATCCTCCTCAAGCTGGCAAGCCCGGCGCTCATGGTCGGCCTGGTCGTAGGCCTGGTCATATCCATGCTGCAGGCGCTGACGCAGATCAACGAGAGCACGCTGGTCTTCATCCCGAAGTTCGCGGCCATCTGCGCCACGATCGGTGTCCTCGGCAGCTTCATGATGCAGACGCTGGGCGACTACACCCGCGGCGTGTTCGATCAGATCATCACGCTTGGCCTGAGCCCGTGATGCGCGCAGCGGGTTGTATTCCTTGAATGACCTGTCCGCGGTGTTGCGGGACCTGCCCTCGATGGGGTTCGGCTTCATCCTGGTGGTTGCGCGGGTCGGGACCGCGGTGCTGACCGGGCCGGGGCTCGGCGAGAACGAGATCCCTGCAAGCGTGAGGGCCGCCTTGGCTGCCGTCCTGGCGTGCCTGGTGTATCCGGCGCTTCAGGGCATCCTTCCGCCTGTGCCGCGCGAGACAGTGCAACTGGCCGGCCTGATCGTCATGGAGATTGTCGTGGGCGCCTGGCTCGGTTTCACGGCACGGGTGACGGTCATGGCGATGGCGATGGCGGGAAACGTTGTCTCGCTGATGATCGGCCTGTCCAGCGTTTTGCAGATCGACCCAAGCGTTGGCGCCCAGGTCAGCGCGTTGCAGCGGATGCTGGGCCTTGCGGCGGTAGCCATGCTGTTTGCGTCAGGCCTCTACGTCCTGCCGATCCAGGCGATCGTGGGCAGCTACGACCTGCTGCCGCCCGGCGGTGCATTCGACGCAGGAGGAGCGGCGCAAACGGTGGCCCGCGCCGTCAGCGAAAGTTTCGGCATGGCCGTGCGCCTTGCGGCGCCGTTCATCATAACATGCCTCGTGTGGCAGGCGGCCATGGGCTTTGTCAGCCGGCTGGTTCCTAGCATCCAGGTTCACGTCGTCTCCGCGCCCGCACAGATCCTCGGTGGCCTGGCGCTGCTGGTCGCGGCCGTCACCCTGATGTTCGACACCTGGCTGGACGGGACGCGGCAGGCTTTTTCCGCGCTTCCTGGCCTTTGAGGCGCTGAAAGCATGGCGGACGAGGCGCATTCAGCCGAAGACCGGACCGAGGACCCCACCCCGAAGCGGCTGGAACAGGCGCGCGCATCGGGGCAGATGCCTATTTCACGTGACCTCAACATGCTGGCGGGCCTGGGTGGGGCGGCGCTCGGCGGCATGATGGTCCTACCGACCGCAAGCCAGAGCCTCGCGGAACGCTCCGCTGGTTTCGTTGGCCTTCTTGGAACGATGCGAATCGAGAGTGGCGGACTGACGGGGCAGCTGACGGGCATCCTGGCGCCAGCGGCCACTATCGTGGCCGCGGTCGCGCTGCCCGCAGCAGCTTGCAGCGTCATGGCCGCGTTGCTACAGACCCAGTTCTATGCCGGCGGCGCAGGCATCAAGATCCAGGCTTCGCGCATCAGCCCAGCCGCCGGCCTCGCCCGGATCCTGTCCAAGCACAACCTGCTGGAGTTCCTCAAGTCTGCTGCCCGCCTGGCGGCGCTGTGCGTGCTGGTGTGGTCCGTGCTGGACCAAGGCCTCATGGCAGCTTTGGGCGTGCTGGGGTCGGATGTCGCCCGGCTGCTCCCGGTGACCCACGACGAGGTGCGGCGGTTCGTGCAGCCGTTGATGGTCGCACACGCGGGTTTTGCAGCGGTCGACGTGCTGCTGGTGCGCCTCAAGCATGCCAAGGACATGCGGATGACCCGTGAGGAAGTCCGCCTGAAGATGCGGGAGTCCGAGGGCGACCCCATGCTCAAGGCGAAGGTCCGCCGCATCCAGGCGCAGCGGTCAAGGCGGCGCATGATGGCGCAGGTGCAGACCGCCGACGTCGTGATCACCAACCCGACCCACTATGCCGTGGCGCTGGCGTACGACCGGTCCGGCATCGCGGCGCCCAAGGTGGTGGCAAAGGGCGCGGACTTCGTGGCTGCGCGCATTCGCGAGGAGGCAGCCCTTCACAAGGTTCCCATCATGCCGAACCCTGCCTTGGCGCGCGCGCTTTACCAAGTGGACCTGGACAAGGAAATCCCCGGCGAACACTACCGGGCGGTGGCCGAAGTCATCGCATACGTGTGGAAAATCAGGAACGGGATCGGAGCTGTAAGGTGATGGACCGGATAGACGCGGATGCGCCATGGACACAGCCAGTGATGGGGGACGGCATATGTTCGGGCCGGTAGGACCGGTGCGCATCACTCTCGGCGCGGTGGTGCTGGACAGCCCGGACCAGAGCGGCCTCTACATCGCCAAGGACATCATCGGCGGCTGGGCCTACCTTATCGGCGACAGGGCGGGCGACACCTTGTTCCGCAGCCAGGGAGGATGTCCGGGTGGGCTGGACATCCAGTTGCGGTGCGCTTTCCTTCTCGCGGCCAACCAGGTGCCGGACAGCCGGCATATCACGATCCTTGTCGAGACGCGCCAGGCGCACCGGGTGATGGTCAACTTGGCCAGGCGCGATGTGCACGTCATCGCGGCGATCGCAGGCAGGCCCGTATCGGTCACGACGAGACCGGACGAGCGGTCGTCCTTCCAGGTCAGGGCGGCGGCCGAACGCGCGGCGTCGGCCATGCTCCGGGACCGGGAACAGGCCGATTGGCTGGTTCGGCACCCTCTCAAGGAGTTGGCGCCGCCGCAGGCCCTGGACGATCCCGCGAAGCCTGCTGAGCCTCCCCCTGCAAGCGGGGATCCCGCTCCTAAACGAACCTGGCGGTCGAACCTTGGGTCGGACAGGACGCGGCCTGCTAGCGGAACGTCCGGGCCGGGCCGGAAAGAGGATGGCGGCGTAACTGCCGGCTCTATAGCCAACCTGCCTCTGCGCCAGCATCCAGAGCGGAGCCCTGCCCTGACGGATTGGCTGCGCAAGTTCAACGAACAAGTCGCCGCAATCAACGGCGATGGAAAGGATGTGAAACGGTGAGCACGCCAAACCGCAAGACAGCATTGGGCCGGGCGGTTCTTGCAGGGATTGCCTGTTGCCTGGCTTCCTTCCAGCCTTTGCGGGCCCAGGGACCGGCCAGCGTGTGGCCCCGCTGCATTGCGGAGCGGAGTGGCCAGCAGCTCAGCCAGGCCGGTTCCGTGTGCGAATGCGCTTACGAAAGGGGAGGGACGATGATCGGCAAGCCGCCGGGCTGGCGCTGGGCCTGCGACATCATGCGCTCCGACGGCAGTGGGCTCGACATCCCCGCAGACAGGCCGTTTGGCGGACAGCAGCTGCCGCCAGGGTTCACCTATGCTCCGCAGAACGGGGTTGGCATGCAGCAGCAGATACAGCCTGACCGACAACTGGGATGGCCGGGCGATGCCGACCAGAGCGAGCTGCCGCAATTGTTTGAAGGACGGCGGCGCTATTAGGGTTTGGTCGTGCTTCAGGTGCCTCTGCATAGTCCGGCCAGGTGCCGGAGCACCTCACGCGGCCGACCGTTCGCACATGTGGCGGAGCATTTGAATATTTCTGCAACGACCCTGCCCATTCTAACCCAGCGGGCATCGCATCCCTCGACTATGACGATGTGATCGACATGGTGCCGCAATGCAGGCAGGGAGTGGCGTAAGAACGCAGCATCGGAACCCACTATCATGCCTGCTACAGAGCCTGTTGCACAATCGCCTCCGGGAACGTTGCGATGATGCGTTTCGGTGTTG
>CAXTCN010000263.1:0-5927 GCA_964242575.1 uncultured Acetobacteraceae bacterium | reverse complement strand
GGTGTATCACGCCGTTTGGATATGTTCGCCCGCTCGCGCGGTGCGTCATTCTTGAGGCTCATATCGGGTTCCGGGGTGTTGGTTCGGTCATCTAACGAGCGCGGCGATGAGGGTGCCAAGCAGGGCTTTGCCGCGTCGGCGCGCGTTGTGCACGAACTGGAAGAAGCCGAGGTAGAGCGGCAGCTTGTCCTGCGAGATGCCTCGGTGCGGGCGCAACCAGGAGCGCAACAGCGACCAAAACCCTTATGTGGACGGCCCTGGAATAGCAACGTTCGTCTGTCCCATTGCAACGTGGTCTGACGTTGATACCCATCGGTCGGCTGGCAGTAGGCGAACAGAGCTGGTGCCAGCTCTGCCTGCCGGCGAGCAAGATGTCGGGTTTGTCGTTCGGCGTTGCCCCTTGCGTGCTTGCTGTACGCCAGTAGCCTCTTGGCATGCGGCCTATCCCGTTATGTAACGAGATACAGTGGGCTCACGCCGGGCGGTGTCAGCGGTGAACGGCGCGCTGGCGCAGTCGACGGCTCAGGATGTGGACCTGCACGACATGTGGCGACCAGAGCTTTGCAGCCATCAAGACATTTTTGCGTTCCCTCACAAAGCGCTCGTCGGCGTTAGGAAATCCGGTCAGTTGCGCCCTTATGTCCGGCCTGTTGCGCGGCAGATGCCGCTGGCCATCATGGGTGTGCGCTTGCGTGTCAGGCACCAATCTCCATAGCGCGCTCAAGGCGCAAAGGGTTTTCCGGTGTTTCCTGAACTGCCTTGACCAACAGCCTTTCCCATCACGCCGTTCAGCGCTTTCTGCCGGATCAGCCGGGCTTGCGCCCGTCGCCTACCATCCTGCGTGGAAGCGTCACGCCGCTGCTGTCGCTGCGGCCGCGACCCGTCCTTTCGCGTGGTAGACCTCTTTGCGCGTCATCACCGCCCAGGCGATGCGCGCCATCTTGTTCGCCAGCGCCACCGTCACCAGCCGGACAGGACGGCGCTCCAAGATCGCTCTGGCCCAGGCCCCGGCAGCGCTGTTCCATTGCGCGGCGCGGTGAACCATCGACGTGGCTCCCAGCACCAGCAACCGGCGTATCTCCCGGTTGCCCGCTTTGGTGATCCGACCAAGGCGCGTTTTCCCGCCCGTCGAATGCTGCCGCGGCACCAGGCCCAGCCAGGCGGCGAAGTGCCGAGCACTCTGGAACACGCCGATGTCGGCGACGGTCGCCGCGATCAGGGACGCGGTGATCGGGCCGATGCCGGGGATCGTCGCCAGGCGACGCGCGGTGTCGTCGCGCCGGGCGTGGGTCACGATCTCCGCTTCCAACGTTTCGATGCCTTCGTCCAGCCCACGGCATTGGTCGAACAAGGTGCTCAGCGCGTGCCGGGCCTTCTCCGGAACGGCCCGGTCCGCATCAAGGAGCTGCATGAGTTCCGTGAGCTTGCCCATGCCCAACCCAACGGTCAGGCCGTACTCGGCGGCCAGGCCACGGATGGCGTTGGCGAGCATCGTCTGCTGCTTGACCAGCAAGGAGCGGGCTGAGTGCAGGGCCAGCACGCCCTGCTGCTCCAGGCTCTTGACCGGCACAAACCTCACCCCCGGCCGGGATGCGGCCTCGCAGATGGCCGCAGCATCGGCCGCGTCGTTCTTCTTGCCCTTCTTCACGAACGGCCGGACCACCTCGGGGGCGATCAGCTTCACTTCGTGCCCCAAGCCGGTCAGCACGCGCGCCCAATGATGCGCCGCGCCGCATGCTTCCATGACCACCGTGCACGCCGCCTGTTTCTCGAAAAATGCGATCAGCTCGTTCCGTCGCAGCTTGCGTCGGGTCACCACCTGTCCAGCAGCATCCACCGCGTGAACTTGGAAAACAGACTTGGCCGTGTCGAGGCCGATCATGGTAACACTCATTGCGGGCGGCTCCCTTTCTGCCGGTTCTCACAGCCCGCACCTTGGCACATCGATGCCGCCGGGGCCGTCCACCCCACCTCCATCGTGTTGACGTAGGCCTCGCAGAAGCCGTCCCCATCCTCCTCGCGGGCGTACTCGCCGCGCCCGTGACAAACCGTTTTGTGCCCATAACCCCAGGCCGACAGGCGGGCGTAGATGCTGTATTCGTCCGTGTGGATGAGGGTGCCCGGGGTGACAGCGGCGGTGATGATCGGCTTGATCGTCGCCTGCTGCACGTTGGCCAGCATATGCAGGACCACCTGGCCGCCGCGCTGGATCAGGCCAAGGATCGGTGGCTTGTCCTTCTCCAACGTGCCGCGGCCCGGCGCGCCTGCCAGCTTGCGGCGCCGCCCGAGTCGCCCCTTTTGGCCACAGCCGCCGGCTGGCCCTTGTGCCCGGCCACCACGTAGACCTCGTCAATCTCAACTTCGCCCTCCAGTTGCACCAAGGACGCTTTGGCGATCAAACCGCTGCGCAGCTGTTCTGTCATGGCCTGCACATCAGACCCGCAAAGGCCCAACTCCTTGCCGATCTGCTGGTTGGAAAGGTTCAGCCCCATGAAGTAGAGGCACAGCACCCACACCCGCAGCGGCTGGTGGTGCCCGGCCAGCACCGTGCCGGTGAGATCGTCGAAGCGGGACGCGCACGCCTTGCACCGATACCGCTGCCGAGCCGGCCGCGTGTCGTCGCACCCGTCCCGGACCACCGCAGGGCTGTCGCACCCGGGGCACTGCACGCTCGCCGGCCAGCGGTGCTGGCGCACGAAGGCGAAGCACTTGGCATCATCCATAAGGCCGGAAAGGTTGACCAAGTCGGGTGCAGCCATGAACGCCAGAGCTCCTCGAAGGAAAACGCGCGGTCAATCATCCCGCCGCTTTCATCACACCAGAAGCCGTCAGAACCACCAGCCACTCCCGTTCATGTCAACACCCTGGAACCCGACAAAAGCCACCGAGCCTATACGCGCATCAGCGAAAATGAGGGATTCGTGAGCTTCTCAATCTCAGTCATTCTGATGACGCTTGATCTTTAGTAGTTGTTTGCTTTTGTGAGTAGTTCACCTTTGCCAATAATTTGCGCGTATCCTCGGCAAAGTTTCCGATGAGGTCGCCCAATGTTCCGGCAAGTATCCGCCTGCGCGCGAGGCCTACGATGATAGGCTGGGTGCCGAAGGTCCTGGTCGGCTTCCTCGACCAAATTGCCGGCGAAGACACCCGCCGGACCATTCTGGCCGACGCAAGGCTCGATCCGGAGGGCGCCGAGTTTCGGCTCGACAGGGACGTGCCGGACCCGGCGTGCCGCAAGGTGATTGAGGCGGCCTGCGCCCGGCTCGGCGTCACCGAGGCGCAAGCGTTCACCCTGTTCGCGCCATATTTCCTGGCCGCTGCGCGCGCAGCGTTTCCCGGCTTTTTCCGCAAGGTCGCTGGCACGCGGGCATTCCTTCTAGGCCAGCCGGCAATCCACAACTGCCTCGCGGCCGGCCTGCGCGATCCGCAGCGCCGCGCCGTTGCTGACAAGTTCCGCGTCGAGGCCACGCCGGGCGGCGTACGCGTGTTCTACAACTCTCCGAATCGGCTCGCCGCCCTCTACGTCGCCGTGGCGCACGAATTGGCCAAGAGCTACGGCGAAGCGGTCGAGATCGACTTCGAGGCAGGCGGCCCGCACAACGAGAAATGCACGATATTGGTCGAGCTGGCGCCAGTGGCCGCAGCGACGTCGGACCTGGCGGCCGTTGCCGCATGAACATGATCCTGCCTGCCTTGGCGATGGCAGCATCATCGGTGGACACGGCTTCGGAACTGCGCGCCGGCACGGAGGAGATCTGCGACCAGCTTTGCGCCGTCGTGACCGGCGACTTCGGATTCCGCGTGGAAACCACAAGCCAGGACGAAACTGCGCAAAAACTGGCGATGCTGTCCAACTTCGTGCTCGACGCTGCGCGTCGGGCGATCGAGGCTACCCGTGTGGCGCGCATCGGGACTTGGTGGCAGGATCTTGGGGGTGGCTCACTGACAATGTCGGACGAGATGCACAACCTGCTCGGCACCGACCCGTCCACGTTCCACCCGACATTGGATGGCCTCCTGACGCTCATTCATCCCGGCGACCGCGACGCCGCCGCGGCGGCGTTTGCGCGCGACGGCGCCAGCGCGGAAGTGGTCGAACACGAATGGCGGGTGCTGCGCGACGGCGGCGCCCCCGCCTGGTTCTGGGCCGAGACCCGCATTGAAACCGATACTGCCGGCGTCGCCGTCGCGGTGCGCGGCGTGTGCCAGGATGTGACCGAGCGCCGCGTTACGGCGGAACGCATCTACAAGCTCGCTCACCACGACATGCTGACCGACTTGGCCAACCGGACACTGCTGCACGAACGGCTGTCGGAGGCAGTCGCCCGCGCCCGGCGCTCGGGACGCACGCTCGCGGTGCTCTGCATCGACCTCGACGGGTTCAAGGCGGTCAACGACCTACACGGGCACGGCGCCGGCGATAGATTGCTCTGCGAGGTGGCGCGGCGGCTTAGTCGCAACGTGCGCGAGAACGACATCGTCGCGAGGCTCGGCGGCGACGAGTTCGTGGTGCTGCAAGACGGCCCGGCCATGCCCGACGCCACACGAATGCTGGCCGACCGGCTCGTGTCGGTGTTGGCCGAGCCATACGAACTCGGCACCGGCACGCAGGGTTGCGTCACCGCCTCCGTTGGCGTGGCGCTGTTCCCCGATGACGGCGACAGTCCCGACACGCTGCTGCACAACGCCGACACGGCCCTGTACCGGGCCAAATGGGCCGGCAAGAACGGCTTGGCGTTCTTCCGGCCCGAGATGGACCGTGAACTGCGGCAGCGCCGGGAGTTGGGGCATGACCTGCGGCACGCTGCGGCGCGTGGCGAGTTCACGCTCGCCTGGCAACCGCTCGCTGCGGCAGCCGGTGACGGGCGCATCAACGGTTTCGAGGTCCTGCTGCGCTGGCGCCACCCGGAGCGCGGGCTGGTGCCGCCGGACGTGTTCATTCCGGTGGCCGAGGCGAACGGTGCCATCGCCGGCATTGGCGCTTGGGTGTTGCGCCAGGCCTGCTTTGAGGCGGCGCGCTGGGCGGCGCCGCTGCGGATTGCCGTCAACGTCTCACCGCTCCAGGTCCAGCAAGGCGCCGCCTTCGCCGAAATGGTCGAGGAGGCGCTGGCGGCGTCCGGCTTGGCCCCATCGCGCCTGGAGCTGGAGGTTACGGAAGGGGTGCTGGTGCGCGAGGCCGACCGGGTGCTGCTGGCGCTGCGGCGGCTGAAGCTGCTTGGCGTCCGTGTCGCTCTGGACGATTTCGGCACTGGCTACTCGTCGCTCGCCACCTTGCGCGCGTTCCCATTCGACAAGATAAAAATTGACAAGAGCTTTATCGCCAACATTGCCGCCGGCGGCCAGGATGCGGCCATCGTGCGCGCGGTAATCGGGCTGGCGCGCGGCCTCGGGTTGCCTGTCGTGGCCGAGGGAGTGGAAACCGAGGCGCAACTTAGCGTCCTGCGCATCGAACAATGCGAGGAGGTGCAGGGCTGGCTAACCGGGCGCCCGGCCGCCATCGAGAGCTTCGCCCACCTCACCGGCGGCCCCTGAGTTGGGGCAAAGGAAGCTATGGGGCGACCGGCGGATGAGTGGCATCATCGTCGGTTAATGCAACGGATGGACATTCCCCATGACCCAAGTTGATGACCTGAGCCGCTCTCGGGAGTGTCAAAAACCTGGGGCAGCGTGCTTGCCTGTCCTGAGGTAATGGGCCTGGCTGACGCCTGACCACAGGGGCGGGCTGGATGCAGTGGACGGTGCGGCTGGAGTCAAGAACGAGCCAGGGTGAGATGACGACGACGGAGCTGGCGACGTTCAGCCGGCCGGGGGTGGTCAGCACGCTTGCGGAGATCGGCCTCGTGCTCGCCGAGACCAAGGTGCTGCTGGCCAGGGAGACCATGCAAGATCGTGGAAGGTGATCAGGCCGCCGCTGCTGTCGGCTCGCG
>CAXTCN010000262.1:0-5996 GCA_964242575.1 uncultured Acetobacteraceae bacterium | reverse complement strand
GCGCTCGGTCGTGGGCACCCCCCGCTCGATCACCAGCGCCTCCATGCTCGCGGGCGTGTAGCCGTTGAGAAAGCGCGCAGTGTCGCTGTCCACCCGGAAAGCGTGGCGGGTGTCACGTGGGACCATGATGAAGTCGCCCCTGCGCGCGGTCCTGATCTCGTCGCCGACCAGCAGGGTGATCTCGCCGTCGAGCATGTAGAACGTCTCGTCGGACCAGGTGTGCTTGTGCGGGCCGGGGCCAGAGCCTTTCGGCAGCAGCTGCTCCATCATGGAGAACCGCCCTCCGGTGTCGTGGCCGCTGGCGAGCACCATCCACAGGACGTCCGCCATCCAGTAGGCCGGCGCCGTGTCGGCGTTGTGGATGAACGGGACCGATCCGGGGAGCGGCGGCAAGGGTGGAGCAGTGTGGTTGCTCATGGTGAACTCTCCGTGCGTGTTGAAGGCCACCGCGCCGGCAAGCAACGCGGTGGGAGCTTCATAGGGCGCGACAATCAGGCAGCGGCTCGACGGGGCAGCGTGCGCGCGGCGAACTGGGCGAAGCTTTCGAGCTGGAGGTCGGGGTAGCGGTGGTTTTGCAGGTCGCTGAGCGCGGTCTGGCCAGTCAGCATGTAAAGCTGGTAGGCCAGCATCACTGCCTTGAACGGGTTGGACGTGTCCGTGCGCGCCTGCGCCATCGCGGCCCGCAGGTCGGCCTCCGAGCCGAGCGGGCAGCGGTCGAACTGGCGCCCGGTTTGTGCCTCAAGCACATCGGCTGCACCGAGGATGGAGATGCGGTCGCCGGCAAAGGCGAACTTGCCGTTCCCGACGGCCCGGTCCAGCGCGACCCGCGCCACCATCCGCGCCGTGTCTTGGACACTCGTAACTTCGATGGGCTGCGTGCCGTCGCCCCAGAACGCCACGGTCCCGGCATCATAGTTGAACGCGCCCATGCCGGGGCCGAACAGCTCCATGAACCCGCCCTGCAGGACATGGACGTGCTCGATGCCAGTGGCCGCAATCGCCTCGTCCGCGATGCGGCGCATGTCGAACATTTGGTGTTCGCCGGGCGTCGCCTTGAACAGGTCGAGCGCGTAGTCAGACGGCACCATGCGCCGCACGCCGTTGCGGCGGCCCGCTTCGGCCAGCATCACTTGGCCATCAACGATGACGTCCGGCCCACCCTGCACGGCGGACACGATCACGTCCACGCCCTGCGTCGCGCGGTCGAGCGAGGCGTGGTCGGCCAGGTCCCCCTCGATGACCTCGGCACCGCGCGCCAGCAACGGGCCGAGGGTCGCGCGCTTTCGGGCATCGCCTGCGCGCACCAGCAAGCGGAGGCGGGCCTCGGGCTGTTGCAGCAGGTGATGGGCAATCTGGCTGCCGAGCATGCCGGTCGCGCCGGCCAGGAGAACGGTTTGGGTCATGGGTCAGGTCCTTTCGGGTTCGCCCCCCATCTGGCGGTTCCTTCCGGCGGCATTAGTAGGCGAAAGCTGGACAGCGCGTTCCCGCCGTGGAACGCTCCGCCCGGTGTTTGACCTTCTCGACCTACGCACCTTCGCCCGCATCGCAGACCTCGGCAGCTTGTCGGGCGCCGCTCGCGCGCTCGGCATGCCGAAGTCGTCGGCCAGCCGCGCGCTCGCGCGGCTGGAGGCCGCAGCCGGCGCAGCGCTGATCGAACGCTCGACCCGGCACATGCGGCTGACCGACGCTGGGCACCTGCTGCAGCGCCATGCCCAGCGCATCCTCGACGATGTAGGCGAGGCCGAGAACGCCCTGACCGGGCTGGTCGGCGTGCCGCGTGGCACGCTGCGGGTCAGCGTAGGCTTCACCTTCGCCGCCGGGCCGCTGGCGCCGATGCTGCCGGGCTTCCTCGCCCGCTACCCCGGCGTGCGCGTGGCGTTGAGCATAGACAACCGCAACGTGGACCTGCTGGCCGAGGACATCGACGTGGCCATCCGGATCGGGCCGCTGCCGGACTCAGATCTGGTTGCACGCCGGCTGGCGGCGGTGGCGCTCTGGACCTGCGCCAGCCCCGCCTACCTCGCGGCGCGCGGCACGCCTGCGGCCCCGGAGGAGCTGTGCGCCCACGAGCTGATCGGGCGGGTTGACCGGAAGGCGGCCTGGCGGTTCCATGCGCCCGGCGGCGCGCTGCACGAGATTGAGGTCCCGCCCGGAACGGTGATCCCTGAGCCTGCCGTCCTGCTTGTGATGCTGCTTGGCGGTGCCGGGATCGGGCGCCTGCCGGACTTCTGCGCCGCGGACGCGGTCAGCCGCGGAACCCTGGTCCGGCTGCTGGCGGAGTACGGCGACAACCCCGTGGAGGTCCACGCGCTCTACCCCAGCCACCGCAGCCTGTCCGCCAAGGTCCGTGTGTTCATCGATGCGCTAGCGGAACACCTGCGGGCGGGTTGAGCCGGCTTTACGGCCTAGTGACCGCGAAGCTGTGCATGTCGGCCATTCTACGCCCTGCTGCCTCCACCAACCGCCAAAACTCAGAATGTCCACCTAACGAACCCTGACGGACAGTTGTGTCCGCCGTTACCTTCTCCACCAGCGGACGACATAAATGATCACGACCACGATGGCGGCGAGCAGTAGGAGGCCGATTAGGCTGGTAAGAGGTGGCATAGTAAGGCTCAACTATCCCCTATTTTTAATCAGTATGGTTCGGGCTGGAGCCGGCCCCGTTCCCCGGCCAGGGCACGCCCTTGGAACAGCAGCTTGCCGACGCGGCCCCGCTCTGGGCGGAGATCGCGAGCAAGCACGACCTCGCCGAGCTGGACCTGAACCGGCTGGCCTCGGCCTGGCACACCGACGCCGATCTCGGGCGTCCTATTGAGGTAGTCACCGACATGAGCAAGAGCCGCAAGCTCGGCTTCCTCGACTACCAGCCGACCGAAGACGCGTTCTTTGACCTGTTCACCAAGCTGCGCGAGGCCAGGATCATCCCCTGAGACCCCGAAACCTTGTTGCAAGGGCTTTAGTCCGTTTTGGGGATCCTTGTAGCCCTCCGGCATCGGCGGGCCATGTGGCGGCGCCAGGCGGCTTAGGCGCTCGGACCATGGCGCTGGGCCGAGCCGAAGGTGGGCAGGGCGGCAGAAAGCAGGTTGCAAGTTCCGGCCCGAAACAGCAGGCCGTACAACTGCCGCCCTACGGAACTGCAGGCTCAAAGCCGCATCACTTTGGTTGGCATCAGCGCCCAACTCCGTCCACCTCGGCCTCCGCCCAGTCCAGTTCTTCTTCGACCTGGTGGAAGGCATCGTCGCCGATGCGCTCCTCCCGGCGCAGCGCGGCAAGGCGGGCGCGTTCGACTGCCAACGCTCGGCGCCGCAGCGCGCCCAGGCCGGTGGGGTCTGCGGACACACCGCCAGTTTGCGCACCGAGTTCCAGCTGCCCCTGGTACTCCCGCTCCAGCAACCGCTTTGCCTCCGCGTTCCGGCCCGCTTCCGTGTCCGCACCTAGGGCGCCCAGCGCAGCGCGCGCGGCTTCGACCCGGGCCAGGGCCACCTCTTCCTCCACACTTTCGTCCCGCGGCAGGGCGAGGCGGGACAGCAAGGGCCACAAGGTCAGGCCTTGCATCACCAGGGTGCCCAGCACCACGCCGAAGGAGGCAAACAGGATCAGGTCGCGTCCAGGAAAGCCCACAGGCAGGGCAAGCGCCGTGGCCAGTGTGACAATGCCCCGCATCCCGCACCACGAGATCACGACCCCGCCCCCCACGGTGCCCGGCAACAAGGGCCGACGGTGGCGCGTCCCGAAGCGACGCTCCTTCCAGCTTGTAGCCAGGTGGTAGCCCATCACCCAGGCAACGCGCACCAGGATGGCGGTGGCCAGCACCGCAGCCGCGAACACGGCGTAGCGCCCGGCCTGCCTATCCAGCCGGGCCAGGATGCCGCGCAGCTGCAGCCCCAGCAGGATGAACGCCAACACGTTCAGCACGAAAACGGCGACCGCCCAAACGGCGTAGCTGGTCCGGCGCCGGCGCGCCCATGCGCTGCGGCGCGGTCCGCGCGAGCGTGACGGCGAAGGCCACCATCATGAGCACGGCGGAAAGGCCCAGCGCCTCCGCAAGCAGCCACACGCCAAAGGTGGCGAGGAACCCAAGCACGTCTGCCGCCGCCCCATCCTCCACCCGCGAGGTCACGGCCACGCAAGCCCCAGCAGCACCCCACCCGCGGCCGAGAGCGCCAGCATGGGCACCGTCCAGGCCATCAGCCCACCCGCCACGGCCCCAACGGCGACACGATAGATCAGCAGTGCCGTGGCGTCGTTGAGCAGGCTTTCGCCCTCCAGGATCACCATGACCCGGTGCGGCAAGCGCACTTGGCGCAGCACCGCGGCGGCCGCCGCCGCGTCCGGGGGCGCCACGATGGCACCGAGCGCAACCGCGGCTGCCCAGGGCAGGGACGGCTCCAGCCAACGTGCCACGACGGCCACCGCGACCACGGTCAGGCCTACGGCGCCAAGCACAAGGCCGCCGACCGGCGCCCAGTTGTCCCGCAAGTCGCGCGAGCTTGCGTCGTAAGCGGCATCCAGCAGCACGGGGGCGACGAACAAGGCCAATGCCAATTCCGGATCCAGCGCCACCTCGGGCACGCCGGGCACAAAGGCAAGCGCGGCCCCCGCAAGCGCCAGAAGCGCCGGCCAGGGCACGCCCAGCCGCGGCGCGAGAAGGGCAAGGGCGACGCCGCCGAAAAGCAGCGCCAGCACGAGTTCAAATACGGCCATGCCGGTGTGTCTCACGGCTGCCGTCTTCCTCCAAAAGGACCGGTCATGCGGGCGAGCTGCGCGAAAGGCCCGCCGGCATCGTCCGCAGCGCTACAGATAAGGCGGTGTCTCTACGGTGCTCTCCTTCGACTCAGCCCCGGTGTCGCGGCGCGTCGACCAGCAGGGTGAAGGCTGGCGTGGGCTGGCGGCGGCTTGGGTAGTAGAGATGGTAGCCAGGAAACGGTGGGCATCAGTCGGCGAGCACCCGGACGAGCCGTCCGTCAGCCAGGTGCGCCTGCACCCGGTCTTCGAGCAGGCACGCCAGGCCGAACCCGGCCAGCGCCGCTTTGAGCATGAGGGCAGGGTTGTTGAACACGAGCTGCCCTTCGACCCGCACCTTTAGCTCGCGCCCGCCCTTCTCGAACTCCCAGGCCCAGAGCCCGCCGTAGCTGGACAGCGCGCCCACAACGGCCATGCACATGGCCGGGCCGATGCGCACGGCGACCATGTCCTTTGCCACCTGCTCGCCGAGCCTGACACCCGCGTCGTAGCGCCCGGCGACAATGTCGGTCAGGCCGTGGTCGACGGTGAGTTCCACCTTGATGTCCGGGTACCCCGGCAGAAGCTTTTCCAGGGCGGGCCAGAGTACCGCATCGGTCGCGTGCTCGCTCGTGGTGATGCGGACGGTGCCGGCAGGCCTCTCGCGCAACTCGCTTAGCGCGGCCAGCCCCGCCTCGATCTCGTCGAACGCCGGTCTTACGATGCGCAGCAGGCGTTCGCCCGCCTCCGTGGGCGCCACGCTGCGGGTGGTGCGCGTCAGCAGCCGAAAGCCGTGCTTTGAGCCCGCGCATGGTGTGGCTCAGCGCCGACTGCGACACGCCGAGCCCTGCCGCGGCCCTGGTGAAGCTGCGCTCCCGCGCCACGGCGAGGAAGGCAAGGAGGTCGTTGACGTCGGCTCGGGGCATTGGTGAGTCCGGCTCATAGGTTCATGCGGGTCTTACCGGATAAGGACCATGGCAAGGATTCGAGCGGGATCCTCACACATCGGCGCCGTTCGGCTGAGTCGGTGCATTATGCCGCCGCTTGCCTGGTCCACGTACTCGCGATGCACCGCGAAGCCGCGGAGGCCGGCGTAGTCCCGCAGGTGCCGAAGCTGCAGCTCCGGGCTTTGCTCGCCGGTGGACACCCGGGCGTAGATCGCCACCCGCGTCGCGCCCCGCCCCACGTCCGCCTCCGCGCTGTTTTGCCGAGCACTATAGAGCCTGTTGCGAGATCGCCGGCGCAGAGGTGATGGACAGGTGGGAAAGTGC
>CAXTCN010000261.1:0-6014 GCA_964242575.1 uncultured Acetobacteraceae bacterium | reverse complement strand
CGTGCTCATCCACTAAAGCTGGAGCGCACGCAAACACCCTGAAAGGGGTGGCTCTTAGGACGGTTCCCTCGCCGGCACCGACGATCTTGACGCCATTGGCGTTCAGGGCGCCGCCGTGGTTGTAGGTTCCTTCCGGCATGAAGACGGCTTGCCCGGACGCCTGGGCCGCATCGAACGCCTTCTGCAAGGCGGCGGCGTCATCGGTCGATCCATCGGCTTTCACGCCGTAATCGACGACGTTGATGGAGTTGGCTGGCTGCGACACGCTGCCGGATGCACCGATAGCTGCCCCGTTGGACGGCGACGAGGCCGATGCAGTCGCAGCGCCTGGGCTTCCGCTGTTCGCGGTGATGGCCTCATTTCCACCAAGCGGCATTTTGCCCGGCCTGGAGGCGCCCGCAGGCTTCAAGAACGTCGACTGATCGCTTGGCGTAAATGCTGGCGGCGACGATGCGGCAGCCGATGGCTGTTCCGTATCGACGGCTGACGGTACGGCCGCGCCAGGCTGCTGCGCTGAGGTTGAGTTTCCGCCAGGGCCATTCAGTTCTGATTACGCGGTGCCGAGGGCCAGTAGCTGGTCGAAGCTGACGGCGTTGGCGTAAAGCGCGAGGCTGACGTTCTGGACGCCGTTGGCGCGCAGGACGTTGAGGGCCACTGAGCGGATGCGAACCATGATGCCAGACTTGATGCGGATGCGGCAAGCGTCCTCGCCCAGAGTCACATCCCGGACATAATGGGCCCGGTTCTCTATGCCCCAGTGCGCGCGGATGGCGCAGCCCAGGACCTTGGCGCCGTAGCGGGCCTGGCAGGGGTAGTAGCCGACCTCCTCGCGCGTGGCCCACAGACCCGAGCGGGTGTCCTTGGTGTAGGTCAGGCGCGACACCCGGGCGACACAGCTGACCAGTGGCTGCCAGGGCGCATCCAGCTGGCCGGCGGTGTCGAACACCTCGACGCGGCGATGCTCCTGGCGTCCGTGGCGGCCGAGGTCCACGGTCTCGTCGCTGTCGAAGGGGCACCCGGTGGCGCATAGCCCGGCCAAGGTCGCATGCAGGGTGGGCTGGTTGTACTTGACGCGGACCAGCAAGGCGTGCCGGTCGCCGCGGCCTGCGCGAACCCGTCCTTCTGGCAATGCAGCGCATCGGCGGTGAACAGCACGCCCGTGAGGCCAAGCTCGGCCATCAGCCGCGGCACGGCGGCAATCTCGTCCGGCGTCCCGCCCAGTTCCTGATGCGCGAGGATCAGGGCGGCATCGCTGGCGAAGGCACTGAGCACGTGGACCGCCTTGCGGTCGGTCAGGTGGTCGAAGCTGCCGCGCAGCGTCTTGCCATCGAGCGCGACCGTGCGCAGCGCCTCCGGTCTGCTGTGTGCGTTCAGGTCGCGGGCATGGCGGCGAAACGCGGCTTCGAGATCGTCGCGGCTGAGCGCCAGAAACAGATGGCGCAGCGTGTTCACCGCCGGGGCCCGCTGGAAGCAGGCGCCGAAGACGGCGTTCAGGCGCTCGCGCTGCAGGGCGATAAAAGCGATGATCTTCTGGTAGGAGGTCGCGCCCGTCAGCACGGCAAGGACCGAGAACAGCAGCAGGTGGCTCATGCTGTAGCGCTGGCCTTGGGCACGGCGCGGATCGGGCACTTCAGCGAGCGCGGCAAGCAGGATAGCGAACGGCACAGGGCGCGACCTCACAAAGCGAGAAGGTCGCCTCCATACAGCCGCTACGTCACCCCCCCGCCGCTCACGCCCAGGCCGCTACAGCAGAACTGAATGGCCCTGGAGTTTCCGCAGCCGCCTCGCTCATCGCGGCCTGCAGGTGTTGAAGCCAGGTGTCCAGTTGTTGCTTAAAGTCCGCGGTTGCGTTCGGGTCGCTTTTGAAGGCTTGTATCTGGGTCGTGTAAGCCTTCATCGAGTTGCCACCGAGGCTGGGTTGTGCGCTCATTGACACGTGCCGTGCCTTTGTCTTGATGGAAAGTTGAGGTCCACTCAGCCAGTAATCCACGTCCACGCCGCAGGTTGAAACATGTCCGGCGGTGTGTCGGGCCCCGTCCGCTTAGCGGCAGCTTGGCGCGTTCGGGCCATGAGCAGGACACGGTGTTCCTGTTGGCTGGGAAAGGACCCACGACGTTGTTCCTGCTTGATGGACGGCGCCACAGGTAGCAAGGAAACCTTGCGCGAACCTGACGTGAGCGGTCGCGTCAGGCTGCGTACCACAAGGCTTGAGCAACGTGACCTGATCGTTCGCCTTTTCCGTAGTACAAGCTGCGCAGTACATCGAGAATAATGAGGGGGCGCTGATCGACTACGGCCGGCGCTTCCGGGCCGGCAAGCCGATCTCGACCTCACGGGCCAAGGGCACCGTCATCAACTGGTGAACGCACGCATGAACAAGCGCAAGCAGATGCGCTGGTCGCCACGCGGTGCCCACCATATGCTTCAAGTCAGGACCGCGGTGCTGGACGGACGCTTCGGTCAGGAGGCAAGCCAGCCCGCGGCGTAGCGCCCCAGGCCTTTGCCACTCCCGATTTCGTCGTGCGTGCGCCATCACGGCGCCCACCATACGGCAGGCGCCGTGACCACTACTCAAGCGCTGCTCTACTTAGTCATAGGCTGCCCGAAGCTCTCCCATCACGCGAGAAGGGTGTCCCGCGCCGTTTCCGCGATGATCGAGTGCCCCAGGGCGGTGGGATGGAAGAACGGATCGACGAACAACGTCGCGTGCTGCACCGCCGGGTCCTGGCCGACGATGGCGGGATTGTAGACCGTCGGCGTTCCGGGCTGGAGCGGCGGGGCCAGCAGCACCGGCTGGTCCACGTTCGCGAAGCCATACGCGAGCGGGTTGGCATCGATGGCGTCGAACAAGCGGTTCACGTCGAGCAAGTTGACGTCGAGGCCAGCCCTGTCTTCGAAGGCGGTGAGCGCCGTCCCGAGTTGGGCGTTGAACTGATCCACGAGCGGCTCGAAGGCGCCAGGGCCGGCGCCCAGGGCCGCCAGGAAGGCCGGATCGCTGAACAGCGGCGCGAGTTCGACGTTCGCGACGTTCGCGACCAGGAAGTGCTCGGCCCCGAGATCGGCCAGGCGCTCCAGCCCGACTACGATCGCGTCCACGGAAGCCGTGATAGCCTGCTCCGGAGGGAGATTGCTGGGCAGCGTGAGATCGTTGCCGCCAAAAGTCACCGTGACCAGGTCGGTAGCCAGGAAGGTCCTGCCGGCTCCCTCGAACGCGTCAATCTGCCCGGCGAAGGTATTTAGGCTCGTCCGGCCCTGGAACGGGTCGAGCGGATTGTCGATGGGCCGTGCGGTCGCGAGCACGTAGGCGAAGTTGGCGTCCCCTCCGGTCTCCGGCACGCCGAGGATGCGGGCAAGGTTCGCGGTCCAGTTCAGGCCGTCCGAGAAGCCGCCATTATAGTAAACTGAGGACGCATTGGGCGCCGGCAACCCGGCCGCCCGGGCGACGCCGGCCGCGCCGAAGTCGCCGCCGTCATCCACCAGCCGGTCACCGAAGCTATACAGGTTCGACACGGTGTAGGAGCCGCGCTCGCCGGCTGGCAGCACGGGCGGCGTGGCGGGAGCGTAGGTTCCGAAGTAGGGGTCGAAGTAGAGCTCAAAAGGGTTGCCGGGAGTGATGGAAGGGCTGACCGGGTCGAGCGGCACGGGAAGGCCGAGGTCGAGCGGCGGGAAACCACCGGGGACGCCGGCCTCGGCGGCGGCAGCGTCAAGCCCACCCGGCGGGGGCGTTCCGGGTGCGCCGGCTGGCGGCGTGCCCGACACGGAGCCGGGCGGGGCGCCGGAAGGAGCGCCCAGCAGAGGATCAGGCGCGCCAGCCGGTGGCGTGCCAGGGGGGGCGCCGGACAGGGAACCGGGCGGCGAGGCGCCAAGGTCGGTGCCGGGCGGCAGGGTGATCGTGGGGATCGGGCCGAGGATGGCGTTCAGCGCGGCGCGGCCGGGCGTGTCGGGGGAGCCGTTGGCGTTCTTGAGGGTGCGCTCGGTGATCTCGACCTTGTAGTCCGCCGAGGGGTCGCCGCCGGCCGCCACCACGGCGGCGTATTGCGGCGGCGTCAGCACGGGCGGTCGTTTTTGCAGCACGGTGACGCTGTCCAGCGTCGCGCCGTCCTGCTTGAGGCCGTACAGAACGTTGCGGGCGGAGTCCACGGCGTAGAGCTTGCCGTCCGCACCCAGGGCGGCGCCGTTCAGCAGGCTCTGGTTGTTGAACAGGGTCGTGGCGCCGTCGGGGCCGTTCGCGCCTGCATAGGCGACAGAGTCGAAGGTGGGCGTGATCGTGGCGTCCGAGGCGTCGCCGTCGAACAACCCGTCCACCCGCACCACGCCCCTGATGGTGTCGCCGAACGCGCCCAGCGTGGCCGCGGTCTGCGTCGAGAGGCCCGCGCCGGAGGAGACGAAGGCGGTGCCGTCCGGGGTGATGGCCAGGCCGTTCGGCCCGATCGAGACGATGCGGTCCTGGCCGGTCGTGGGGTTGAACTCGCGGAACGAGGCAAGCCCGGTGAAGACGCGCTTCTGGCCATCGGGACCGTCGAGGTCCACCCGCGTGATCGAGCCGGTGTTGCCGCCGCGCTCGCTGACTAGGCCAGGGATGAACTCGAAGACCGGCGCGCTCGCGACGTCAGGCGAGCCGGCGTCGGTGCCGCGTCCCTGCTCCAGCACATAGAGGTCGCCGTCGGGGCCAAAAGCCAGGCTGCGCGGGTTGTTCAGGTGCTCGGCCACGACCTCGTAGCCCGTTGCCGCGCCGGTGCTGGGATCGACCTGGTAGCGCAGCACCTGGCCGTTGCCGACGCTGTTGCCGCTAATGGAGACCAGGACATCGCCCGTCGCCTCGTCGGCCAGCACGTAGTTGCCGAACCTCAGCTCGTCGCCCGTGATGGTGGTGCGGACCCCGTCCGCCGCGACGCGGGTCACCTGGCTGGGCGGCAGGCTGTCCGGCGCCCTGGTCGGATCGTATATGGCGCTGCCGTTCACGTATTCGAGGACGTACAGGTTGCCCTGGCCATCGAAGCTGAGGCCGTTGATCTGGCTGAAACCGCTGGCGTAGGTCTGCGGGACGCCGCTGGGTATCTCACCGTCGAACCCCGTCACGGCATTGGGGTCGGCGATGCGCAGGACCCTGGCATAGCCTTCGGGATAGGGCAGCGCGGTGAACTCGCCGACATACAGGGCGCCGTCCGGACCGCGTGTGACGCTGGTCGGCACGGTCTCCATCTGCCGCGTGAAGAAGCCGGCCCCCCCGGCCGTCGAGTATTGCGGCGGCAACCCGGGCAGGTCGAACGCCGGACCACCCGACACGACTGTCGGACCAGTGTTGTTCCCCTCTCCCACGGACGGCCCGGCGCTGCCGCCCCCGCCAACGGCCGCCGGGACGGCATTGTCGCCGGCGCCGAATGAGGTGGTGGCGCCCGTGTCGCCGGAAGTTGTTCCGCTCATGCTGCGTGTCTCCATACCGAAGTGTGGTGGTCAGGATTTTGCTATGCTGCTGTTGGTCTTACCCACAGCGCCCGCAAGGAAGCATGCAGGAAGCAAAGCTTGATCCCGGATGTTTTGCCTGATCCGATGTATCAAAGTGAACAATAGTTACCTAAAGTTAGATCACCGTTATCGCCTCAATGAAGGCCTAACCCCATGCTGAGGATCAATCAAGAGACAGATCCATCTTTTTATGTCGCATAATGAAAATGTTGTTAGGGAAGGTTCTCACGACGTGCGAGCGAGGCGACCCAAGCAGCCGCCGCGTGAGCATTCCAGGAATGCCTCCTGGCCCCCACCAAACCTTCCCGTCTTCAATTGCTTTGAACGCATCCGCTATGAGGCGGCGCTCGGCTGCAACGGCGCGGAACGTCTCAACAGCCTGGCCAAACAGCAATTTTGCGGCACGGTCGGCTTGGCCCCCTGGCAGCATCCGTGCGGAAGTTTACGGTAAGTGTACCGACGCGCAATCAGGGCTGTTTTCCGGCGCACGTTAGGGCTCTTGTCCGCTTTAGATGATCACGCTGCGAGCAGGAACCTACGTTCGAGCA
>CAXTCN010000260.1:0-6022 GCA_964242575.1 uncultured Acetobacteraceae bacterium | reverse complement strand
GCACGGGTGCTCGCCCAGGCACGGCCAGCAACACCTTGAAAGGGGTGGCCCTAAGGGCTCATCCGGGAATATCCGAATCGAGTAGCGTGCGATTGACCTGTTCCCGGATTTCCGTTGCTTGAGGAGTTTGTTACCCCGTTCGGATGATTGATCCGCACCCGATCCGCCAGCGCTTCGCATCGCCGTGCCCGCACCTGAGCGAACGCGAGCGCCGCCTGTATGCCGCGGCCGAGGCGCGTGCCGCCGGATACGGCGGCATTGCTGCGGTGTCGGCGGCGACGGGCGTTGCGGAGAGCACGATCGGTCGCGACCTGAAGGAACTGAAGGCGCCCGACACGCTGGCCTCAGACCGGGTCCGCCGTCCTGGCGGCGGGCGCAAGCTGCTGGTGGTCAAGGACGCGACGCTGCTCGGCGACCTGCTGGCGCTGGTCGAGCCGAGCGAGCGTGGCGACCCGATGTCGCCGCTGCGCTGGACCTGCAAAAGCCTGTCGCAGTTGGCGGCAGCCTTGGTCGCGCAAGGTCACCGGATCGGCCGCAGTGTGGTGGGCGAGTTGCTGCACAGGCAGAAGTTCAGCCTACAGGCCAATCGCAAGACCCGCGAAGGCGACAGCCATCCGGATCGCAACGCGCAGTTCATCCACATCAACGACAGCGTCAAGGCGGCACTGGCAGCGGGCTAGCCGGTGATCTCGGTGGACACCAAGAAGAAGGAGCTTGTGGGCGACTTCAAGAACGCCGGCCAGGCGTGGCGTCCCCGGGGTGAGCCGGAGGAGGTGCGGGTGCATGACTTCCTGATCAAGGAACTGGGCCGGGCGGTGCCGTATGGCATCTACGACCTTGCTGCCAACGCTGGGTGGGTCAGCGTCGGCATGAGCCATGACACCGCGGCGTTCGCCGTGCAGACGATCCGCCGCTGGTGGGCCGAGATCGGCAGCACCCGCTACCCGGAAGCCACGCGGCTGGTGATCACCGCCGATGGCGGCGGCAGCAACGGCTCGCGCGTCCGGCTGTGGAAGCGTGAGCTGCAGCATCTTGCCGACGAATTGGGCATCGACATTGAGGTCCACCACCTGCCGCCAGGCACCAGCAAGTGGAACAAGATAGAGCACCGCCTGTTCTCGTTCATCACGATGAACTGGAAGGCCCGGCCGCTGGTCAGTTACCGCGTCATCGTCGATCTGATCAGCGCCACGACAACCGACGCCGGACTGACCGTCCGCTGCGAACTGGACAGCGCCGACTATCCCAAGGGGATCGTCGTGTCCGATCAGGAGATGGACGGCCTCAACATCAGCCGCGATGCCTTCCACGGCGAATGGAACTACACCTTGCAACCAACCAACCCATCAGTCCGAGCATTTGTTTCCGGATAAGCCCTAAGTGCTTGCGTGATCCCGTGCGCTGCCCGCAGGTCGTCTAGGAACGCCGCAAGCGATGCCGGCTGCGGACGCCGACGGAGCGAGGCGACTTCGAAACGGGAGACGTAGCCTAGATCGGCTGGGCGCACGGCTCGCATCCGACCCTGGGCGACCCACGCCGCCGCGGCGTGTTCGGGCAGGTAGCCTACGAACCGGCCCGAAAGCACCAGCATGGCGATGGCTTCCAGGTTGTCGGCCTGCGCCGCCGGCCCCAGCGCGGGCAGCCGAGTGACGGTGCTGACCCCAGCCATGTAGCGGCGCTGAGCCAGCTCCGCCCCGTCCAGCGCCGGCAGCGGCACGTCCGGCGCCTGCCCGAACAGGGGATGGTCCGCGCCGCAGTACAGGCCCTGCGGCTCCTCGAACAGGGGCTCGTAGTCCAGGTCGGCCGCATGCTGGAAGAAGGGCGCGATGGCCAGGTCGAGGCGCCCGGCAGCCACGTCGCGCTCCAGCACCGGCGGCGCTTGCACCGTCACATGCAGCACCACCCGGCCGTCCCGCGCCTTGAACCGCCGCACGGTCTCGGCGAAGCGGTTGGCCGGGTTGGTCGCAACCTGGTCAACGATGCCGACGCGCAGCTCGCCCACCAGTCGTGTCCGAAGCCCAGCCATGTCGCGATGGAACTGCGCCAAGCTGGTGAACAGCCGCCCTGACGCCTCGTAGGCCACCTGCCCAGCCGGGGTTAGCCGGAAGCCGCCGCGACCGCGGTGGCACAGCCGCTCTCCGAGCTGGGCTTCCAACGCTGCCATTTGCGAACTGAGCGTGCTTTGCGCCATGCCGAGTGCAAGCTGCGCCGCGGCGAAACCTCCGCAGTCCACCACGGTCGCAAACACCCGCAGCAGGTTCAAGTCGGCGGAGGCCAGGCCGGCGTTTGTCGTGCTCATGCTTGCTGCATTCGCCATCGCGTGGTCCGTGGCAATCCTGCCTTGGTTTATCCCTCGATGCGGTAATGTGCCTCGGTCGGCAGGTGGCCGACGCCGTTGATCGGCAAGATGTCCTGCGGACAGGCGGAAAAGGCGATGACGAGGTCCATCTCGGCCTGCAGCAGCACGTAGCTGCCCGGCGTCGAAACGGGTGGGTCGAAGGACAGCGCGCCGTCGTCGTGCACGGGAATGTTCATGAACAGGTTGAGCGGGCTGGGCGTTTCCGGTGCCTGTAGCCCGATGGCCTCCATGGCGGCGTGCAAGTTGTCGGTGCAGTTGTCGTGATACTCCGTGCAGCCCAGCCCTTCGTAACGATAGCGGTCGCAGGCGGCCATCAGCGTGTCGTGCACGCCGCCTGCGGTGTCCTCGACAAAGGTCAGGCACGGACGGCGGCGGTTGGTCAGCATGGCGTCGCCCACTTTGGGGATCACCTTCAGGATGCCGGCCCGGCTGTGCTCCATGGACATGAATTCGGTGAGATCGTCCGCGTTGAACGCCCAGGTGTCTATCACCTGGTCGCCATGCGTGTTGACCACGCGCAGGAGTTGGCCCTTGCGCACGCGCGCAGCTGCGCCACGGCGAGCGGGAATCGTGATCAGGGAAGCGTCAGACATGGGGAACTCCGGGTTAGGGCCGCTAGCGGCCGGGTTGAAGGTGTAGGTGCCGTGTGACGGCGGCCTCGGCTCGCCGGCCTAAAGCGGCGACCAGTGCGGCCGCGAGCCAGTAGAGCAAGGCGAGGGCGAAGTAGGGTTCGACGACGGCAAGCGTTTCCGTGACCATGCGGGTGGTTTCGAACGTCAGCTCCGGAACAGTGATGACGGACAGCACCGCGCTTTCCTTCAGCAGCACGATGGCCTGACCCGTTGCTGGCGGCAGCGTCAGGACTAGAAGCTGTGGGAACTGCACCAGTCTCAAAGTCTGCGCCCAGGACAGGCCCAGCGCGCGCGCAGCTTCGATCTGGCCGCGCGGCACGCCATTGAGGCCGGCACGGAAAATTTCGGCAAAGTAGGCGCCGCCATACAACGCCAGGCCGATCAGCCCGACCTGCGCCGCGCTCAGCACAAGCCCGATTTGTGGCCCGCCGTAGTAGGCCAGGAAGAGTTGGATCAGCAGCGGCGTGCCCCGCAGTACCGAGACGTAAGCCGCAACAACGCGACCGAGGCTCCAATGCGCCTGGCGCAGCAAAGCGAGCGCGAAGCCCCAAGGCACCGCAATTGCCAGGGCCGCCAGGCACAGCGCCGCCGTCCACCCAAGCCCTGCCAGCAGCCGAGGCGCGTAGGCAGCTAAGAGGGCCGGGTCGAATGTCACCGTGACGCAACCGCTAGACGCCGCTCGGCGGCGTAACTTGCCAGGCCAAGTACCGACGTCAGGACCCAGTAAAGGGCGCCGACGGCCAGGTAGGCCTCGAGCGGCTTATAGGTGACAGCCGTCACTTGCTGGCCGATGCGCAGCAGGTCAGTGACGGCGATGACGGACACCAGCGCCGAGTTCTTGAGGATGTCCACTGCTTCACTGGTAAGATTGGGCAGCACGAGGCGGACCACCTGCGGCAGCAGCACCAGCCGGGCCTGCTGCCAGGGACGCAGCCCCAGTGCCTGGGCCGCCTCCGTTTGGCCGCGCGGTAGCGCCTCGAACCCGGCCCGATAGATCTCCGCCTGGAACGCAGCCGTGTTGAGCGCCAGGCCAAGCAGCGCCGCCGAAAGGGGCGTCATGCCGACTCCCAAGGCACCGGGCACGTAGAACAGCACGAGCAATTGGACCAGCAGCGGCGTGCCGCGGAACAGGCTGACATAGCTCCGGGCAAGCCAGCCCAGGACGCCTCCCCGCCGCCGCAGCGCGCAAACACCCATCCCGAGCGGCGCACCGGCGAGGATGGCCGCCAGCGACAGCGCAGCCGTGATGCCGGCTCCCTGCACGAGCCGGCCCAGGTGCGGCAGCAATCCGGCAAGGTCCAGCAGCTTACGCGTCCCGACGCCTGCCCTTGCTACATCGTCGGCTCCGGCAGCTTGTCTGCGGGCACGTCCATGGTGAAGCCGAACCACTTGCGCTGCAGTTCCGCCATGCGGCCGGACCGGTTCAGTTCCGCCAGACCATCGCTGAAAAAGCGCACCAAGCTGGCGCTGTCGGCGTCCTTGCGTCCAGCCCAGGCGAAGTAGGTGACGGGTCCGATCGTGGGCTGCAGGATGGCGAACACGTCGCCGCGCTGCTTCACCAACGGTGCCAGGTTGGGCAGGGACTGTGCGACGGCTTGAATGCGGCCTGCCCCGAGGTCCGCGTAGGCTTGGTCGAAGTCCACGTACTCCTTGATCTCACTGACGCCCCGTCCGCCCTCACGCTTCAGCCGAGCATCGTAGTCGCGCAGCGCCTGCAACTGGCCCGAGCCGGCCTGGGAGCCGACAACCTTGCCGGCGATGTCCCCGGGCTTCGCCACCGGCCCGCTCTTGCGTACGACGAAGGCAACAGTCGCTTCTGCGAAGGGCACCGTGAAAGCGTAACGCTCCGCCCGTTCCTTGGTCACGGTGACAGAGGTCACGACAAAGTCGAGCTTGCCCGCGGCCAGGCCCGGCAAGATGCCCTGCCACGGCAGGTCAAGCTGTTCCACGCGCACTCCCGGCAGCTTGGCCATGATCTCGGCCAGCAAGTCGGCGCCGAAGCCGACGATCCTGCCGTTCTCGACGAACTCGAACGGGGCGAAGCGGGCCTCGGTGGCAACCGTGACTTTGCCCCGCTGCTTGGCGAATTCGAGCAGGTCGGCACGCGCCGGCATGGCAGTGGCCGCGGCAAGAATAACGGCCACGGCAGCAGATCGGGACAGAGAACGGGCAAGCGCCTTCAACATGATCAGGCCTCCTGGGTCGCGCCACCGGCATGGTGGGTCACATCGAGCTTGCAGATTTTATGCCAAGCAATACAACGACATCCTCAGTGCGTTTTCGGGACTGTCAAAAACTTGGGGCGCTACGCCGCGAGCTGGATTGCCGAGTGGCCAAACCGCCCGTCCAGCAGCGCGGCCCTGACCTGAAGCACACGGTGGGCGCCGCGAGGCGACCAGCGCATCTGCCGTCGCTTGTTCATGCGTGCTCTGACCAGGTTGTTAACCGTCCCTTGCGCACGTGAGGTCGAAATCGGCTTGCCGGCCCGGTGGCGCTGGCCGTAGTCGATCAGCGCGCCTTCGTTGCTTTTGATATAGCTGTGCAGCTCCGCAGCGTGCGGCCAGGCGCCTGGCCTTGGCTTCGACGGCGGGTTCGTTCAGCGCGATGGCGTCCTTGGCCCAGCTTGCGATCCGGTCCAGAGCCTCGCACGCTTGCTCATGGTGGCCGTTCCAGAGCAGATGCCGCAATCGTTCCACATCGATCTGGACCCGGTCGAGCGGGACGAGGGGCGACGGCTCGAGGGCGCACAGGCCTCCCATGACCTGCTCGACATGGTGCACGCGCATGGAAAGATGGAACCAGTCGAGGATGTACTCCACGGGGCCGCCCGTGGCCGAACGCACCAGCGCCGGCAGCGCGGGGTCGCCGTCGCTGATCGCGGTGACGGCGTCGCCCTGCCGCCAGCCCTGACCCTGCAGCGCCGCACGCAGCAGGGCATGGGGCTGCTCGGCCACGCTGCGCACCAAGGCGAAGCGCCGGGTAGGGTGACCCTCTCGCTCCACCTTGCCGCAGATTGCCTCGAAGTTCCGAA
>CAXTCN010000259.1:0-6055 GCA_964242575.1 uncultured Acetobacteraceae bacterium | reverse complement strand
CGGCCAGGATGCCGAGCCAGCCGAACGGGTACACCCGCTCGTACTCCGTCCGCACATGGTCCGGCAGCGCCGCCCGGCTTACGCCATGGTAGCCGTCGCACCCGGCGATCACGTCGCAGTCCACCCGCAGCGCCTCGCCGGCCAGGGCGTAGGTCACATACGGCGCGCGGCTGTCCACGTCGTGCAGCGCCACGTCCTCGGCGCCGAACACGACGCCCGGGCCGTCCCGCTGCGTCACCGCGGCGATCAGGTCTTTCGTGACCTCCGTTTGCCCATACACCGTCACGCCCTTGCCGCCGGTGAGCGCGTGCAGGTCGATGCGGAACGGCTCGTTGTCCAGCACCAGGCTGAATCCGCCATGTGGCAGCCCCTCGCGGCGCAGCCGGTCCGCCACCCCGGCGCGCTCCAGCAGCGCGACCGTTCCCTGCTCCAGCACGCCGGCGCGGATACGGCTTTCGACATGGGCGCGCGGGCGGCGCTCGAGCACGAGGCTCATGACCCCGGCACGGTGCAGCAGTTGCGACAGCAACAGCCCGGCCGGGCCGCCGCCGATGATGCAGACAGGGACGCGCATGGAGCGTTCTTCTTTCAGGCAGGGACCACCAGGTTGGAGCGGCGCGGCATCAGCCGGACGTGGCCGCCAGCCGTCCACGCCAGCCATAGTGCGGCGCGAACAGCACTAGGGCGCACACCACGCCGGGCAGCACCGCGTGGACCCACACCAGGGGAATGAGCGCCGGATACCGCGCAGCGAGGTTGGCCAGCGCCAGGCCGGCCGCCAGCAAGGTCACGATGACCAGCACGGCGGCCAGCGGACGCATGACGCCGCCGTGCCGCTGGAAGGTCCCGGTGAGCACGGAAACCAGGGCCACCAACGCAAAGCTCGCGCTGGTCAGCGGCGACGTCAGCCGGCGGTGCGCCTCCACCCGGAGCTTGCCGATATCGCGCGGGTTCACGCCGCTGTCCGGCGCCCACAGCTCCTGCAGGCTCATCTCGGTCGCGTCCCGGTAGCGCTGGTCGCCGCCCTTGGCGTTGCTGGCGAGGTCGACCGAGTTCTCGGCGAACGTCAGGATGTTCAGCCGGCCGCTGACCTTGTCGATTTCTTGGCGGCTGCCGTTCTGCAGCAGCACCCTTGGCCCGGCTGCCCCGTTCACCAATTGGCCACGCTCCGCCAAAATGGTGGCCCGGCTGTTCTGCTGGCGCGCGTCCTCCACCAAGATGCCGCGCAGCGTGCCGTCACGCTCCCGGCTGCGGATATAGACGGTGAGGTCGTCGGAGATTGCGGTAAACACCCCCTCCTGCAACAGGAACGCCGCCACCTTGTTGCGGATTTCGAACTGGTACTCGCGGAATGCCGTGTAGCTGGTCGGCACGATCCAGATGTTCAGTACGTAGCACGCCGTGACCACGGCCCCCACCAGGCCCAGCGCCGGGCGGGCGAGCGCGAAGGGCGACAGGCCGGCCACCTGCATGACCGTCAGCTCGCGGTCGCCTGCCAGGCGCTGGTAAACGAACTGCACGACCACGAACGTCGTGATAGGCAGGATGACCGCGACGAAGCCCGGAACCAGCAAGCCGGTGAGTTCGAGGAATACGCCGAACGACAGGCCGCGATTGACCACCAGCTCCACGAAGCGGAGCGACTGCGTGAGCCAGATCAGCGCCACCAGCGCTCCTGTCACCGCCAGGAGCGCCACGCTGAGCTGGCGGATGATGTATCGGTCGAGCTGGGACGTCACGGGCCGGGCCATGGCGGCACTTTAGCAGCCTGGACCCGCTCCGGCCTATCCCAGCCACGTCCCGTGCGGTTACGGAAACAGCTTGCCCGGGTTCATGAGGCCGGCCGGGTCCAGAGCGTGCTTGATCCGGCGCATGGCGTCGAGTTCCGCGCCGCCGCGCCAGGCGGGCATCATCGCGGGCTTGAGCCGCCCCACGCCGTGCTCGGCGGAGAAGCTGCCGTCCAGATCGCGCACCACCGCGTTCACGCAGTCCATGATGTCTGTGCTTCGCGCCAGGAACGCCGCCGCGTCGGCGCCGATTGGCTGCGCGAGGTTGAAGTGTATGTTGCCGTCGCCGAGGTGGCCGAACGGCACCGCCCGGATGCCGGGCAGCAGGGCCTCGCAGGCCGCGGTCGCGGCGCGGATCAGCTCCGGCACCCGGCTCGGCGGCACGGATACGTCGTTCTTGACGCTGGCGCCCTCGCGTTTCTGCGCCTCCGCGTGCTCCTCCCGCAGCCGCCACAGCGCCTGGCGCTGCGCGTCGCTTTCGGCGATGGCGGCGTCGAGCACGATGCCGTCCTCGAACGCTGTTTCCAGCACCGTCTCCAGCAGCGCGCGCAGCCCGGCGCCGGCCCGCGGCGTCCCGAGTTCCACCAGGGCGTAGTGCGGCGCTGGGTCCGACAAGGGGAGCGTGACGCCCGGGATGTGCCGCAGCACGAGCGCGAGGCCGGCGCCGGACATGTACTCGAACGCCTGGACCGCCGCCGGGTCGGCGGCCTGGCAGCGCCGGAACAGCGCGCTGGCCGCGTCCGCGGTGGGCACGCCGCACAGCGCCGTCACGGTCTCCTGCAGGGCGGGAACGAGTTTCAGCACCGCGGCGCTGATGACGCCCAGGGTGCCCTCGGCGCCGACGAACAGGTGGCGCAGGCAGTAGCCGGTGTTGTCCTTGCGCAGGCTGCGCAGCCCGTTCCACACCTGCCCATCCGGCAACACGACCTCCAGCCCGAGCACCAGGTCGCGGGCGTTGCCATACCGGACGGTGGTGTTGCCGCCGGCGTTGGCCGATAAGATGCCGCCGACCTGCGCGGTGCCCTCGCTGCTGATGGACAGCGGCAACAGGCAGCCGGCGGCGGCGGCGGCGTCCTGCGCGGCGCGCCAGGGCACGCCGGCCTCGGCTGTCATGGTCATGTCCACCGGGTCCACGTGGCGCACCCGGCTCATGCGGTTGAGCGACAGCACCACTTGCGCGCCATCCTCGGACGGCGTTGCGCCGCCGACCATGCTGGTGTTGCCGCCCTGCGGGACCACGGCGACGCCCATGCTGGCGCACAGGCGGATGACGGCGGCGAGCTCGTTTACGTGGCCCGGCCGCACGACGGCGGGCGTGCGGCCGTGATAGAGGCCGCGCCAGTCCGTGCAGTAGGCGTCGGTGTCGGAGGCGGCGGTCAACAGGCCACGGTCGCCGACGATGGCGTGGAGGGCGGGGAGGAGGGTGTCGCTCCCTGGTTTTAGCTGCGGCAGGCTCATGCGATGGCTCGGGGCTTGCGGTTTGCCGGCTGTGCTACGGATTGAATAAACCTGGTCGCGGGAACGGGCATGACCACAGCCCGGCGCACGTATTCTCGGATGCAGGTCGCAAGGGAGAACAGATACCAGACGAGTGGCTGAAAGCTGATGTCGATGAAAGCTCCACAGGCGAACACCACGGCCATGCTGATTTGCAACGCCTTAGCCAAGTCATAGGCCCACTCCTGTTCTGGAATGCCGCGTGTGAGCCGAATGCTAGTTCGCAGCGCAAGGAGAGAGAACAAGATCATAAGAAGATACAGCACAAGCCCAGGAATTCCGTGCTCTCCAAGCAGAGCGAAATATATGCTGTGGAACGCCCGGCCGAATTGCACGAGACCTTCGGACCCGTTTATGCCTGGAGCCTCAATCCGGTTGATCAGATAGGAGTTGAACCCGCCACCCAATGGGTTGGATGCGACGAAGTCGAGCGTCCAACGCCAAACAAGGGTCCGGGTCAACGCGGATGACTCGGTTTGGTAATCTGCTACGGTGCTGATCCGCTCGACCCAGCTTGCGGACGTGGCGGCATAGAGTGCGGCTACGATGATGCTGGACACAAACCCGAATAACACTTTCCGCCGAGTTCGCAGCATCAGCGCAACTCCCAGGACTGCGAAGCCAACCAGCCCAGTGCGAGCGTAGGTTCCAATAGATGCGAACAACAGCAGCAACATCAATCCAAAAAACAGCAAGTCTCGGACCCGTTGTGACGGAATCAGCAGCGAGTGTTTCCTAAGAGCGAGAAGCAAGGGGGCCTGCATAATAGCGACCGTGGCAATGCCGCTGCTTTCGGATAGGTAACTCTCGTTGATGCCTAGAATGCCAAGTTGCACATTGTATCCGCCGCCGCCCAGAATGGTTTTCAAACCCCAAGGCAGTAGGTGTCCAGCCATGGACATCAAATAGACTAATAGGAATGCTTCAATTTGGGTACGAGAACGTATGGCAAAAGGAATGAACGCCGTAAACAAAACAGTTTTGACTGACACGTCCCATTTCACATAGGCCGCCGCAGGCGCCACCGCCCAGATAAGAGTCAGAGTGATCCATGTCGCGATCACGACAGGTAACCAAGTGAGAACGGTGATTTTTGGTGGATTCCGCCGGTCGAACAGAACGTAAAACACGACCGCCGCAGCGCCCATGATAAACGCGGCCGGGATGTTCGTTAGTAATGAATAGCTTACGCGGTGCGGGCTGAAGCTATCGACCCAAACGTATCCCAAGGTCAAAACGAACGGCGCCAGAGTGCCGGCCGCAATGAAGCCAACGTAGGTCAACAGGATTACAAGATCGACCAATGCCTACGAACCTTTGGTAAGGTTCGGTGGACGAGTGAGTTTCGACCCGATTTTGGACTGAGGATGGATCACGTCGAGCGCGACTGCGCGGATCACGACGAAGATGACGGCGAACAAGCTGAAAATTATGCTCAAAAGGTTGATCATAGGGTGCCCGTTGAGGTATGCCATCCTTATACCACAATGCCTGCCACTGCCCTATGCCTAAACTCCGGCCAGTGTCGGATCAGGGATGCAGGCATCGGCGTTGCGGGTTTCAGGATCGATGGCGCAAATAGTGCCTGCTCGTGTCGAGGGCCGTGCTGCTGGCTGTCGTGTTGCGCGGTAAAACACCCCATGCTAGACGCCAGCGTGCCGGGGCAACACCGGCATTACCTCTGTAATAGGACCCCCGAGTGGCTTCTGGCAGCACATCTTCTAGCGGCGGGTTGGCCGCCCGGTACGCCAACGCGCTGTATGCGCAGGCCGACGAAACCGGCGCGTTGGACCAAGTAGTGTCCGAAATGCAGCGGTTGGCCCAGTTGATCGACACCTCGCCCGAGTTCCGCCGCCTGTTGGACAGCCCGCTTATCGACGTGACCCAGGCGCGCAACGCGGCCTCCAGCGTTTTGGCCGGCCAGGGCTTTGGCAAGCTGGTGCAGGACTTCGTGGGCGTGGTGGCGAATAACCGGCGCCTGTCGCAACTGCGCGGCATCGTCGACGCTTTCGCGGCCTTGGTGGCAGACAAGCGCGGCGTCGTGGTGGCGCATGTCGTGACCGCGCATCCGCTATCGGACGTGCAGCGCGAGCAGTTGCGCGCCCGCATGATCGAGGCGGGCTATGGCACGGTGAACATCCAGGACACCGTTGACCCGGCGCTGTTGGGTGGCCTTGTGGTTCGCGTCGGCGCACGGCTTTATGATACCAGTCTCAAATCCCGACTGCAGCGTTTGCAGTATGCCATGAAGGGCGCCGCCTGATGGAAATCCGTCCCGCCGAAATTTCGGAGATCCTCAAGAAGCAGATTGCTTCGTTCGATACCGAACAAAACGTGGCCGAAACTGGCCAGGTGCTGTCGGTCGGCGATGGCATCGCCCGGGTGTTCGGGCTGCAGAACGTCATGGCCGGCGAACTGGTGGAGTTTCCCAGCGCCGGCATCAAGGGCATGGCGCTGAACCTTGAGACCGACAACGTCGGCATCGTGGTGTTCGGCGACGACACGCGCATCCGCGAGGGCGACACGGTGACCCGGACGCGGGACATCGTGGACGTGCCGGTGGGCCGCGGGCTGCTGGGCCGGGTGGTGAACGGCCTTGGCGAGCCGATTGACGGCAAGGGGCCGCTCGTGGACGTGACGCGCTCGCGGGTCGAGGTGAAGGCGCCCGGGATCATTCCGCGGAAGTCGGTGCACGAGCCGATGCAGACCGGGCTCAAGGCGATTGACGCGCTGATCCCGATTGGCCGCGGCCAGCGCGAGCTGGTGATCGG
>CAXTCN010000258.1:0-6079 GCA_964242575.1 uncultured Acetobacteraceae bacterium | reverse complement strand
ACAAATATGGCCCGAGCGGGATCACGTCCGAGTCAATGGTCAGGGCGGTTGGTATAAACCACCGCGGGTGGGTTCGTTGCTGTCATGGGACGGCATAGTCGGCCAGGGGATTATTCTTCCTCGCAGCCCCGGCGCTTTTTGAAGCCAACCCTTGCAGTGCTGCTTCGTCTTCGTCAGTGCGGCCTGGCCGCCGCGGCGTTTGCCTGAGCCGCTTCCAGCACAGCAATCCGCTCCGGGTTCAGTAGCAGGTCGCTCGCACTCGTGCCATCGCCGCCAGCATCTCACGTGCATAGGACCGGTGGTCCGTTGTCACCCGGCCCGACAGCTGCGCCAGCCCCGCTTCATACTAAGGATGCCTTGAAGTTAGTCCTAGAAAAGACAAATCAACCGTTAATACAATGTTAACTAAAAGAGGCTTTTTAGACGCACACCATTAGCTGAATAAATAGTTCCTCAACCAATCTCAATTCTTCTTGAACTTAGAAGGCAAGTCATGATTTAATTTAACGAGAACGACCTCTTTCCTCTTTAGGTTGATACGAGATGTCTGACAGCAGCGGCCACCGCACCGTCGAGAAGCTGCTGCGGCAGCAAGCCGCGCTGGTGTCGTTCAGCAGCTTCGCATTCCGGGAGCCTGACCTGCTCAAGATCCTGACAGAAGCCGCACGCATCTGCGCTGCGTCTTTGGACGTGCCGTTCTGCACGGTTTGCCGCTACCGTGCCCTGGAGGACGACTTCCTCATCGAGGCCGCATGGGGCTGGAAGCCTGGCGTCGTCGGCCGGGTCAGCTCGCAGGCCGATGAACGCTCGCCGCAGGGACGGGCCTACGTCATCGGAAGGCCAGTGATCATCCGCACCCTGCAGGATGCGAGCACCCTGGCATTACCGGCTTTCTACGGGAAGCACGGCATCGTATCGACCGTCGATGTGGTCATTCCCGCCGTTGAGGGAGCGCCCTACGGCGTGCTGGGGATCCACAGCTCCTGGCCGCATCAGTGCGACGTGCACGATGTCAGCTTCCTGACCGGTTTTGCCCGCATGCTGGCCGAGGCCATCGCCGCCGCCACGCGCGCCAACGTGTTGCGGGCGCTGGTTGGAGCCAAGGAGCTGATGGCAGAGGAGCTGCAGCACCGGGTCCGGAACAACTTGCAGTCGGTCAGCGGCATGCTGGAACGCTTCGCGTGGACTACGGCCGACGAGGAGGCTCGGCAGGGGATCGAGCTGATCGTGCGCCGGGTGATCACACTGGCCCAGGTCTATGACAGCCTTCTCGGCATCGGGCTGAGCGAGACCGTGGACCTGGCGGACTACCTCCGTGCGCTGTGCGTGAGCCTGCCGGAGCTGCAAGCCGAGCGGGGCCGGCCGGTGCAGATCGTCTGCCGGGCGGAGGCTGTCCTGCTCGGCCTCGACGCGGTGACCGCGCTTGGGATGGCAGTCACGGAGTTGGTGACGAACAGCTACGGCCATGCCTTCCCAGACCAGGACGGGATCATCAGGGTCACCCTGGCGCGCACGCAGGAGGACAGCGCGACGATCACGATCCAGGACAACGGGGTGGGCTTCAAGGTCGAGGCCGAGAGCACCCGGCACGGGCTGGGCCTGGCCAGGAGGCTGGTGGAACAGATCGGTGGCACGCTGGATGTCCACTCCGGAAGCGGGACACGGTGGACGCTGACGTTTGCGGTGCCGGTCACGCTTGATGGAACCAAGGCTGCCGCATAGCGCAGGCCCGAGCCGCTCAACGCCCCGTGCTCGGCCCCCTGGCTCTGCCAGTTCACACGCTCCTGCTGCTGCGTCACTCGTTGCCAGGTTTACTGCGGCTGCCACTTTGGTGTCAGCGTCGGCCGAGGCTGGCGGCTGTTTACAGAGTCTGGATACAGACACCGTGGTCGCAGGAAACCCTTGATCCTCAATGCTTCCTGACTGGCAAACGCCTTTGGGATGCGGAGATCGAGTTCAACCCACGCCAAGGATACGCTTCTTGAACAAGGCCGCCAGACGGGGCGGCATGATGACCGGACCATAATAGCGCCCTCGGCTCAGGTCGCGGGCACTGAGCACCGCAGCTCCATCCTGCCACTCACCTCTGTCCACGCTATCCGGCCAGTCATCTCCGCGCCAGAGCAGCGGCCGCAAGCCATCCGCGTCGTCAACCCAATGCCACCCACTCCGATCGGGATCGTCGGGGCGGCCATCCCAGACGCTAAGGTCAGACACAGCGATCGTCTTTCATGTTGACAGTCGAGAAAGACGCCGCCTCCTATTCATGCAATACGACTAGGGCCGCTAGCTCTATCGCGGCCTAAAACTGTCAGTGAAGCTTGCGCAATGGGCAGTATAGATATGAGGTCTCCGCTTTTTAGCGTTCCGTAACGTTGCAGTGTGATGCAGAAGCTACATGTATCGTGTTAAAGATAATCCTAAAGCATATTCGCCTACAAAATTAATATTTTTTGTGCAGCAGTGTCAAATTAATTGGCTTTAGCGACAATGATGCACACCACACTACCTCCGGTGGCATCCGCCCTCTTCCCATGATCCCGCAATTCAACCCGGTCGGGAGCCAGCCCGGCAGGTTTGCATATCCCCTTTGCCGCAAGCAGCAGACAATAGAGCACTGCCTCTAAACCAAACATACTGTCTCTAAACTAAAAATGACGAAGCTGTGCCTTACAAGTAACGCCAGCTAGATCGTCACGTAACGTTGTTTAGACCGCTTAGTGACTAAACTGCTCAGCTTGTGATTTTTAGCTTCAGAGCTGCACTGCGTAGATTTTACTTTGCAGGTGATGACAGATCAAGCCTGTGAGACTGCCCAGTTAGGAAAATAAACATGACGTTCTCGCCGTCTATTGCCCTTGTCACCACCAAGCTACATTGGAGTGCTGCTCCGCAACCCATCAACCCACGCCTGTCTATGCATGACCGGCTGCCGCGCCGGCTGCAGCCCTTCCTGACATGGCTCACCGCGCAACCCGCGCCAGGCGAGCCGCTGCAGGAGCGTTCGCCGCTGCGCTTCGTCGCCGTCGCCCTGTTGCAGACGCTGCTCGGCGCCGCGCTGACCGTCGTGGCGCTCCACATCTATGCGCCGCTCGCGCTGATCGGCATGTTGCTGACCACCGCCGGCCTTGGCCTGTTCCAAGTCGTGGTGTTCCATCACTGCTCGCACGGCACCGTGTTCAAGCAACGCGACACAAACGCCGGGGTCGGCCAGCTTGTTTCGGCAATCCTGCTGTTCAAGCACTTCGACCGTTACAAGCACGAGCATATGCTGCACCACAGCAACAATAAGCTGCTGACCGAGGAGGACGAGTTCGCCGACTTCGTGTTCAACACCTGCCGCCTGGACGCCGGGGTTCCGTTGCCCGTGCTGCGGCGCCGGGTCCTGCTGAACCTGGTGTCGCCGTGGTTCCACGGGCTGTTCCTCGTGCGCCGCATCCAGGCCGCCTGGGGCTCGCACGACGCCCAGCACAACACGGTCGGCATGGCCGTCTGGGGCGCGATGGTCCTGCTGGCGCTGGCCACCGGGCAGTGGACGGCGTTCCTGCTGGCCTGGGTGGTCCCGGTCACGGTGCTGCTGCAGGCCGCGACCGTCGGCCGCATCCTGTGCGAGCATAGCTTCCCGGAGCCGGAGCTGATCGCCGCGCGCGGCCGGGACCTCACGTGCCACGCCACCGGCGGTGTGTTCCCTGGCCTAATGCCGCCCACGGCGCCGGCCCGCTCCGTGCGCGGCGCGCTGGCCTGGTCCGGCTGGTGGGCGAACATGCTGGTGGTCCAGGTTTTCGTGCGCATGACCGTGCTGGTCGGCGACGCGCCCTGCCACGATTACCACCACCGCAAGCCCGCCAGCAAGCGCTGGACCAGCTACATCCAGGCCCGCCAGCTCGACAAGGAGGCCGGGTCCACCGTGTTCCAAACCGGCTACAGCGAGACCTGGGGCCTGTTCCGTGCCGTCGATGCGACGCTCGCCAGCCTGTCGCGGCTGCCGCACGGCACGCCGCTCTAAGGTATCCCTCCGGCGAGGGCCGCGGATGCTGGCTAGGTCCATCAGCAAGCTGATCAGGGTGGCTTTGGTGCACGAATCAGGTTGTGGACGTGCGGCGGTAGCTGGACGCTGTTTCAAGCAATCCGTTGCGACATCGGCATGCCGAGGCGGGTCATCCGGTTCAGCACCGAGCAGGCGACCTTTGTCTCGGTCTTCTGGGCCGGTAGCGTCCGGGCGCGGAGGCTGCGGCCGATGATGGCCTTGTAGCGGGACATCGCCGTTTCCGCGTGCGACCGCCGGCCATAGCTGACCGCCTTCTGCCAGCCCAGACGTCCTTTGGCTTGGATCATCTGGATGTGCTGGTCGCGCTGACTGGGTGTGGTTGCGGCATCCGGGCTCGGCACCGCGGTTGAGCGCGGTGGGATGACCACCGCCACAAGCGGATCGAGCTGACGCTCCGCCACGGCCCGGTAAACGGGCTCGCCGTCATAGGCGCCGTCCGCCGTCACCGAAGTGATCGGACCAGCAATCTGCCTGAGCAGCTGGCCAACCTGCGAGGCGTCGCCTTCTTCGTTGCTCGTCAGCTCGGAGGCGAGGATCTCGCCGGTGCTGGGATCAACCGCCAGATGCAGCTTACGCCACGTCCGCGTGCCGCGCTCGCCGTGCTTCTCGACCAGCCACTCGCCCGCGCCGTAAACCTTTAGTCCCGTTGCGTCGATCACCACGTGCACCGGACCGCTCGCCTGGGCTTGCGCCAGCGCCGCGGCGAGCGCCAGGCCGGGGCTGCGCCGGGAGAACGTGGTGTGGTCGGGCACGCTAACCCTAAGGCCGAGCAGGGTCACGAGCGAGCGTAGCAGGCCCTCGGTCTGCCGCCAGGGCCGGCCAAAGGCCAGGCGCAGCAGGTGACCGGTCTCGATCGCCACGTCCGAGTAGTCACGGGGACGCCCGCGCTGACCGGTGTGGGGCGGGTGCCAGGCCGCGAGCGCCTCGGGCGTCACCCAGACCGTCAAGCTCCCGCGCTGCTGCAGCGCCCTGTCGTATGCCGGCCAGTTAGCGACCTTGTAGCGCGCCCGCGGGATCTTGTGGCGGCGCGCCCCATTGGCTTTGTAGGGCATCAGTCATCCGGAGAACGAGGGAGCAGCCCTATACGCCCGCTACTCGCGCAGCCAAAGCCTACAAACTCCGAGTTACGCACTAACGCCCCGCCGCCCTGCACGCCGCGCAGTCCCACCTCCGCGGCCTGATCCAAGACATAGACGGGCGTGGTTCAGAATCCGGCCTTTTTGGGTTACACAAGGCGCGCGGAAACGGCCGGCCTGTGAGGGTCGGATTTCGGTTTGAAGAGCGTCCGGTGCGGGAGGCGGCCAGCCTCCCCGGGTCAAGCTCGCTGGTGCTGAAGCGGTCCCAAACCGAGCAGGGTCAGCCAGTGCGGATGGCCTTGGCCGGTCATCAGCTCGCGCGGGCTCTTGCCCTGGCGCTCGGCATGGCGGCTGCGCAGGAAGCGGCGGTGGTTCAGGAAGAAGCGCAGCAGGTCCAGGTACGAGCCGCCGAGATGGCGGCGCAGGGTGAAGTAGGTGCGCAGCCGTGAGTTGAGGTTCTCGACGAGCGAGCTGCTGCGCGGCGTGTCCGCCATGGCCCGGCTCACGGCAGCGAACAGGGTGTGGAACTTGCCGCCGATCTGCGCCCGTAGCTGGTTCCACCCCTGCCAGTGTGCGGACGAGGTGCTGGGCAAGCGGTGCAGCATGCAGGCGTCACGCACGAGGGGTTCGGCGATGGCGTGAGTTTGCGCGATGGCGGCCAGCTTGCCATCGAGCACGCCGGCGCAGGCGAGCAGGTCATCGCGCTGGTTCTGCAGGGCGACCCGCACCGGGCGGAGGCGTCGTAGGTTCTCGTGCTCACGGGCGGCGAGCTCCTCGACGATAAAGTCGAACAGCTGCCGCCGCGTCGCCAGCGCCGGTCCGGCCAGGGCGAGAACGTCGTGGCTCAGCCACTGAACAAGCGTTCGGACATCGCGAGCGAGCTGATGGGCTTGGGTTTCAGGGCGTGGTTCAGAATCCGTCCTTTTTGGGTTACACAAGGCGTGCGGAAACGACC
>CAXTCN010000257.1:0-6117 GCA_964242575.1 uncultured Acetobacteraceae bacterium | reverse complement strand
AAAAGCGCCTTGGGCTGGGGCTCCACGTCCACAATCTGAATTGTGCACCAAAGCCCCTCGATGGCCTCCTCGACCATCTCATAGCCCTTGTGGCCGTCGGGCTTCAGATCATCGATCTCGATGGTGTAGTCGCGCCCTTCCTCAACCCCCTGCAGGTGCGCCTGATGCCAGAGGATGGTGATGGCGCGGCGAGCGTTCAGCGTCAACTCATGGTGGCCGGAAACCTGGATCAGCTCAGCCGGTTTGATCGCGTCGCGGCTGCGCGGCTTGATGTCTAGGGTCAAGACCCGGCTGGAGCTAATCTTTTGTTCCTCGCCCATCGCGTAAGCATAGCGGCTCCGATGAATCGCAAAAGTGAAAATTTTCACTTTATGAATTCATAGTTCCCCGAAAACCTCATAGTTAGCGGCTCGCCTGCTCCCCGAATCTCTCACAGTAAGGGCTGAGGGTGGTCAGCTTCGGTATCAGACCGATAGCACGATTTCTGCTTTTCGTGCTATCTACTAATCGTCCTGCTGCTGGCGGTATGCCTCGAAGCTGCGCTGTAGCAACTCGTTTAGTTTCATTCCGTGGGCAGCGGCGTAGGTCTTGAACTCCCGGCGGAAGCGGGCCGGGACTTTGAAGTTCAGCGGCTCAATGGGTTCGCTCTGAGGGCGCTCCTTGGTAGGCACTGCAGGTGTAGGAGCAGGCGGAGCCGCGCGCGTCGGCATGTCAGGCGCAGGGGCCGCACTGCCTTTTGTTGCAATCAGTCCTGCAGAGAGTTGCGGCGTCTTAGCCATACTTCGCCTTTCTTTCGTTCTTTCTGTTTTTCGTGCTTTCGTCCATTCGTGCAAGCACGAAGTTCCATAACTCGGCCATTTCTGCCGCGCTCCGTCCCTTCCCGTCCGTCTCGATCACGGTACGCCCGTCGATCATGGAGGAGGCGAAGTCTACCCGGTCATGCACGATGGACGGGGCGACCACCCCGTGCGCGGAAAGCGCGGTGACGGCCTGGACCGTCAGCCGCGCATTCGACTTGGCCTGCGTCACGACGAAGGCGAAGGGCTTTCCGGCCTGCTCCACCAGCGCCACGGTGCTACCGACGGCGCGCAGATCATGCGGGCTGGGCCGGGTCGGTATCAGCACGAGGTCGGCGGCCTGCACCACGGAGCTGATTGCCTCGGTGATGGCCGGGGGCGTGTCCACCACGGCCACGCGAAAACCGGCCTGCGCGAGATCGGCCAGCTTCTTCGGCAGCTCGGCGACGGTGGACGGAGCCAGGGCAGGGCTGTCGGCCTGCCGTACATTCCACCAGGCCGACAGCGAGCCTTGCGGGTCGGTGTCGATCAGGACGGCTGGGCCTGCGCCTGCCGCCTCGGCGGCAACGGCGAGATGCGCGGCGAGCGTGGTCTTGCCTGCGCCGCCCTTTTGACTGGCCAGAACGATAACCAGAAAACGTGTTTTCGTGCTTTCTGCCATTCGTGCCCTCGTGCTTTCTCTCTAGCACGATAACCAGAGAGAACGACTGCTCAAGACAAACCGAATGTGACGGCGTCGAAGCATGCACAAAGTCCGAGGTGTGTGCCGCTAAGGACATGGATGCCGTAGCGCTATTCGCGGTGCGGCATCCAGTCACCGACCAGGGATAGAGAACTAGCCCGTCACGCCGGGGAACGCAGCACCCTCCTTGTCGCGCCAGATGAACGTCACTTTCAGGGAACAGCCAAGCTGCTGGGCGATGTGGCAAGCGGCCCGCCACGCGCTATTGGATTCCTGCTGCTGCACTGACAGGCCCACGTCCGACAGGAAACGGTAGCCGTCATCCGTTTTAGAGCCTTCTACGAAGTTGGCGGTGACCAATCGCTTGAGATCAGCTGTGGACTTGGCCGATGCCTTCGCCTTGCGGACGGCGGCCCTAAGACGCAGTTTCCACAATTACCCTGGGTTGAGCTGAACTGGCTTTTGGCTGGCTGTGCCGGTGCCCATCTCTGGGGTTCGCGGAGGTGAGGACAGCGTGGACACCCGGGTCTTGGACCTGATCGCGACGGTGATCGAGTGTTGCGAACCAGCGCGTGCGCCGGCGCCAGGACACCCGCCGACGCAGACCGTGCGCGTGCTGGCCACCTTGCGTCGGTTCCTACGCGAGGGCACGCCGTGGCGCAGCTTGCGGGCCAGCGCGGGCCAGGCGAGCGGCTCAACGCTGCGCCGCAGCTTCGAGCGCCGGGCGCGCACAGGTCTGCTGCGCAAGGTGCACGCGATGCTTGTGGCCATGCTGCGCGGCAACCCGACCCTGATCTTGGACAGTTGCTCAGTGCGGGCCAAGCGGGGCGGCGACCTCACCGGGCCGAACCCGACCGACCGCGGCAAGAAAGGCACAAAGTACCACGTGGCGGTGAACGGCGACGGTGTGCCGGTCGCGTGCATGGCAACTGCGGCCAACGTCAACGACACCGTCCTGTTCGAGCGCCTGTTCCTGGCCGCCTTTGCCGTCATGGCCCGGATCAGCACCGTGTTCGCTGACCGAGGGTATGATGCCCAAAGCAGCCGCGCCTTGTGCCGCAGCTTCGGTGCTGAGCCATACATCCACAAACGGCGCCAGCCGAGCGGATCAGGCTTGGGCAAGCAGCGCTGGCCGGTGGAGCGCAGCAACGCCTGGCTGCTGGAGAACAAGCGCCTTGCCTTGCGCTACGACCGGCGCGGCTTCATCGTTCAGGCTCTACTGCAAACAGCATGCATACTTCTGGTTGCAGGCCGGCTGGCACGCGAATTGTGAAAACTGGCTCTTAGGGTGTCGCCCTTCGGCTCTGGCTGGCTGTTCTCGGCGTAGGCCGCTAATGACGCTGTCATCAGGGCGATTGCCGCGAGGCCGGCGAACACCAGGGCCGTGAACTTCTTTGTTGAAAACTTCATACATCGGTCAGAGCAGATGCAAATCTCTGCTGGTGATCCAACCCTTGCCGGATGGCAAAAGTTTAGCGGGCCTATTCGCTGCCTGCCAATTCTGAGCATGCAGCCGTGGCGCCAGCCCACAGGACTAAGCGGACGAGATCGACGAGTTCAGGCCCGGCGACAGTCCCGCAGCCACGCAGCGAAGCCCGCTTCGTCCAGCCGACTCGCGGCAAGGAGCGGCATGCGCTCGACCACAATAGCGGCCGATGTGTCGATCTCGACCCCGTTCACCTTGAGGAACAGCACGCAGCACGCCCAGGCCGTGCGCTTGTTGGCGTCGTTGAAGGCATGATTGCTGGCCAGGCCATAGGCGTAGGCGGCCGCGAGGTCGAACAGGTCGAGCGAGCCCGGCTCGGCGTAGGCCAGCTTGTTGACGGGACGCCCGAGCGCGCTGTGCAGCAGGCCCTCGTCCCTGAGGCCGTGCACGCCACCATACTCCCGCAGCGCCTGGTCGTGCACGAACAGCACGACGTCAGGCTCCAGGAACTCAGGCTCCGTCACCGCGTGGCAAGTTCCTGCAGCGCATCGGCCTGCTCCCGCAGCACCTCGCGGGCGAGCTGCATCTGCCGTTCGAGCACCAGGTTGCGCTTCACCAGCTTCACCCCGTCGGCGAGCTCCACCAGGGTGAGGTCCTGTCCCACCTCGAAACCCATGCGGATGCGGGTGTCGGCCGGGAAGGTCACGCCGACCGAGTTGCCTTGCCGGCGTAGGGTGACCTTGGCCATGAACAGCTCCATCTTACACGATGTAAGATTGATCTTGCCGTGGCGAGCTGTCCAGCGTTCAGGTCAGGCTGTCCATGACAACGTTCTTCATCGCCGCCACATGCGTGCGGCGATGGAGCGCTCCTCCTCGCCGACGGCCTCGGCGTAGATCGCCGTCGTGGTGAGCTGGGCGTGGCCCATCCAGCGCTGCACCAGGTTGAGCGGGATGCCTTGGCCCACGGCCGCGACGCCCATGGCGTGGCGCAGCCCCTTGGGGCTGGCCTGGGCGCCCTCGATCCCGGCAGCCGCCAGCACCTCCTTGACCCGCCGCCAGGCGGTGGCGCGCGACCAGCTCCAGAGCGGGGCCTTGGCGGCCGGCCCGCGCAGGCTGCGCAAGCCGAACACCAGGTCGAGCATGGTGGCGAGCTCGGGCGGGACCGGCACGGCGCGGAACAGCCCGCGCTGGCGCTTCTTCAGGGTCTCGAAGGTGATCGTGCCTGTCGTCACGTCGATCCGCTCGGCCGTGAGCGCCAGGGCCTCGCTGATCCGGCAGCCCGACCAGCCCAGCGTGTGGCAGAAGGCGCGCACGTCGCGCGGCGCCTGGTCGGCGGCAAGCAGAAAGCGCGTGTGCTCCTCGCGGGTGAGGTACTTGCGCCCACCCGCCTGGTCGTGCAGCGACATCATGGGACGACGACCTCGATTAAGCCGGCAAAGCGCTGGAAGTCGGCACCGTTGAAGGTCAGCAGCCGCGTGACGCTGTGCGCCAGCATGGTCGCGGCGATGTTGGCGTCGTGCACCTGCTTACCGCCCGTCGGCGCGAGCAGCAGCAACCCGAGGAGCCGCTCGGTCACCTCCGGGCCATCTTCCAGGACGGCGTAGATTTCGATGAGGCGCCGTACGTCAGCGATGGCCACGGGCGCCGGAAGTGGTGCGGCTGCGATCTGCGGCCGGGTGACCGACGAGAGATACTCCCGCAACACCTGTCGGCTGATGCACAACTCATCGCCGGCGTCCTCGGCTTCGGCCAAGGCGTCGGATGCCTGGCGGGACGCGGGTTCGATGGGCCGGCTCGCATAGATGAGCACGTTCGTGTCGACGAAGACGCGCCTGGCGGGCGCCGTCAACGCAGGCGGCCGTCCTCGTCGTACATGTCTTCGCGGCGCAGCGAGACACTGCCGTCCCAGGGCTCGTCGTGCTGCGGCATGTCGCGCACGCTGCGCCGGGGGGAGGGCAGGGTGATGGCGACCGGGTGCTCGCCGGGCGGCACGCCGTGGGGCGCCTGGCCGGTGATGGCGCCATCCGGGGCGACGGTGATGCGAGTGGTGATGACGGTCATGGTGGCCTTTCCCGTGGATGGATCGAACGATGCCGCGACCTTTGTTTCACGGATGGCGTGCGCCGGTCTAGCGCCGCGTGCGGCGGGCCGGCGAAGAGCCGGCAACGGGCCAGGATTTCCAGGCGGCGCGGGCTTGCGGGGCAGGGGCGGCGGCCGGCCCGGGACCGCCCGCCGGAGCGCCCCTGAAACACTATTAGCCATAGTGTTTCAGCGCAGTCCTACCTACTCACGTGAGGCACTTTCATTCGGGCGCTTCGCCATGTCTGGCGTGCCTCGCGAGCAGATGATTCATGCCGTACCCCACGCCATAGCCAAAGCGGTGGCTGATGCGGCGCACTGCGTCCAAGCGGCGCAGCATCGTCTCCCGCCGCTCGGCAGGCAGGGCGACCGACGCCGTGAGCGCCTGCTCGAACATCCTCACCAGCGCGTCAAAGTACCCTCCGTCCTGGACGCCCTGCTCGCTGCCGAAGCCTGCAGCTCGCTCGCAGTAGAAGACCATCAGCTCGGCCACTCCGTCAGGCTGTCCGATGGCCTTCCTGTAATCCGCGATCGCCTTCTTGGCCGTGGCAACGGATGCTGACTGGTTCCTGGCGAGGTCAGGCCAAAGCCCGCGGTCGATGGTGGCCTTGTATGGACCGAGCACATCAGGGCCAAGGCCGAAGCGTGCGTGCAGGAAGGCACGGGTGTCCTTGCTGGCGGCGTATAGGTCCTGGATCGTTCCAAGCAAGCCGGCGCGGTCGAACTCGGCCATCTTTCCTTTGACGTCGCTCCACGTTGGCGAAGCTTTCTTGGGTTTGGGTGCCATCGTGCTGCTCCCGGTTGGGCCTATGAGCCTATATCAAGGTCTTGGCTCTCGATGGTTGCGAGCTGACGGGAGGGATCTTGGATGCCATGGACGCGCCTTGTACCGGCCGGGGTTGTCGATGCCCTCCGGGCCGATGCGTGCGGCGATGCCGAGAATGACGCCGTTGCGGCCCAAGCGTTGGACCACCTGCGCGAACAGCTCCTGACCGGCGGCTATGTCGCGGTCCAGGACCATACGGGACGCACGTTCATCGGCACGCCGGCCGAGGCGACCGAGCGCATGATGAAGGACTAGTACCTCTGCACAGAGGTTTTGACTGTTTGAGCGTATCCAGGATTGAGCGT
>CAXTCN010000256.1:0-6173 GCA_964242575.1 uncultured Acetobacteraceae bacterium | reverse complement strand
CGCAACGACGCCATATAAAGGCTAGATTGCAACCGTAATGGTAGCATTCGTCAGGGGAGAGCGTTGGGTCAAGGCGGAACTCCTCCGCCAGGAAATCAATCACCGCACGCGTGCGCGAGGCGAGGTTGCGCCGCGAGGGGTAGGCCGCGTGGAGCAGCACAGGCTCCGCTCGAAAGCCGCGCAGCACGGCCCGCACCCGCCCAGCGGCAAGGTCGGCGGCGAACAGCCATGCCGGTGCGAACGCGATGCTGATGCCGCCCAGCACCGCCTCGCGCATGGTCTCGCCGCAATCGGTGCGGAGCCGGCCCGTGACCGGGACAACGATCTCTCCGTCCGGTCCCTCGAAGCTCCACTTGTGCGGGGTCGCGTGGTTGAGGAACACGACGCAGGAGTGGCTGGACAGGTCGGACGGGTGCGCAGGCTCGCCGTGGCGGCTGAGGTAGTCGGCCGAGGCGACGACGTAGCGGGGCGAGACGACGACGCGACGCGCGACGAGGCTGGCCTCGGTTATCGAGCCGCCGCGGATGGCGAGGTCGATCCCTCCGGTGATGAGGTCAGCCACGTTGTCGGACATGTGCAGCTCGACGAGCAGCTCGGGGTAGCGGTCGAGCAGGCGCGGGATGCGGGGAGAGATGTGAAGGCGGCCGAAGCTTGTGGGCGCCGCCACCCGCACCAGCCCACTGGGCGCCAGGCGGCGACGCCCAACCGCGGCCTCCGCCTGCTCGAGGCAGTCCAGCACGCGCCGCGCGTGGCCCAGCAAGTCGCGCCCGTCCTCGGTCAGCGTGAGGCTGCGCGTAGTGCGCTGGATCAGCCGGGCGCCGAGATGCTCCTCCAGCGCCGCCACCTGGCGCGAGATGGCGGACTGCGTTGCGCCGACTTCGCGTGCCACAGCCAAGAACGACCCGGCCTCGGCAACCCGGACGTATGTGTGGAAGGCAGCGAACAGGTCCATGGCCTCACATGCTCCGAACATGGCCCTCACCGCCCGCACAGGCTGCAGCGCCAGGCACAGACCACCTCCTCGGCGTCGGCCCATCCCGGCCGTCCAGGACCAGTTGCCTTGAAAGCACAGAGGGCGAGGGCAGCCCTGTCGCATCGACCTGAAAGGCAGGCGCAGTATGACCTGACCCCCGTCTTTCATCCAGTGGTGACCAGAGATCGACGTGTGTCGTCGCCGTCATTGGCGACGGTCGCAACCGGCCGTTGAAGCTCTCGGCGTAGCCGTTCTGCTGCGGCTTACCCGGGGCGATGTGGTGCCAGTCGATCCCGGCCTCGCCCGCCCACGACAGCACCGCGTTCGACGTCAGCTTGATGCCGTTGTCGCTGGCAATCGTCGCCGGCTTGCCATGCACTGCGATGAGGGCGGCGAGCTCGCGTGTCACCCGCCTGCCCGAAATCGAGGTGTCCACGACTGCCGCCAGGCACTCGCGGGTGACGTCGTCCACAACGTTCAGCACGCGGAACCGCCGGCCGCTCACGAGTTGGTCGTGCACGAAGTCGAAGCTCCAGCGCTAGTTCGGCCGCGCGATTACCGGCAGCAGCCGCTTCAGCTTGGCAATCTCTTCCTCAAGCCCGCGCAGCCGCTTCGCCTCAGACACCCCCAGGCCGCTGTGCTTCGACTCCCATGCATAAAACGTCGCGCTAGACAGCCCGTGCTTGCCGCACAGGTCCAACACAACCGCACCCGCATCAGCCTCCTTCAGGATGCCGATGATCTGCTCGTCCGAGAACCGCTCCTGCTTCATCTGTCCGCCCCCTCATGGGCCGAACTCTAGCTCCAAATGAAGGAAAACGCGGGGGTCAGGTCAGCGGCCGAACACCTCCCGTAAACCGGCAAGGGAAAATGCTTCCAGCGATGCTGCATCCGGCAACGATATGCAGACCGTGAATTACGCCAACGCCCTCAGCGCAACCACACCACCCGAGAATTTACCCAGGTTTACAGCTACGCCTTTGCGAGACTGTGGTTCTTGAGCGGCACAGAACGGATACGCTTGCCGGTCGCCGCAAAGATCGCGTTGAGCACCGCCGGCGCAGCCACCGCGATTGTCGGCTCACCCACGCCGCCCCAGAACCCGCCGGATGGCACTAGGACCGTTTCGACCGCCGGCATCTCGTCCATACGCACGACGTTGTAGGTGTCGAAGTTCTCCTGCTCCATGCGCCCGTCCTTGACCGTGCACTCGCCATGCAAGGCAGCGGAAAGGCCGTAAACGAATGATCCCTCGACCTGGGCCGCCACCTGCTGCGGGTTGACGACATGGCCCGGGTCCGTCGCCGCCACGATGCGGTGGATGCGCAGCACGCCCGCGTCGCTGACCGAAACCTCGGCGACGGCCGCCACGTAGCTGCCGAAGCCCATCGTCTGCGCCAGGCCGCGGAACACGCCGGGCGGCAGCGGCTTGCCCCACTCGGCCTTTGCGGCTGCCGCCTCGAGCACCGCAAGGTGCTTCGGATGCTTCGCCATCAGCTTGCGCCGGAACGCCAACGGGTCCTGCCCGGCTGCATGGGCAAGCTCGTCCATGAAGCATTCAAGGTAGATCGCGTTCTGGTTCAGGTTCACCCCGCGCCAGAAGCCCGGCGGCACGTGCGGGTTGCGCATGGCATGGTCGATTAGCAGGTTCGGGACGGTGTAGCCGATCGAAGCCTCCGGCCCCTCCAGGTTCAAGCCCTGGAAGGTCGCCGGGTCGCGCCCGTTCTGCAGGTTCTGCGGGAACACGCCGGCCAGGATGGACTGGCCCGAAATGCGCATGTGCAGGCCGGCCAGCTCCCCAGCCGCGTCGAAGGCGCCGGTCATCCTGCACTGCGTCACCGGATGGTAGCGGCCGTGCAGCATGTCCTCCTCGCGCGACCAGATCAGCTTCACCGGCGTGCCGGGCATCTCCTTGGCGATGGCCACGACCTGGCGCACCCAGTCGTGCACCGCGCCGCGCCGGCCGAAGCCGCCGCCAAGATGGACTTTGTAAACCTCGCACTTCGAGAGCGGCAGGCCGGCGGCCTCGGCTGTCGCGGCCAGTGCCGCCTCGCCGTTCTGCGTCGGCGTCCAGACCTCGCAGCGCTCGGGCGTATAGAGCGCCGTCGCGTTCATCGGCTCCATGGTGGCGTGGTTCTGGTATGGGTAGCCGTACTCCGCCTGCACCGTCCGCACCGCGCCCGCGATGGCGGCCTTGGCGTCACCGACCTGCGCGCCCACGAATGCCTGATCCGCATCGAGGCCAGCCTTCAACACCCCGGCAATCGTGGCGCTCGACACGCCGGTGTTCGCGCCCTCGTTCCACACGATAGGCAGCGCCGCCAACGCGCGCTGGGCTCGCCACCAGGTGTCGGCGACGACGGCCACGGCGGTGTCTCCGACCGGAACGACGCGCTTCACGCCGGGCAGGCCCATGACCGCCGCGGCGTCGAAGCTCTCGACCCGCCCGCCGAACACGGGGCAGTCCTTGATGGCCGCGTTCAGCAGCCCGGGCAGCTTCAGGTCGATGCCATAGATCTGTGCGCCGGTCAGCTTCTCGGCTGTATCAAGCCGCTTCAGCGGCTTGCCCGCGATGGTCCAGTCCTTCGGGTCCTTGAGCGCGATGTCCTTGGGAGGCTCAAGCTTCGCCGCCGCCGCCGCGACCTGGCCGTAGCTGGTCGTCCGTCCCGAGGCGGCGTGGGTGATCACGCCTTTTGCGACGGTGCACTCCCCGGCCGGAACCCGCCATGCCCCGGCAGCGGCCTGTATCAACATATGGCGCGCCATAGCCCCGCCCTTACGGACGTAATCATGCGACTCGCGCACGCCGCGGCTGCCGCCGGTTGAGAAATTGCCCCAGGCGCGGTTGCGGGCAAGGTTCTGGCCCGGCGTCGGATACTCGGTCGTGACCTTCGACCAGTCGCACTCCAACTCCTCGGCCACAAGCTGGGCCAGGCCGGTGAGCGTGCCCTGGCCCATCTCCGACCGGGCTATGCGGATCACCACCGTGTCGTCGGGCCGGATGACGACCCAGGCGTTGACCTCCGGCGTCGTCTCGGCGGCCAGCGCCTCGTTCTTGAACGGAACATGGAAGCCCAAGGAGAAGCCGCCGATTGCCGCGGCTGAACCGGCGAAGAACTTGCGGCGTGAAACATCGGGCACGGTCGTCATCGGATACGTCTCCAGTTCAACCGGCGGTGATCGGGCCGTTGCCGCCCGCGGCGGCGTGGTGGATGGCAGCGCGTACGCGGTTATAGGTGCCGCAGCGGCAGATGTTGCTGATGGCGTCGTTGACCTCGGTGTCGCTCGGGTTGGGCACCGCGTCCAGCAGCGCCACAACCGACATGATCATGCCAGTTTGACAGTATCCGCATTGCGGCACGTCGAGCGCCAGCCAAGCCTTCTGCACGGGATGCGAGCCATCGGCCGACAACCCCTCGATTGTTTTAACCGACTTGCCCTCGACCTCGCTTATGGGCGTGACGCAGGAGCGCACGGCCATGCCGTCCACATGCACGGTGCAGGAGCCGCATTGAGCGATGCCGCAGCCATACTTCGTGCCGGTAAGGCCGACCTGCTCCCGGATCACCCACAGCAGAGGGGTGTCCGGCTCCACGTCGATTTCGCGCGCCACGCCGTTGATTGTCAGTCGAGCCATGCTGAACGCTCCATGTTCGGTCTCAGCGATGTGGACACGGGGCCTTGGAAGGCCGTCATCCAAGCGGTTTCGGGCAAACAGAGCCGGTGTCGATCCAGGCCTTGATAAGCTCGCCGAACACTGCCTGCGAGCCGGGCGCCGGCCTGCGGCCTGGTCCGGGGTCCCAACCCCAGCCCACAAGCTCGTCATGCGCCATATGGTCATGGATTTGCGCGAGAGTCTTGCTGCCATTGCGGGCAGGGTCCTTAATCTGCTCGCATATGGCTCCCAGGGACTTTCCCTCCCACGCCATGCTGAGCGGAGCGAGCTGCCACTTGGGATTTCCTGGAACGCTCCGCAACGAGGTTCCGACCAGGGTCACGTTCTGCGCCCCATGGCAGGCCACGCAGGCGAGCCCTGGTGAGCCCATTCCAGCCTCTCCGCCCACCACGCGCGGCAAGTGCAACCGCCCGGCGTCGCCTTGCAGCGGGCGGTCAGTCCGTGGATGGCAGTTCACGCAACGGGCATCGGTGATGACCTTGCCCGCTTCGTTGAAAAGCGCAACCGACCGGGCCGCCTCATCGGTGATGCCCATGAACGACGGCGGCGCACGGAGTTCGGTCTGCCCCTGCGCCGCAGCCGACGTTACACCGACAGCAACTGCTAAGGTCGCGATAGCCGCCGATGTAAGGTTGATGCGTGAGGTCATCGATGTCGCTCCGTGTTAACGCATTGCGTATATGGATGAGCGTGTAGCGGTCGCGCAGTTAGTCACCTTCGTGCGAGCTTGCTTCAGCCCTGTGGCGATGCCTCACGCGCGGCCGTCGGGTAGGCGTTGCGGTCCTGGTCTGCGTGGTCGGCGAAGTGCTGATTGACCAACTGTTCGTAGGCATAGGCGACGATACCCTTACCGAAACCGGCCGGCAGCAAGTTAGCGGTTTCCACCGGCGCCTTATTGCCCAACCCGGCCAGCATCTTGTCGGCGACCACGGTGAGGCTCGACCCAACTCGGCCCGAGACGTTGAGGTAGGCCTCCGAGCTCAGGTCGACGAACTGCATCTGAGTCGTTGTCGTGCCCTAGACCGCGTTGGGAAACAAGCTGCTTTAGACTTCCTGGGCGTGGGCACGGAAGGCGGCGGCCGCGAGCAAAGCGGCAGTGGCGGTTAGGATATGGACCGTGTTCATGGCATGGTCTCCTGCGTTGGAGCGTCTTAATGGGTAGGAACGTAAAAGCTTGGCAGCCAGCGTCTCCGTGAAACCGTTGTTGGCCGATACATATGCTACCAACTGTCGCACCGCAGAACACCCAACGTGAGCACAAGACCTATGCCGTCAGGTATCAAGACCTATGCTGTCAGGTATGGGGCAGACGCTTTATAGAGCGAACCGCACCCGTCCGGCTTGTTGAAGCGCGATTGGTGCGAGGCCGTGCCGTTGAGACAGACGGGGCGTTGGTGCATAGATGGAGACCCGGGGGCTTTGGCTGTGGAAGGGAGAGGCCTATGGGGCCGCTCCCTCGTTCCCTGGATGATTAGAGCGTCCTCAGCCTGACTAGAATCGAACAAGCGCTTGCGTTTGGTGTCG
>CAXTCN010000255.1:0-6281 GCA_964242575.1 uncultured Acetobacteraceae bacterium | reverse complement strand
TGGCGACGCCGAAGTCGATCCAGGTGGTCGGTTGTGGTGTGCGCGGGCGCAATGGATAGCTGCTCATCTTGCGCTTGACCCCGCGCGGCACCTGCCTGCCCCGGGAACTTGCCACGCGCTCCTCCAGGATCTCGTCCAGCACCGCCTCATGCAGGGCGAGCCTGTCCCGAGGGGGGAAAAGCCGCAAGCAGCGGCAGCTTGCGGCGCACCACGCGCACGGCATGCAGGAACGACAGCCGGTCTGGGTCCTCGTCGGCCCGCAGCGCGGCCTCGTGCATGAGCCCGCGCACGGCGAAATGCGCCAGCAGCAGGCCCCAGAACTCCTGGCGCACCAGGTCCGGGGTCTTGCTGCGCAGCACGACCTGTGCCCCGCGCAGGTGCGTCTTCAGCTCGGCCAGCGCGCCCTCGATCTCCCAGCGCTCGTGATACAGCGCAGCCAAGTCCGCGGCAGGCGCCAGCGCCTCGTCCAAGATCGTGGTCACCAAGCGGTAGAGCGGCTCGGCGTCGGCCACGCCCTGCAGCCGGTATTCGACCACGCGCACCCGCACGCCGTTGGCCGCGTGCCGCCGGTCCTTCTCGCAAGCGTAGACCGTCGACAGGTAGGACCCGTCTGCCAGCACCGTGGCCCGCGGCAGCCGCAGGTTGCTCTTCACTCGCCACAGCAGGTCAGCGCCAGTGGCCGCTCCTGCTTGCCACAGCGCGTGCCCGAAGAACTGTCGGTCAGCCAGGCACAGCATGCCCGGCCGGAGTGCGGGCGCCACGCCATGAGCCAGCGTCGTCTCGCCGTCCACAATGCCGCCAAGCTGGGTGCCGAACAGCACATGCGTGCCGCTCTCCACCAACGCCACGAAGTGCAGCTGCGGGAACGCGCTCTCGCCGCGGCTGGCGCCCGGGTAGCCGAAGGTGGTGCCGTTCTCGTCCGTGTCGGCCACGTCCAGGCTGGACCCGTCCAGGCTCACCAGCCGCCAGGTCCGATACCATGCTCCCTTGGTGGCGCGCGTCGCCACCGGCTGCACCACCTGCTCGTACAGCCGGCGCAGCGGCATCTCGCCCAAGCGGCTGCGCGCCTGCGAGATGCCGCTCTTGCCCGCAACCTTGACCGCGTCGGCGCCCCACAACCAGCGCAGGCCTTCCAACAAGCAGCGCAGCACCTCGCGGGTGCTGGAGCCCATGTACAGCGCCATGGCGATGGCGTAGTAGACCATGACCTGCGCCGGCAGGTCGCGCTCGCGCTCGCTCGCCTTGCCGGTCTCGGCCAGAACCTGCTGCACCCGGTCCGGCGGGAACGTCTTGGCGATCACGCCGAGGCTGATGTGGTCGCTGACACGAACGCCGGCTGGAAGGCCGGCAGGAACACCCGCCATCGCTGTCGATCCCAGAAAACCCAGCCGGTGATATAGGACCTCTCAGTGCCTAAATGAACGGTATTGGCCTTAGGCGAGTAAGTTCACGCGCCTCGATGCGAACAGTTGCGCGTTGAGCGTCACGCCCTGGCCTTCCTCGCCGCCGCTGAACAGCGATAGCAGCGGGCTCGACTTGGCGTTCTCGTCAGACATCTGCCTCAACTGTTCCATGGCCAGAAACTTGTCGATGAACTTGGCGACGCCGGCCGCGGTGGCGAACTGCGCCATGTCTACCCGCGGCTTCAGGATCGCCACCTGGCGGTCGTAGCTCAGCCCCTTGAACGACTCCGGTATCCCGAGCGCGGTGCGCACCACCTCCATCATGGGCTTGTCGGCCATGACCTGCGACAGCTTCGTCAGGCCCAGCGCGTTGCGCTTGAAGTAGGCCGCCTCCTGCAGCGGGACGCTGTCCTGGCCGATCGCGGTCTCGAAGGAACGCTGCTTGAAGTTGGCGACCACCGAGTCGATCGTGGATTGGCTGGCAAAGGGCGGAGGCGCCCACATCGACATCGCGGTGGCGAAAGTGCGGTAGTTCTCATCCGATAGCCTCTGGGCCAACGAGGATGGCGCCTTCGGGTCTTCGGTCATCAGCTTGCGCAGGAGGGCAGTCTGGTCCACCTGTCCCGCAAGCCCGTACGCGGTGGCGACGAACGTAAGGGCGCGATAGTCCTTCAGCAGGGCGTCCGGGGTCTTGATCGAGCGCGCGACCGACTTGAAATACGTGACGTCGCTGGCTGCGGACCCATCAGCCGCATAGGCCTTTTCGACGCTGGCGGCGTTCCTCTGAAGCACCGCCCAGCCAGTGGCATTGTCTATGCCGCTCAACAGTCCCATGGCACAGCTCCCTGTCGTTCCTGCCAATCATGGTGTCTTGGCAGCTCGCGTCATGCAGGCAAGCAGCCTGCTTCCTTGATGTCGTTACGACTATAGGCCGCAGGCGGGGAAAAGGCGGTTACGATTTGTCATTGGCCTTGCGTCGGCTACCAAGCCTTCTGCAAGCTCTCCAAGTCCCGGGCGACCTCTGCCAGCACATGCGCCCAGTCCCCCGGCCTCGGCTGGCGGTACAGGCGCAGGGCTGGATACCACGGACTGTCCCGGTGTCCATCAAGCCACCGCCAACAGGCGTCGAAGCGGTCAAGCACCCACACCGGCTTGCCCAGAGCCGCCGCCAGGTGAGTCACCGCCGTGTCGACGGAAATGACCAGGTCGAGGTTGGCGACCAGTGCCGCAGTGTCGGCGAAGTCGCCCATCTCGCTCATGAAGTCGGTGATCGGCAAGTCCATGGGTGCTGCGGCGTTGAGCTTTTGCAGGCTGAAGAACCGCAGCCCGGGCAGCTCGATCAGGGGTGCCAGCAGGACCGGCGGCAATGAACGTCGGCGGTCCGTTGCGGCCTAGCCCGGTGACTGGCTCCCCGCATCCCCCGCCCACACAAGGCCGACACGGAGGCCTCCGGTATCCGTTGCCGCAAGGCGCTCCCGCCAGGCCGCAGCTTGCGTCTCGTCGGCGCGTAAGTACGCCGCCGCGCTGGGGATGGTCTCGACGGTGGTGCCCAGCGCCAAGGGCATGCTGAGCATCGGGCAGTGCAGGTCGAAAGCCGGCAGGTCCCCGCCCGGCCCTACCACAAGATCGATCCCCGGCAGGCTGCGGAGCAGCCGCACCAGCGGCTCTTGCACTTGCAAGATGACCCGCAACCCGCGTGCCGCGGCCAGGGAGGCATAGCGGCAGAATTGCAGCGTGTCGCCGAACCCCTGCTCGTCATGGACCAGCAGTGTCCGTCCGATCGCCTCCTCCCCTTGCCATTGCGGCTGCGGGAGGTCCCGACGTAAGGGAGCCATGTGCCGTGTCTTCCAGCGCCATTCGTACTCCACCCACCCCGCCGCCAGGTCTCCCTGCGCGAGCAAAGCGGTTCCCAAATTGAAATGCGCCTCAGCATAGTCCGGCTGGAGCTCGATGGCGCGGCCGTAGCAGACGACCGCCTCATCGAGCTGCCTGTGGCGCCGCAACACGTTGCCCAGGTTGTTGTGGGCATGGGCGTAACCCGGCGTGATCCCGATGGCCGCGCGCAAGGACGCGGCCGCCTCGTCCAGCAAGCCCCGCTCTTCCAGGGCGTTACCTAAGTTGTTCCAGGCGTGCGTGTAGCCCGGCATGAGCCGCACCGCCGTGCCGAAGCATGCGGCTGCCTCGTCCAGATGGCCTTGTTCCCACAACGCACTCCCGAGGTTGTTGTAAGCGTGGGCGTAGCCGAGGACGAGGTGGACGGCCCTGCGGTAGCAGGCGACCGCCTCATCCAGCAAGCCCTGGTCTTTGTATGCGTTCCCCAGGTTGTTGCGGGCGTGCGCGTAGTCAGGCTTGAGGCGCAGGCCGTGAGCAAGCACGGGACCGCCTCGTCCGCCCGTCCCTGCTCCTGCAGGGCGTTCCCCAGGTTGCTGTGCGCCTCCGCCAGATCCGGCTTGAGGGCAATGGCCTTGCGGTAGCAGGCGACCGCCTCGTCCAGCCGTCCGTTCTCGCGAAGCGCATTGCCCAGGTTGGTCTGCGACCCCGCTTCATCCAGGCGCAGGGCCCGGTGCCGTAAACTGGCGCCGGCGGCCCCGTGTTAGTCCTGCAGCACGGCCTCCTGCACCAGCCTCGCCTGCTTCTTCTCTATCCGGCGCTAGCCTCGCCTGCTTCTTCTCTATCCGGCGCTGGTTGCGGTTCATGCAAGCGTAACTTTCCCTGACATAATTTAAGAATAACAACCAGTATTTGCAGCCTAAAATTCGTCAAACACATCCTGTGCTCAACACGGAGAACCCGTAATTGACAAATCAAGTCCATTCCACTGCCATGATCGGCAAGGATGTGTGCCTTGGCCAGGGTAATGTGGTTCTGGCCTACACGATGCTAATGGGCCCTCTCGACATTGGCGACAACAACCTGATCGGACCGCAAGCGGTTATCGGCAGCCCTGGTCAAGACACTCGCAATCCCCGTTATGACAGCTTGGCCTGTCTGGTTCGCATTGGCAGCAACACAATCATCCGAGAGCACGTATCGATTCAGAAACCGTGTTACGAGCAGGTCACTCACGTTGGCAGCAACGTGCACATCATGCATGGCGTCCACGTTCCGCATGACGCGTGGATTGAGGACGATGTAGTCCTAACCGCCGGCGCTTTGCTGGCAGGCTCCGCCCGAGTGTTGTGAGCAGCGACCGTTGCGATGGGCTGCACCGTGCACCAGCACAGCGTCATCGGGCAGTATTCCATTTCAGCAATGGGAGCTGCCGTAATGAAGAACATACGCCCGTTCTCCCGTTACATTCCCCGCCGGCCGGTGACAACAAATCTATATGCTCTTGGCAAATACGGGTTTTGCGACATGGAATCTGAGATAGACGCCTATGTCCTTGAGCGGAGGCATCCGACCTCACCAAGCTTGGTTGCCATTGTCGAGCACTACGAGGAACTACACCTTCGATCAGGCCGGCTGGAGTACTGAGCCCGTCGCGGTGTTGTCAGGTTGGTGAAAGCGAACCGGATCGAGGCAGGCCGCATAGGCTCCCATCCAGGCAACATAGTTTCCCGATCTCTTATATTCCGGTCAACCGGGCGGCTCCGTAGCCCATCGCCGCCATGGCCGGCCCAGAACCGGATACGCAGCAAGGGACACCATGACCCATAGCAACGGTGCGGCTGCAAAAGGCCCGGCGCACGACCACTCCAATCCCTACGTCCTCGCGTTCATGGGCGAGAACGCCAACGGCATCCATACCTGGTGGCTGGGCCGCATCATGGACGGACTGGGCCGCCGTGGCGTTGCGCACCGCCTGGTCGACCTGCGTTCTGATAAATGGCAAGAGGAGCTCACCACATGCCTCACTGCCAGCAAGCCTGCCTTTTGCTTCAGTTTCCAAGGCTTCGGCATGGATCTCAGCATCGAAAGCGGCAATCTCTGGGTCCAGAACCAGATCCCGTTCGTATCCTACCTGGGGGACAATCCCTACCACGCTCCTCCCCTTCATGCCGCCGAGGGTCCCGGGCTCTATCTGCTTTACAGCTGTGCCGACTTCCTCGAAACCTACCAGCGCTACATGCAAGGCGGCGCTTACGCCAGCCTTATGCGCTACGGCTACCCCGACAACCCAGCCGCTGATACCCGGCAAGATCGACGACGCCGTGCTGGCCGGCTTGATCCAGCGCGCGCAATCCGCCGGGTGTGACGCCTACCTGCTCCCCCTAGGAGCTGCCTTGCCCTCGGCGAATCGGCGGGACGACCGGCTGATCAGCAGACCCTGAAACGCAGGGCGTCCCCGCAGACAGAGAACAGTGCGCGACACGAAGGCAAAGCTGGTCATTGCCGGCATCAGCGAGATCGCCGTCATGGCCTGGGATCCGTTAGGAGAAAACGAATGAATGACGACCTGCACGAGTTCACCAAGCGGCTGAACACTGTCTTGGCGGAGGAGACGGGGCTCCTCGAAGCGTTGCACCATGCGGCCGCCGCCGACCTGCTGCCGCGCAAGCAAGATGCGGTCGCCGCGCTCCAAGGCGCAATCACCGCAGGCGTGTCCGCCGGGGACATGGACGAGGACCAGATGGCAGCGTTCCGCGAGGACGCGCAAATTCTGGCCCGGCTCGTGGAGGATAACCGCCAGGCAATCGAGCGTGCCCTGGCCCTGCAGACCGAGCTGATCCAAACCATCGCTCAAGCCGTGCCCAGGGTTACGGCTCCAGCTCCAGCCTACCAGTCGGATGGCGCCGAGGCGACTGACCGGACGTCAAAGCCTTACTCCTTCCAGAGCGAGATGTGACCTGCGCGTTGTCCGTCTGACAAGCACCCTGCCGCGGGCGTGGTTCAGGATCCGCCCTTTTTGGGTTACAAAGGCGCGCGGAAACTGCC
>CAXTCN010000254.1:0-6291 GCA_964242575.1 uncultured Acetobacteraceae bacterium | reverse complement strand
CGCTCAGCCGCCGCGACCGGACCCGCAGGGTCCAGAACCGCAGGCTGGCAGGCCGAAAGGACCACCGAAGCTGCGCCCATGATGCAAGGCGCAGCCCAGGCGCCCGGCCCCATGCGCCGCACCCTGCCCGCAAGCTGAACTGTATTGGATTCTGCATCGGCCATGCCGCATAGAACCTTCCCCGGAAAAATCCCGGAAGGTTCGGAAACTACCTACGGTCTAGGAACAAAGCCTCTAAGCCGCTGAGTACTCCGACCAACCTCGTCCCTGGGCCACTAGGTGGTTTCCGAGCCTGCCTTTGCCGGCGGCCCATCAGGTAATTGCTTTTGGCGGGGCACAGCAGCCTGCCCCATGCGAGGTGGAACGTGACCATCATTGCCCATCCAGCTCCGCCTGCCGCCACGCTTCCGACGCTGACCGGCGCCGGCGCGGGGCGCATTCGCGCATCCGCCCTGGCGGTGCTGCCGACCATGCTTTATGCGCTGCGCTTCGCGGCCTCGGTGTGCCTCGCGCTCTACGCCGCCTTTTACCTGCAGCTTGACAACCCGACCTGGGCCGGCACGTCGGCTGCGGCCACCTGCCAGCCCATCCTGGGCGCTTCCCTGCGGAAAGGCGGGTTCCGCGTGATCGGCACCCTGGTCGGCGCAGCGTTCATCGTCCTGCTGACCGCCTGCTTCCCGCAGGACCGCATCGCCTTCCTTGCCGGCCTGGCGCTGTGGGGAGCGGCCTGCGCGTTCGTCAACACCATCCTGGCGAACTTTGCCGCCTATGCCGCGGCGCTGGCCGGCTTCACGGCAGCGATCATCGCCGGCGACGCCCTGGACGACCCGACCCAAACCTTTGCGCTTGTCGTGTCGCGCGCGAGCGAGATTTCGCTCGGGGTCGTGGCGGCAACCGTCGTGGTGTCCCTGACCAGCTTCGGCCAAGCCCGCAAGCAGCTTGGGGCCGAGATCGCGGTGGTCGCCACGGCAACCCTGGACCACCTTGCAGCGGACCTGGCGGCGGCCGGCGGCGCCGGCGAGGACCCGCGGCCGGCCCGGCGCGCTCTGATCGGGCGCGCGGCGGCGCTGTCCCCCTTGGTTGACCAGGCCCTGGGCGAGGCGTCCGACGTGCGCCGGCAGCAGGGGACGCTGCAGGCAGGGGTGGACAGCCTGTTCGGCGCCTTGTCGGCCTGGCGCTCGGTTTCGGCGCATCTCAGGCTCTTGGCGCCTGGCCAGGCGCGCAGCGCCGCCCAGGCCGCGCGCCTGGCGTTGCCGCAGGCGATGCGCGACGCGCGGCCTGGTTGCGGGGCGCTTCGCCACCTGGACGACCCAGCGGGAACACGCGACGGGTGCGCCGCCGCCGCCGCCGCCGTTGCCGCGGAGCAGGCTGGCGACCCCTCGGCCCGGCTTGTGCTGGAGCGGGTTGCCGATGGCCTCCGCGCCGCCGCCCAGTCCTTCAACGCCGTCGCGTTGCTGAGCGCCCCTGGCACGGAAACCAGCACCCGCGCCCGCAGCCGGTGGAACCTGCCCGATCTGCTGCCTCCGCTCGTCAACGCGGCGCGCGTCTTCCTGACCATTGCCGCGGCCGAGGCGTTCTGGGTCGTGACCGCATGGCCGGGCGGCACGGTCATGGTCACGTTCGCCTTCGTCACCGTGATCCAGCTTTCGTCGCTTAACGAGGGGGCCTACGCCGCGGCGTTGGGGTTCGTGGCTGGCGCGGCAGGCTGCGTCGTGCTGGCAGGGGCGCTGAAGTTCGGCATCCAGCCAGCGCAGCAGGGGTTCGCCGCCTTTGCGCTGTCGCTGTCGCTGTTCCTGGCGCCGATCGCCGCCTTGTCGCAGGCGCCCTCGCTCAAGGCAGCCGGTGGCCCGGCGGCGTTTCTTTTCGTCCCGCTCCTGGGGGTCGCCAACCAACCGTCCTACGACACGGCTGCGTTCTACAACTCTGCGCTTGCCATCGTCAGCGGGTGCGTGGTCACGGCCATCGCGCTTCGCCTCATCCCGCCGGTGCCGCCGGCTACGCGCACGGCGCGCCTGCTTGCCGCCACGCTGCACGGAGTCCACCGCCTTGCGTCAGGATGCAGGCTGCCACGGGCTGGCGATTGGGACTTGCGCGTTTACAGCCGCCTTGCCGCGCTGCCGGACGGGGCAACCCCGACGCAGCGCGCCCGGCTGGTCACCGCGCTCGCGGTCGGCGGGGACATCATCCGCCTGCGCGTAGCCGCCCAGCGCCTTTGCTTGACGGATCAGCTTGCGCCAGCCCTCGCCGCAGTGGCCCGCGGGGACAGCATGGGCGCGGTCCGGGGCCTGGCCGCCTTCGACGAGGCCCTGGCAAGCGTGCCCGCCTCCCGCCGCGGCGGGGACATGCGGCTGGGCGCCCGCGCCAGCATCTGCAACCTGGCGGACGCCCTGCGCACCCATGCGGCCTACTTCGGCCTTTCGGGACCCCGCGCCTGACTGCTGTCCGCCCCCCATGGCCACCAGCTCTGGGGCCACCAGCCCGGCGACTGCCCGGCACGGTCGATCTGTATGGTGGCGGTCAGGCCGGCAACGAGGCGCACGCCGTCCGGCACCTCGTCGATGCTGATGCGGACCGGCACACGCTGGGCCAGGCGGACCCAGGTGAAGATCGGGTTGACGTTGGCCAGCCCGGCCTGGTCCGGCTGCGCGTTGGCGACGTTGATCCCCCGGGCGACGCTTTGCACGCGGCCGCGCAGCGTTTGCCGCCCATAGCCGACCAGCCGCATGGAGGCCGGGTCGCCCTCGTGGATGTCCCCGAGGTTGGTTTCTTCGAAGTAGCCGTCCATCCAGAACGAGTCTGCATCCACGACCGCGATGTTGCGCTGCCCCGTGGTGGCGTAGTCGCCCTGCCGCGCCAGCAGGTTGGTCACCCAGCCGTTCACCGGCGAGGCGATGCGCGTGCGCCGCAGGTTCACCTGCGCCTGCGCGAGGTTGCTCATCGCCTGCTGCAGCGTTGCGCCGGCGCTGGCCGCCGCGGTGGTGAAGTTCTGCTTCTCCTCCGTGGAGGTCGACAGCGTCGTCAACTGCTGCCGCCGTTCCAACTGGGTGCGCTTGTTTTCCAGGTCCGCCTTGGCCTGCTCAAGCTGCGCCTGGTTGACGCTGACGGCGATGGCGAAGTCGGTGGGGTCGATCACGAGCAGCACGTCGCCCTTGTGGACGAACTGGTTGTCGGCGACGTGCAGCTCGATGATCCGTCCGGACACCTCGGGCGCGATGGAAACGGCGTAGGCCCGCACCCGCCCGTCCCGTGTCCAGGGCGCTGCCATGAAGGCGTCCCAAATGGCCCAGCACGCCGGCACGGCCGCCGCCACGGCGAGAAGCGTGAGCAGCACCGGGACAACCTTTCGCCTCGGCCTCGCCTGGGCGTCCTTGGAGGCCTCGGTGGGGGCCGTGTCCTGCGCTGGCGGCGCTTCTTCCGGCGCGGCGGGCCGCAGGGCCGTGGTCATCCCGCCACCGCGAGCACAATGGCCGCGAGCACGACCAGGTAAGTGCAGAACATGAACAGCGCCGGATGCCAAACGTGGCGCAACAGCCCGGACCGGTCGCCAAGCCGCTGCAGCGCCAAGGTGGCCGCCCACGCCGCAAGCAGCATCGGCACCAGCGGCGAGATGTAGACCCCAAGGACGCTAACCTCCGTGAACCTCATGACGCCAACTTTCCATCCGGCGGTTCCCCTGCCCGCCAGCGCTGGGCCTCCTGGCCTACGGCGTCGCAGGCGGCCCTAATGATGGCGGCTCACAAGCAAGTGCCCTGGCACCGCCAGGCTGTCAGAAGAACCTCTCTCCCCACGGCCCTTCATTCCAGCCGTTCTCGTTCAACTGCGCGGTCAAGGCCTGCTCGTCGGCCAACTGGCGCTGGAATGCCTCTTGGCGGTAGCGGTTATAGGCCGCCTGGTCGCCGACGTACAGGCAGCCGCACACCAGGGGATCGGCATACACGTAGCGGACGGTCCCGCCCCGGATGCGCTGCACCACCCTATTGGCCGACAGGTCGCGCAGCGAGGCCACCCGCTCCGGCGTGTTTGCGGGCAGCACGGTGAAGCCTGCGGCGGACAGCAGGTTCTCCCGGTCCATGGCCCGCTGCTGCGGGGTGGCGCAGGCGGTGGCGGCGAGGCAGGCAGCCAGGGCTGCAAAGGCGATTGCTGGACGCGGCATGGTGGTTTCCTTGGTTATGGGGATCGTCAGGTTGGCTGGCTGGTCAAGCTAGGCCAGCGTCACGAGCAGTGGGCTTGCACCGCGAACGGCCCGGCGCCCGCCATGCAATCGCCCTCCAACGGCCTAGGCGGGGCCATCTGGAAGACATACAGCTCCTTGTCCGGGATGCGGGCCAACGCCGCCTCCGGCCAGCCGAGGTTCCGGGCCAGCACGTCCCGGGGCAGGTGCGCGAACAGGTCGGACAGCAGGAAGGCGCTGTCCCCGGGGAACGCGCCGCCCTCGAACACCAGCAGGAACTCGACCCCATCCTCCTCGATGCCCTGGATCGAGTGCGGAAAGCCCGGCGGGAAATAACACGCGTCGCCCGCCGCCACGTCGTCCTGGACGGTGCGCCCACTCCTATCCACCGTGGTGATGCGGGCCTGGCCACTGAGTATGAGCGACCATTCAGCCGTCTTGCGCCAGTGCATCTCCCGCACGCCGCCCCGGTCCAGGCGCATGTTGACGCCTGCCATCGCGGCCGGGGCGGGCAGCTCGCGCACCGTGGCACCGTCGCTGCCGCGGACCGGATCGAGAGAACGGAGGGTCAAGGCGTTGAACATGGCGCTGGCTCCTGGCTCAGGGCTGCCGCTAGGGTGGCGTTGGACGGGCGGGGTCGCGGGGCAGCTCAACGTCCTCGTCATACAGGAGCTCCCGGCCGATCTGCTCAACCGTCCGGTCGTCCTGCCGCTTTTGGGACGGAGAAGCGCGCACCCCGGCGCGGTCCTCACGGCCGGCCACCTCGGCCTGCGTCGGCTGGTGGTTCTTGCCGCCCCACTCGGGACCGTTCCGCGGCGCTTGCGCGCTGGCAACGGCGGTGGATGCGAGCAGGATGGCAACCGCCAGTCCCGTGGCGGGCGGGGTCCTCACCGGACCGGGCCGACGCGGGTGGTGACGCCGACGTTGGGCTGGTTGCCGAGCGTGCGCGTGCCGCCGCCGTTGCTGGAGGTGACGCCGCTGTCAAGGCTTGGGGACACAAGGGTGTCAGGACGGGTGTCCGCGCAGGCAGCGAGCAGGCTGGCGAGCAGGACGGTAATGAGGGTGCGTTGCATCGTGAGTCTCCTGGTTGAAGTGGATCAGCTTGTGGCGCTTGGCGGCGCGGCCCGTGCCAAGGGCAGCACGGACAGCGAGCGCACGCCTGGGCGCCGTGGATCAGCACGCCCTCGATGTCGGCGGTGGCCGAGGGCCCGGTCTGGAACACGGCGTAGCGCGCGGCGTGGAACTCCGGCCGGCGGTAGGCGTGGTGGATGTTCGGCACGATGTCCGCCGGGTCGAGCAGCACGATCAGGTGCTGCGGCAGGTAGCCCAGCGTGTTCACGCCCAGCTCGGCTTCCGTGAGGCAAACCGAGCCGGTCTCGGCCACCGCGAAGGCGGCCCGCACGATGCCGTAGTCTACGTCGGCCAGGTCGGCAGGCGCCATATCCAGCGCCAGGGCGCGGTTGCCCGCGACCTCCGGCACGTTGGAGCAGATGATCTTTGCGTCCCGCAGCAAGTCCCGGACAGAGGACAGCGGGTCCCCGGCGCTGGGCGGCAGCAGCTTGCCGCCCATCCTCTCAAGCGCCTGCCCAAAGGCTGCCAGCAGGTCGACCGGCTGGTCCGTGTCGAACATCGGGATCAGCGGCTCCGGCCGGTCCAGCTTGGGCCGGTGCGCCCGGACCGCGGCGAGGATGGCGTCGCGGCTGCTCATGGCTGCGCCTCCCTGGATGTCTGGGCCTCCCTGGATGGCTGGGCGTCCTTGGGCTTCTGGCCCCGGTTCTCCGCGTGCCACTGGTGGAAGGTTTGCTCCGGCGCCGGCGGCATCTCGCGCCCGCGCCCCCAGGTGTTCAGGCGGTTGTAGATGACGAAGCGCGGCAGGTGCCGGAGCGCGCTGTCGGCCAGCGGCAGGGCCGCGCGGTATAGCCGCGGGCTGGACAGCAGCAGGCCGGCCGCCTTCATCATCGCTTTCTTCAGCAGCGGCAGCTCGTGCGTCTCAGCCATCACCTGCCGCCAACTGGCGATCTGCTCGTGGATGTTGATCTTGACCGGGCACACGTTGGTGCAGCTCCCGTTCAGCGTGGAGGAGAACGGCAGCTTGCTGTATTTCCGGGCGTTGAACGTCG
>CAXTCN010000253.1:0-6390 GCA_964242575.1 uncultured Acetobacteraceae bacterium | reverse complement strand
GCCCATCACGACGTTCTGGCCGCCGTTGCTGTTGAACACGAACGTGTCCTGGCCGGAGCCGCCGATCATGGTGTCGTTGCCGGCGCCGTCGTACATCGCGGTCTGGCCGGAGCCGCCGATCATCAGCGTGTCGCCGCTGCCGGCGTGCAACGCGTCGCTGCCTGCGCCGCCGATTAACGTGTCGTTGCCGGTCCCGCCGGTCAGGTCGTCGTTGCCGAGCCCGCCCACCAGAAGGTTGTGGCTGCCGCCGGCGACCAGCGTGTCATCGCCGGTGCCGCCGATCATGGTGTCACGCCCGGAGCCGAAGCTGTTGATGACGTCGTCATCGGCGCCACCGCTCAAGATATTGTGATAGCCAGTCGAGAATATGGCGTCCTGGTCGTCTCCGCCATCCACGAAATTCCTGTTGCCGGATAGGCTGAAGAAATCGTCTCCTGCGCCGCCGGACGCCGTGACGTTGTTGTAGGACAACGAGAACTGGTTGTCGTCGTTGCTGCCGACCAGCACTGCACGGTTGGCCGAATCCACGATAAAACTTCCACCGGGTATCGTTGCCATTTGTTGCTCCTGTTTTTACACTGTGCCGAGACTGTCTAAGCTGTCCGACCGAGGGCAACCTAGTAATACGTACAGTGTGAAGTCAATGCAACTTCCAGGTGAATAACGGCGTTAATACATTATTAACATCCAGCCCTGAAAGGGGGGGTCGTAATAGCGGCGTTGTCACCCAGGGGGCCGGGGAGCGCTGCGCGATTAACGGCTAGGCGACGCGGAATTGCGCAGTGCAGCATGAACCCGCGGCATAGCCGCGCGGCTTCAACCGGGCAGGGGGCGCGTCAGGGCGCGGAAATCCGCACGTCCCAGCGCAGCAGCTCGCGGTCCATGCCGGTCCGGCACTCGGCGACATTGAACCGGGTGGCGAACAGCGTCGCGCCGGCGCCGACCGTCTCGAAGTTGCGGTCCGCGCTGTCTGGATCGAGCAGCGACGGGTAGGCCAGCGGCGGCGGGTCGGCGCAGGTCCAAGCGCCCATGCCTAGCGCCGGCATCAGGAGCGCAGGCGCGGACCATTGCAGCAGGTCGGGGCTGGTGGCGTAGTGCACGCCGCCACCGCGCACGCCGTTCATCATGAGGGCGATGAACAGGCCGCTCGGCTGGTGGCGCACCAGGCTCGTGACCGGCCAAAGCAGCCGGCCCGCTCCCACCGGCGCGCAGACGTGCCGCTCCGGGGGGCCAGGTTCAGTGTAGGGGTTGATGAACGCCACCTGGAACGCGGTTCCGTCCCAGCCGCGCCATGCCTCCGGCTGGCTGATGGCGGTGGTGCGCAGCAGGCAGTTGCCGGGCCGTTGCGCGCCGGCCTGGGTGGCGAAGGCGAACATATGTTGCGCGCCCGCCAGCGTCACGATGTTGCTGGGGTTGAAATAGCCGTGGTGGCCGATGCCGACCTCATCGTACCGGTACGGCAGCGCCGCCACCAGCGCCCGGCCCGGCACGCGCTGGAAGCTGCGTCCGGCGTCGTGCGACACCGCCGCCGTAAGCGCGTTGAACCAGCAGTCCATGTAACGCTAGCTCGGGCACAGGGCAGGGCGCAGGTGGCCTTGGAACTCGTTGTGCACTACGGCCCAAATGGTCTGGCCGTCCAGCGTCCAGGGGCTGGTGATCCAGGCGCGGTCGTTGTAGGCGGCCGGGTCGTCGTTGTTGGCGCCCAGCAACACCACGTCGCAGCGGTGCCGCACATGCAGCAGGTCCGGCCCCTGATCGACCCGGGTCCGCCAGTGGCTCGCATAAAGCTGCACCTGTTCGGTGCTGAGCCGCACGGCGCGGGCGGGCGCGTCCGGGATGTCGGAGGCGTCGCAGCCCGGACGCGCGGCCTCGATGGCGGGGACAGGGGCGCCCGCCACCTCAAGCCGCAGCCCCGGCGCTGGCTGCGCCCATGCGGCGGCGGCCAGCAGCAGCGCCGCGGCGAATGCCAGGATTTTCATGCCGCGAGCTCCTGTACAAGGCGCGATTGCTGGTCCAGGCAGTGGCGCAGGTCGAACCGCTGCGCCGCCATGGCGCGCGCCCGTTCCCGCACCGGACGCAGCGACGCGCGCCGGGCCAGCAGGCCAGCGGCCCGGTCCGCCACCGCCTCCGGGTCCCGCGCGTCCACCAAAAAGCCGTTCACGCCGTCGTCCAGCACCTCGCGCACCGGCGGCACGTCCGAGCCTAGCACCAGGCACCCGGCCGCCAGCGCCTCGACGCACGACCACGACAGCACGAACGGCACGGTCAGGTACAGGTGTAAGGAGGACACATGCAGCAGCGCCAGGTAGTCCCGCCGCGCCAGCCGGCCCACGAAGTGCACTCGGGCGCGGTCTATCGGCACGTCGCGCAGCATGGCGTCCCGCCAGGTTCCCCCATCCGGCGGCGGGCGGCCGTAGCTGACGCCGTCCTCGCCGCAGATGACGATTTGCGCGTGCGGCCGGCGCCGCAGCAGGCCCGGCAGTGCGCGCATCAGCGTAAGAAAGCCGCGCACCGGCTCCAGGTTGCGGGCGACGAAGCTCACGACCTCATGCTCCGCCGTGAGCGCGCGCCCGTCCGTCAGGGTGAACCGCGCGGCTGGTTCGGGCCGCACCTCCGTCATGTCAACGCCGTCGTGCACCACGGCGATCCGGTTTTGGTATGCCGCCGGGTGTTGCGCGCGCTGCCAGGCGGTGGGGGCGAGGCCGCGGTCCATGGTGTCCAGCGCCGTCAGCAGGTCGGCGTTCCAGGCGCGCAGCCGGCAGCGCCCATCGAGGTCCAGCGCGGTCTCCGGGATGTAGCCGGTGTCCTGGCCCTCGGCCTGGTAGAACATTTCGCAGTACGACAGGATGGCGGCGCGGGGCAGCACGTCGCGCAGGAACATGGTCTCGCCCCAGCCGGGATGCGCCACCACCACGTCCGGCGTGAAGCCCTGGGCGCGCAGGTCGAGGCAGGCGCGCACCACGGACTGCCCGCGCCGCACCGACGCCTCCATGCGGTGCAAGTAGTGGTGCGTCGCCCGGCCCGATGGCTGCGGCGCGGGGTAGCGCAGCCATCGCACCTTGCCGGACGCCGCGTCGTTGCGCTCGCCAAGGAACACGACCTGGTTGCCGGGGATTTCGGCCAGGTGCGGCGCCAAGTGCCTGAACTGGCCTGGCGCGTTCTGGTGCAGGAACAGGATGCGCAACCGCTGCTCGGGGTTCAGGCCGGGTGCAGCGCCAGCGAGGCGGCGGGCAGGAAGCCGTGCAACTGGCTGGCCGGCAATGCCCGGCTGTAATAGAACCCCTGGACGAACTGGCACCCGGCGACGCTGACGCGGCGGAGCTGTTCCGCCGTCTCCACGCCCTCCGCCAGCACCTCCATGTCGAGGCTGCGGCCGATGCCGACCACCGCATCCACCAGGCCGCTGCCATTGGGGCCGCCGTCGTTGGGGCCGGCGCCGAGCGCGTGGATAAACGAGCGGTCGATTTTCAGCCGGTCGATCGGCAGCAGTTGCAGGTAGGCGAGCGACGAGTAGCCGGTGCCGAAATCGTCGATGGCGACCCGCACGCCCAGCCGGCGCAGCGCGTGCAGGTCGCCCGCCACCTCGCGCTGGTTCTCCATGAGGGTGCTCTCGGTCAGCTCCAGCTCCAGCAGCGCGGGGTCGAGCCCGGTCGCCTCCAACATGCCGATCACCAGCTCCCGCACGTTCTCGGTCTTGAAGGTGGTGGACGAGATGTTGACCGCGATGCGGATCGGCGTGCCGGCCGCGGCCCAGGCGGCGGCCTGTCGGCAGACCTCCCGCAGCGCCCAGCGGTTGATGGGCACCATGAGGCCGCTGTCCTCGGCCAGCGACAGGAACTCGTGCGGCATCACCAGGCCATGGCCGGGCCGTTGCCAGCGCAGCAGGGCCTCGGCGCCGACCACCCGGCCGCTGCGCACGTCCACCTGGGGCTGGTAGCACATCAGGAACTCGTTCCGTTCGACGCCCTGGCGCAGGTCGATCTCCAGCAGGACGGAGGCGCGCGCCTGGGTCTGCATCTCGGCGGTGAAGAAGCGCGAGCGGCCGCGGCCCTCGCGCTTGGCCCGGTACATCGCGAGGTCGGCGTTTTTCAGCAATTGCTCGGCGGTCGTGGCGTCGGCGGGCGCCAGGGTGGTGCCGATGCTGGCGCCGATGATAGCTTGGTGCCGCTCGATCAGCACCGGCCGGGCTACCTCCTCCAGGATGCGGCCGGCGAACTGCTGGGCCTGCTCCGCGCCGTCCACGTCCACCTGCACGACCGCGAACTCGTCGCCGCCGAGCCGCGCCACGGTGTCGCCGTGCCGGGTGGCCTGTTGCAGGCGCGCGCCGATCTCTTTCAGCAGCATGTCGCCCTGGTCATGCCCGAACCCGTCGTTGATGCTTTTGAAGCGGTCGAGGTCGATGAAGTGCAGCGCGAAGACGCGCCCGACCGAGCGCGCCCGCGCCAGCTCCGCGTTCAGCACGGTATGCAGCAGCAGCCGGTTCGGCAGGCCGGTCAGCGTGTCGTGGTGCGCGAGGTGCCGCAGGTCGTGCTCCGCCTGCTTGCGGTCGGAGATGTCGAACGAGGTGGTGAGGACGTTCCGCACCGAGCCGGTCACGTCATGCAGCGGGAACTTGCTGGTGAGGAACGTGCGGCGCCGGCCGTGCCGGTCCACGATCTCCTCCTCGTAACCCAGCGCGGCCACGCCGCTGTCCAGCACCTCCTGGTCCTTGCGGTCCGGCGCTGCCTGCATGTCGGGCGACGCCGGCAGCAGGACCGCGCCGTACTGGTTCACGAACACCCGTTGGCCGTCGCCGTCCACGGCGCTGATGACGGCGGGGATGGTGTCGATCACCTGGATCAGCCGGGTGCGGTTGTCGCGGATGGCGGTCTCGCGGGACAGCTCGCTCTGTTGCAGCTCCCGCTCCAGGTCCTCGGCCCGGCAACGGATCATCTTCTGTTGCTGGCCGAGGTGCAGCAGGTTGCGGCCGCGGGTGACGAACTCCTGGTGGTCCACCGGGCTTTGCAGGAAGTCGGTCGCGCCGGCAGCGAGCGCGCGCAGCCGGAACTCCCGGTCCTCGTAGGCGGTGATGACGATCACGGGCACGTCCGCGCCGTTCGGCATGGCGCGCAGGCGGCGGATGAACTCCGCCCCGTCCATGCCGGGCATCTTGTAGTCGGTGATGACCAGATCGGGCGCGTGCGACCCGGCCCACTCCAGCACCGCCTCCGGCCCGCTAAAGCTTTCGACGGCGGCGTGGTCATTGATCAATCCAGCCAGCCGCGAGAAGATCACGCGGTTAGTCACTCGGTCATCAAGCACGACGATCAGCGCCACCAGCACGCGTTCCTTATTCCAATAACTCTGCTTGTAGCACGAATTAGTTAACCGAAGGTAATCAAGCGGGCCGCCGCAATGTAACAAAGTGTTGGGAACCAGCCAGCCGTTGCTTCCGGCAAGGGTTGACCCGTGCCCTTCGCCTCGACTAAACAACGTTCACTCATGCTCAACCCCCTTCGCTCCCGCAAGCCGCGCGGCCAAGGCCCGTTGCGGCGGGCCGAAATCCTGCGTGCGGCGCAGCGCCTGTTCCTGGAGGAAGGGTTCGAGCACACAACCATGCGCCGCCTGGCCGCCGCCGTCGGCGTGTCGGCCACCGCGCTATACGTGTACTTCCCGGACAAGGACGCCATCCTGCACGCTATCGCCGAGACCATGTTCGCCGACATGCTCGCCGACCACGAGGCCACGCAGCGCCTGCCGCTGCCGCCGCTCGACCGGTTCCGCGCCGGGCTGCGCGGCTATGTCATGTTCGGGCTGTCCAGGCCGGACGAGTACCGGCTGACGTTCCTGGCCAAGGTCATGCTGCCCACGGCGCCCGGGCGGCACGCGCTGGACGGCGCCCGGTTCGAGGCGGCCAACCGCTCGTTCGCCATCCTGGAGCGCGGCGTGGCGGAGCTGATGGACGCGGGCGTGTTCCGCCCCACTAACCCGATGCTGGCGGCGGAGGCGATCTGGGCATGCCTGCACGGGGTCACGGCGTTGTTGATGGACTTGCCGAGCCAGGTTAGAGCCAACCCGGACGCGCTGATTGACGCCGTGCTGGACATGGCGGTGCGGGGATTGCGGGCGGATTGCGGATCGGCTTGATTTCGGTCGCAGAGTTTCAGGTGGGTGGCGTCCCGGCTACCTTCTGCAAAGTTTCTGGCTGAGGCACATTGAGGTCCCATGTCCACGCTGCACTTGGTCCCAGCCGACATCTGCGAGCGCTATCACGGCAAGGAGTGGCGCAACGCTGCCGGTGTGCTCTGCACGGCCTGTCCGGCGGAGTGGCAGGACGTGCAAGAGGTGCTACGCGGCTTTCAGAGCCTGTTTGACTGTCTGAGATAGTTTTGCGTTGTCCATCTTTGAGGA
>CAXTCN010000252.1:0-6414 GCA_964242575.1 uncultured Acetobacteraceae bacterium | reverse complement strand
GTCAACTACATCCGGCACTGCGGCTACGTCCAGTCAGGCTGAAAACGCTCTAAGCTACTGGCGTTGCTGGCGATGTAGACGGCGAACTCGTGCGCGGCGCGCTTGAACTTACCTACGTTCGGATAGCCCACCTCCAGCCCGTCCACGTCGTCCTCGAAGAATGCGATCTCTTCGCAGGACCGATACTGGTTGCCGTGCCAGAGCAGCCACTTGATGCTGTCGACCGAGGCGAGCAGGCGGGCACCCTCGGCCTCGTCGTGGTGCGCAACGCCGCGAGCATACTGGCTCAGCACGGTCAGGCGCATGGTGATATGGAACCAGTCGAGCACGTGCTCGGCTTCCGGGGTGACCAGCTCGGTCAGCGAGCGCACCTCCTCGCCGCCATCGGTCAGGAACGTCACGTCCTGGTTGGCTTGCAGCCCCTGCGCCTTCAGCAGCTCGAACAGCCGGCGCTTCGGCTTCAGGTCGTAGCCATGCACCAGGCCGACATACCGAGGGTCGCGGTCGTCCGGCATGGACCGGCCAACGATCAGCTCGAAGTTGGCCTTCCTGTCGTCCCAGTCCCGCACGTAGCCGCCGTCGAGGCCGACGATAATGCGCCCTTCCGGGATGGGCAGCTCGGCCCACTCTGCCGGGCAGCCGTCGATGAAGCTGGATCGCTCCTTCCCGAGCTCGCCCTCGGCCCGCTCGGCCACCCGCAGGACGTGCTGGCGCAGGGTGGTGGCGTTCGTGCCCGAGGCGACCGGCAGCACGTCGGCGAGCAAGCCGGCCGCGGCGGCATAGGGCACCAGGGATGACCAACGCGCCTCCAAGTACAGCCGCTCAGGGGCGACATGGCCAGGAAGCAGGTCCCGCAACGGCGACACGGTGGCCGGGCCGCCCTTGCCCAGGCACGCGCAACGGTGCAGCCGAGGGCTGGCGAGCTGCACATCTTCATACAAGGTCCGGAACAAGACGGGGTAGCTGCCATTGCCGCGCCGAGGAACGCCGCATTCGATGCAGCAGCGGTGGCGCCCAGCCCACTCTCCAGCCTGGGCCTGCACCACCCGGCGCTGGACGGCGGCGAGCAGCGCCTTGCCATCGGCGAGTGAAAGGCCGACGTCTTCAGCCCGCTTCGTCGCCTTCTCGAACGCGGCAACCTCCTCGACACTGCCGGCAGTGCCGTTGTCATCGATGATCTGGAGCAGGATGCTGACGCGCATGGCATACCTCCGGTCGGGGATGGCGGAAGCTGGCGGGCGAGTTTTCCACAAACAGCAGAGTGGAAAGCTGGGAACCCATCCGGCTCTCTTGTTCGGGCCTATTCTGCTCCATACGGGGCATCGAGCGCCCTCGGCTTGCACTCCGGACGCGATCAAGCAAACTGGGGCATGGCCTCCATCAAGCATGCCGCGGTCGCCGTTGCCGCCATCCTCGTCCGCGAGGGCGTGGACTATGCCCAGAGCAAGGCGGTGTTCAAAGCGGCCCGGGAGAAGGCCGGCCTGCGCGCCGCGCCCGAGCGCCGCGGCGGCGTGGACCGGCTCACGGTCGAGGAGGAGCTGCGCTTCCTCGACCAAGCCTACGCCCAGGACGGCAGGACCGGGCTGATGCTGCAAACCTTGCTGGAAACCGGCGCCCGCGCGTCCGAGCTGGTGCAGCTCCGGGTCGAGGATGTGAGCCTCGCTGAGCGCGTGGTCATGATCCAGCGCGGCAAGGGCGGCAAGCGTCGTGAGGCGCCAATCCGGCGCGACCTGGCGCAGTTGCTCCAGCTCCACATCGATGCCCGCCGGGCCGGGCCGCTGTTCGCCAGCCGGCAGCAAGGATCTGGCGCCGTGCCGCACACCCTGACCCGCCAGCGCGTCGGCCAGATTGTCCGGGACGTGGCCCACGCTGCCAGGATCACCAAGCGCGTCTACCCGCACCTGCTGCGGCATACGGTGGCCACGCGGCTGCTCGCGTTGGGGATGGACATCACCGACCTGCAACGCTTCCTCGGCCACGAGAGCATCACCACGACCCGTCTCTACGCCGAGACGACGGCCACCACGCTGCAGCGCCGGTTCGACCAGCTCACCGACCCGGCCGCCCACACGCTGGTGGCCAGCATCCGGCAGCAGCGCGGCGACGATGCCGCGCTGCTCGCCGCCGACCTCCTCGTCCGGCGTCGCGCCGAGAAGGTCACCACTGCTGGTGCATGAACACCAGGTGCTCGCCCTTGCGCAGCCTGGCGTTCACCGACCGCTGGACGAACAGGCATCCCCGGGCGCGCTCGCGGGCCCTCGCCCGTTCAAGCGCGTTCTCCAGCTGCCAGCGCTTGTCTTCGTCACGGAGGACCTCGGGCCGGTTCTCCAGCACCACCTCCCGCAGGATGTCCGCCATCATGTGCAGGTCCTCCAGGGCGTCCCACGAGGACGCGTCGTCCAACCCGGCCAGGTAGCCCCGCGGCCCGCTGCAGTCTTCCGGTGGACAGGCGCCGTCACCAGCAATACAGCGCGGGAAAACCTTGCCCGGCTCCACCGCCACCCGGCTCTCCTCGATCCTGACCTCGTGCCGCCAGGGGATGTTCAGGTCGTACTCATACGTGAACCGGGCGCCGCGGCGCAGCTTCAATTCAGCCAGAGTCACGTCGGGCGAGGAAGCCGACACTTCCCAGGACCCGTAGCGTCGGGAGCGGAGGCAGAACTGGTAAAGGTGGATGCCTTCCCACCCCATCGCGACCTGGATCACGCCGTGCAGCTCGCGCAGGGTGCAGGTGTCCGGCACCAGCAGGCGCCGCCATACCATGGGGCTGATCCCGAGCAGCCAGACCTTGACCTGCATAATGCCGGCCACATCGGCAACGGGCGGCGTGGCATCAGGATCAACGGCAGGCTTCGGTTGCTTCGATAGTTGGGGCACCAGCAGACCTTATCGCACCCGCCCCTACGCCGTCGCCAGCACCACACACTTCCTCATGGTCCCAGCGCCTTGGAACGGTCGCCCATCCCGGTGTCGAACAACACGAGCTGCCGCCCGGTGTTCACGACCAAGACGTTCTGCGGACCGGTCCAGCTGTTGGTTGGCAGGGCGTTGGCGGTGAGCAAACGCTCGACCTCGGCCCGGGGCGCCGTGAGCAGGACATCCTGCAGCGGTGGCAGGACGAGCGGCCCGTCGCTGACAACGGTGCACTCGAACGCGCCGTGGCGGAAGCGGTAGTATGGCGGTGCGTTGCCGCCGGCGAACGGTGCGGCGGCATTGGCAGAACGCAAGCCGACCAGCGGCGTGACAGCCCCAGCGGCAGCAGTGGCCAGCAAGGCCCGGCGGTGGAGCGAGTTCCTGGCAAGCAGCATCGGTTGTCTCCAGTTGTTGCTGCGGGCAAGGTTGGCGCTGTAATGAGGGTACTACGGGACGCGCCGGCGTGGAAGGTTTGTGTCATGGCCTTGCCGGGCCAGACGCACCGGCGTCAGGTGGAGAGGAAGAGTAGCGTCCGCAGGTGGTGTGTAACTTCGGAACTGGCAACGGTGTAGGGTTGGGTGGCTATCGGATCGGCGGTTTAGGGTGGAGTTGCGAGGCGTTAACCTGTTGATCAGCGCGGGTGTGGAGCCCACGAGAGTTTCGTCGGATCAACATATTGCGGCGCTGATCAGCGCCGAAAACCACTGCTGATTTACAAGCCAGCGGGGCATGCGGGACTCGAACTCTGTGCCGATCGCGCAAGAAAGCTCGTGGCACGGCAGTTTAGGGTTGGCGCCCCGCACCGCACGTAAGCGACAGCTATACCTGCGCTACAACGCTCGTCCAGGACCGATGCGGACGTGCCCTTGCACTATGACCTTGAAAGGCCGGAGTGATGATCGTCTCCGACTTCGGATCTGCTGAAGCCGCGCTCGCGACCAGTTGCATTATCATAACAAGAGGCGCAAGCCATGATCGCCATCAACCCGATGCGGCGGTCGTAAGCTTCGCCGCCACATCGCTGATCACCGACCTTAGCCAGCGATGGGCCGGGTCCTGGCGATAGCGCACGTGCCAAGCCATCTCGACGGGAAAGCTCCCAAGGTTGACCGGGGCTGGCAGCACCTTCAGCCGTGGATCATGGGCGAGCCGGCGGCAGATCAGGTTGGGCAGCGTAGCGATATGGTCCGTAACGGCCACCATTTCGGCGACCGCGAAGAAGTTCGTGACCGAGATCGCGACGTCGCGCTTAATCCCTTGCTGCGCCAGCGCCTGGAACAGCCCGGCGCGCATGCGGCCGGGCGGCACGACATTGACATGCTTGAGCCGTTCGAACTGATCGCGGGTAATGCTGTCGCCGATTTCGGGATGATCCGCCCGGACCACGCAGGCAAGTCCTTCGTCCATCAGGTGCTGCACGACCAGATTGTCAGGCGGATCGACGATGCGCCCGAGCACCAGTGCCGTGGTGCCTGAGATGACGCCGGTATCCGACAGATCGTTGCCATAGGGGGTGAGGCTGATCTTGATGCCAGGTGCGACCTTCTCGGCTCTTGAGACGATCGCGGGCGCCAGTACGAACTCGACGTAACCGTTCGGCGCGATCGTAAACAGCCGCTCGGCGTTGACCGGATCGAAGTCCTGCTGGCCGAGGACCGCGTCGTCGAGCCTCGCCAGCGCTTCCGCGATCGTTGGGGCAAGCTCCAGAGCAATTGGCGTCGGCTGGATGCCGTAGCGTTCGCGAACGAACAGCTGGTCCTGCAGCATCGTGCGCAGGCGCGCGAGCGCATTGGAGAGCGCCGGCTGCGTCATGCCGACCCGCTCGGCGGCGCGCGTCACGCTGCGCTCCTCCATTAAGGCGACGAAGATCGGCAGCAGGTTCAGATCGTAGCGCATGACATATGCTGCATGCAGCATATCTACAATCGAGGAAATAAACTTCTGGAATACTTTTCGCGCGGCCATGTTGAGTTCGTCCCCAGTGGGCACAATCGAACGACGGAGGCTCAGATGACCAAGGCAACAGTGCTCGTGACCGGCTCCAACGCAACCCGGATCGAACTCAAAGGCGGCGGCTTCGCCACAATCGGCCAGTATCTCAACGAAACGGTCGTGCCCGCGATGGCGCTGATCAATGCCGGCTACGAGGTCGTGCTCGCGACGCCCGACGGGACCAAGCCGCACATTGATGAAGGATCGGACTCGGTTGGGTCGTTCGGCGGGGATAAGGACGCCTACGCGAGAGCCAAAAGCTTCTTCGCCGACCATCCTTCGATGAACCGGGTGCGCACGCTACGCTCCGTGATCAACGACGGCCTTGATGCTTTTGCCGGCTTATATGTCCCCGGCGGCCACGCCCCGGTTGTTGACCTGATGCAAGACGCCGAGATGGGCACCATCTTGCGCCACTTCCATGAGACCGCGAAGCCGACGGCGCTGCTCTGCCATGGCCCGATCGCGATCGCCGCGGCGATGCCAGACGCGCCCGCGTTCCGGGCGGCGCTGATCGCGGGCGACGAGGCCAAGGCCAGTGATCTGGCGAAGGGCTGGATCTACGCAGGCTATCGGATGACGGTGTTCTCAGCCAGCGAGGAGGCGTGGGCGGAGAAGAACATCCTCGGCGGCAAGCTGTACTTCGACATGCCCAAGGCGCTGCGGCTCGCCGGTGGGGAGGTGACCACCACCCCGATCGACTTCGCACCTAACCTGGTCGGCGATCGCGAGCTGATCACCGGCCAAAACCCGGGCTCGGACCACCTGATCGCGGCCAGTCTGGTCGAGGCTCTCGGTCACCCCCGCCTCCGCGCCGTTGCATGAGCACGCGCAAGACCGGCGGGGCGCTTCGTGCGCGCCCCGCCGGGACGGCGCCTCCAACAAGGAACGACAGCATGTCCCATCACGTGAAGGTCATGGCCATCCTGGCCGCCCGGCCGGGCAAGAGCGGCGAACTCCGGACCCTGCTCGACGGCATGGTCGCCCCGAGCCGCGAGGAGCCGGGCAACCTGCGCTACGACCTCTGGCGGGACCAGGCCGATCCCGATCGGTTCGTCCTCGACGAGCTTTACGCCGATGACGACGCGGTCGCCGCGCATCGCGCTTCGCCGCATTTCAAGATCTACCTGTCGGCCCTCAACGACCTCGCGGAGCGTGCCGCCCTGGCGCTTGATCCCGCTGCTGTTAATCAGCGCGGGTTTGGAACCACGAGAGTTTCGTCGAATCAGGATGTTGCGGCGCTGATCAGCGCCGAAAACCACTGCTGATTTACAAGCGGGCAGTGTGCCGTGATCTGGCGCGCGTTGAGGGTGACGGTGATGGCGAGTTGGGCGGGCTCAAGCGCCCAGGTTTCGAACCGGACTTGGGTCGCGTCCGGCAACAAGCACGGTAGTAGGCTCAATTGTCCTGTATAGGAACGTCCGAAGCCTAATCATCGAAAGTGGCCAAGAACCGTTAGAGCGTCCTCAGCCTGACTAGAATCGAACAAGCGCTTGCGTTTGGTGTCGA
>CAXTCN010000251.1:0-6451 GCA_964242575.1 uncultured Acetobacteraceae bacterium | reverse complement strand
GAGCCGGCAAGGAGGCGGCGCAAGATGACGCCCGGCGCGAGCAGCGCGCCTTGGAGCAGGCGGGCGCACAGATACTGGATGCGATCCGGCGCGACCCTGTGTTGAAAGACATCGCGAGCCAGCTGATGATCGACACAGTGCCCGAGGGGCTTCGCATCCAGGTGATGGACGCGGAGCGCCGTCCGATGTTCGCCGTCGGCAGCGCGCTCCCGAGCCAGGGCGTCAAGAACCTGATGGGGAAGGTCGTCGGCGCCCTTGCTGGCTTGCCCAACTCGGTCTCCATCGCCGGGCACACCGACTCGCTCACCTACGGCGGCGCAGGCAAGAGCAACTGGGAGCTGTCGTCCGAGCGGGCCAACGCCGCGCGGCGGATCCTGGTGGAAGCGGGGATGTCTGAGGGACGCATCAGGAGCGTTGCCGGCAACGCCGATCGTGACCTGCTGGTGCCAGCGGACCCGCTAAGTCCATCCAACCGCCGCATCGCCGTCGTGGTGCTGCGCCATGCGGCAAGCGCCCCCCAGACGGTGGTGACCCGATGACAAGGATACCGATGCCGCCCGGAGGGAACGTGCCATGATTGCGATCGGAGGCCTGGTCTTCCTGCTGGTCTGCGTGTTTGGCGGCTTCGCCATGGCGGGCGGCAGCGTCATCGCGATCCTGCACGCGATGCCCTATGAGCTGCTCACCATCGGCGGCGCGGCCATCGGCTCGTTCGCCATGGCGAACAGCATGCACGTCATGAAGGCCAGCTTGGGCGGGCTGAAGAAGGTGTACTCCGGCAGCCGCTACCACGAGAGCGACTACGTCGACCTCCTCGGCCTCCTGTATGCCCTCGTCCGCCTCGTGACGAGCAAAGGCAGCATGGCCATCGAGAGCCATATCGAGAACCCGAAGGAGAGCGCCATCTTCCAGGCGCACGGCGCCATCATGGCTGACGAGAAGGTTGTGCCGATCATCTGCGACTACTTCCGCATGATCGGGATGGACGCGGACGACCCCCATCAGATCGAGGACGTGATGGCGCGCGAGCTGAAGAAGACCCTCGTGGAGAACATGCACCCGGTGCATGCGTTGCAGATCGTGGCGGACGGCCTGCCGGCCCTGGGCATCGTTGCCGCCGTGCTGGGCGTGATCAAGACCATGACGCACATCAACGAGCCGCCGGCGGTGCTGGGCGAGATGATCGGCGGCGCCCTGGTCGGAACGTTCCTTGGCGTGCTGCTGGCCTATGGCCTCGTCGGGCCACTGGCGTCACGCATGAAGCAGGTCGTCGAGGAGGAGGCGCGTTTTCTGGAGGTGATCCGCGCCACCTTGGTTGCGCACCTGCACGGGAACCCACCGCAGATTTCCATAGAGACTGGACGGAAGATGGTCCCGAACGAGTTCATGCCGACGTTCGCCAGCCTTGAGGCGAGCCTCGAAAAGACCTTGAGCCGCTGACGTGGCCCGCCGTCCAGGCAGCGCGTCCCGTCCAGCGGCGCATAGCCGGGTCAGCCCGGCGATCACGTTGCTTGTCCTTGCCGCATGCTTCTTGGCGCCAGGCAGGGTCAGCAGCCGGTCCGCGGTTGAACTGGATTCGGTCTTCTCCATCGAAGGCAGCCTGGATGCCTGGTCAGTTTCGCGGGGCGGGGCCGGGTGCTTCCTGCTGTCGCCGTTCCGGAGAGCCGCCAGCCGGTTGGCAATGGGGTCGCACTCCAAGCACGGCTTCGGCCTCTACGCCGTTGGGTTCGCGATGTCGGTTTCCATGTCCGACCCTACGGCGCCTGTCCTGGTCCGCGCCGGAGAGCGAGAGGTCGCGAAAGTGGGCCGCATGGTCGCGCCTGCCCTGATTTTCGTTCCGTTGAGCCGAGCGGAGGCTGGCGTGAGCCTGCAGGAGCTGCGGAAGGCCGGCACGCTCTGGCTGTCGATCCGGGGCACCTGGGTCGCCCACTCAGGCCGCGACATCGTGGCGGCAGCAGACCTGTATGAGAAGGATTGCGCCGGTGATGGCGCAGATTGAAGTGGTTCCTGCAGGCGCGCCCGCTCCAGCCGCTGCCGGCCGTGCCCTCGTTCCGGCCGGCCCAGGAGCGCGGAACCGTCGCCTGATCCTGCAGCATCCTGTGTTCAACAGCTTCGAGGCCTCGTTCTTCCGCATTTGCGAGGCAGAAGGCAAGGCTATTCTGGTGATCCCGCTAGGCGATCAAGAAGCATCCCTGTCGCTGGATGGGATGAGGCGGGAGTTCCGCATCCCCAGGGACAGTGAGGACGGCGTCATGCTCGGCTTGGTCGCGCGCGGCCTCGAGTTCGTCACCGGCCTGCGGGTTGGCGATTGGCTGCCGACGGAGATACTGACTGGCGAGGCCAGCTGGACGGCTGACGAAGCCTTCCAGGAGCGTGCCTGGGCCCGCCTCAACCTCTTCTTGCTTGCCTGGATGGCGGACGGAGCGTCCTCTGCGGCCCGTGAGGTCCTTTCGCGTGTGGGTCAGGCCCCGGTGAGCACCGAAAGCCTGGAAGCCGGGTTGCGGTTGATGGCCAGCAAGGTGGGCAGCATCACTGCGGGCGATGCCATGGCTCGGATAAGGCAGGTTGCCGACGAGTTCGCCTACATCGAATCCTTGCGGGACTGGCTCCTGCGCGGAGCGGCGCGGATGGCCACGGTCCTGAACCGAGTGGCGCATACGTTCCGCGGCGACAGCACGCACAAGGAGATACTGGCGCAGGTACGCCGCCTCGCCTCGATCGGCGTCTCGGACTTGCAGGCGAGGTTTGACCAAGCCGACAGCGCCGTCGCGGACATAGAGAAGGTCGTGGTCGACCCTGACGGGGTGGAGGCAGCTTTGCGCCGGCACCGCGACGCGCTTCACGTGCGCTGGCGGGCGTGGGAACCCTTCATCGTGGAGTGGGGCACCATTGAGATAAGGCAGAACGCCAAGTTATGGCAGCTTGTCCACGAGACATACCGCTTCCTGGCGCCGCGCTTCATGACGATCGTCGAATGGCGGTCCGTTCCTGATGGGGGCCAGGCAGCTCGCCTCCGGCAGCCCGGCATGGACTGGTAGTCTCGTCCCAGCTTGCATGCGTCCGCGCCTATACGAGCCAGACCTGTTCGTGCTGCGGCTGCTGTGGTGGAGCAGGACCGAGCGCTGCGCGGGTGTCGGGAACAAGGCCGCTACCGGATTTGGTGGCCGCTGAACAGGCTTGCGCCCGGTTTCTCATGAGCCGCTTATATCCACTGATTGGAGTTGGTTCTCCAGGGGCATCGGCGCGAGAATGGCGAAAGCACAGAGGAATGACGTAAGTCAGGGTGCTACAAGTGGCGTGTCATTGGCGATCCCTAATGCGGGCGTCACGATCGATCCAGGCGCCGGGCTAACCGTGCGATGACAAACGTCGACGACGACGAGGGAAGCGACGAGGTGGGGGATTGGGATTGACCCGGTTTGGTGGACGGTTTGGTGGCTTACGGGCTACGTCTCGGTCGTAACCGCTTGCATGTCGGCTTCATAGGTCATGGGCGAGCGGTAGCCCAGTCCCGAATGCAGCCGCACTGGGTTATACCAGCCCTCGATGTAGCTGAAGCAGGCCATCCTGGCTTCAGCTTGGGATGCGAACCGGCGGCGGCTGAGCAGCTCGGCTTCGAGGGTTGAAAAGAAGCTTTCGGCCATGGTGTTGTCATACGCGTCGCCGACCGACCCCATTGAGGGCCGGACACCCGCTTCACCACACCGTTTCCCAAACGCCAGAGACGTGTATTGCTTAGAGGCAGTTTTCACAATTCGCGTGCCAGCCTTCCTGCAACCAGGAGTATGCATGCGGTTTGCAGCAGGGCCTGAACGATGAAGCCGAGCCGGTCATAGCGCAAGGCAAGGCGTTTGTTCTCCAGCAGCCAGGCGTTGCTGCGCTCCACGGGCCAGCGCTGTTTTCCCATGCCCGACCCGCTCGGCTGGCGCCGTTTGTGGATGTGCGGCTCGGCGCTGAAGCTGCGGCACAGGGCGCGGCTGCTTTTAGCATCATAGCCACGATCGGCGAACACGGTGCTGATCCGGGCTATGACGGCAAACGCGGCCAGGAACAGTCGCTCGAACAGGATGGTGTCGTTCACGTTGGCCGCTGTCGCCATGCACGCGACTGGCACGCCGTCTCCGTTCACCGCAACGTGGTATTTCGTGCCCTTCTTGCCGCGGTCGGTGGGGTTTGGTCCGGTGAGGTCGCCGCCACGCTTGGCCCGCACCGAGCAACTGTCCAAGATCAGGGTCGGGTTGCCCCGCAGCATGGCCACCAGCATCGCGTGCACCTTGCGCAGCAGGCCCGTGCGCGCCCAACGCTCGAAGGTGCGGCGCAGCGTCGAGCCGCTCGCGTGGCCCGCGCTGGCCCGCAGGCTGCGCCACGGCGTGCCCTCGCGCAGGAACTGACGCAGGGTTGCCAGCACGCGCACGGTCTGTGTGGGCGGATGCCCTGGCGCGGGCGCACGCGGCGGCTCGCAGCACTCGATCACGGTCGCAATCAGGTCCAACATCCGGGTGTCCACGCTGTTTCCATCTCCGCAAACTCCAGAGATGGGCACCGGCACAGCCAGCCAAAAGTCAGGTCAGCTCAACCCAGGGTAATTGTGGAAACTGCGTCTTAGGCTCAACCGGTCGTCGCAACGGCCATGTGGGCCACTCGCAGGTGCTCGTCAAACGCCTCGGCAGGTGTTTTCCAGCCAAGGGTTCTGCGCGGCCTCGTGTTGAGCGCCAGCACCGCCGCTTCAAAAGCATCTGTGCTGTGGGCGCTCAGGTCGGTGCCTTTCGGGAAATACTGCCGCAGCAACCCGTTGGTGTTCTCGTTCGTGCCGCGCTGCCACGGGCTGTGCGGGTCACAAAAGTAGACGTCCAGGCCCGTGTCGATCTTCAGCCGTGCGTGCTGCGACATCTTCGCCCCTTGATCCCAGGTCAAGGACCGCCGGAGCTGCTTCGGCAAGCTGGTGATCGTTTGCACGATGCTGTCGCGCACCGCCTCGGCGCCGTGCCCGGCCAGCGCAGGCCCGTTCTTCAGGCGGGCTGCCACGCCATGCTCCGCCATCCGCGGCAGGTGCAGCAGCATCGTGAACCGCGTCGTGCGCTCCACCAGCGTGCCGATCGCGGAACTGTCCAACCCCAGGATGAGATCCCCCTCCCAGTGGTCCGGCACCGCCCGGTCGGCCGCTTCTGCCGGGCGCTCGCTGATCATGATCTCGGGGACGATAAACGACTTGCCCCGCCCGCGGGTGCGCGCCCGGGGCAAGCGCAACGCCCGCCCAGTGCGCAGACGGGCCGTCAGCTCACGGCGCAGCGCGCGCCGGCCCTGCACGTAAAGCGACTGGTAGATGGCTTCGTGGCTGATGCGCATCGTCTCATCGTCTGGAAAGTCGAGCCGCAGGCGATGGGCAATCTGCTCCGGGCTCCACGCCTTGGCCCACCGCCGATCCTGCCGAGGTCCGTGCCGGCGACCCTTCCACGACACTGTTGGCCCGGCAACTGCAATGCCGCCAGGTGTAACGACCACGCCGGCCAACCGATCCTGCACATACGCCCGCAGCGCCGCGTTGCCCGCCAGCTTCGCAGGTTTCGGCCGCTGCGCGGCCCGTTCGGCATGCCATTGCGCGACAGTCGCCCGATAGTCCAAACCGCCGCTGCGCGTCGCGGCGTTACGCCGCAGCTCCCGCGAGATCGTCGACGCCGACCGCCCTACCCGCCGGGCGATCTCCCGTATGCCCGTGCCTTGTGCACGCAGGATCGCAAGCTCCTCCCGCTCCGCCAGCGACAGATACCGCCCAGAGAGCGGCTTCGCCGATCGTTCAAACATCGCTGGTGGCATGCCGCCGGCCTTTCGGAACCATCGTGTTCCAACAGCCTGAGGGACACCGGCCCTGATCGCCGCATCCTCACTCGACAACCCTGCCGCGATCCCCGCCCAGAACCGGCGCTGTTCCTCCCGTCCCGCCACCGGCGGCCGTCCTGGTGACATCAATAACGGCCGCCCCGAACGGTTCGACCTCCGCTTCCGAATGCCCATCACAATCCCCCATGACCCTCGGTGTTGCGACGACCACTTGAATCCACTTTGGCTGCCTTGGTCGCTATGATGCACGACGTCCTTGGGGCGGCGCTGGCCTATGGCCATCTCAAGCGCGTCCAGCACCAGCTCGGCCCGCAGATGGTTCGCCATGGACCAGCCGACGACCTTGCGACTCCAGACATCGAGCACCACGGCCAAGTAAAGGAAGCCCGCCGCAGTTGGTATGTAGGTGATGTCTGCGATCCATAGCTGGTTCGGCCCTGACGCCGTGGAGTTGCGGTCCACCAGGTCGGGCGCGGGCCGTGCTTCCTTGTCCCGCCGGATTGTGGTGGGGCCGCTTTGCCGGTGGCAGGCACCGACCAGCTCGGCCGCCCGCATCAAGCGAGCTGGCGTGCACGGTCCGAACGCGCTTCAGCAGCGCCGCGTCGGCCACGGC
>CAXTCN010000250.1:0-6466 GCA_964242575.1 uncultured Acetobacteraceae bacterium | reverse complement strand
CCCTTCTGACAGCGCCAACCCAGCCTCACGTGTGACCCGGTTTTGAACCACGCCGGCCCTCGTTCTCAAGCCAATCGAGCGCGCTGCGCGCCGTGGTGCGGCTGACGCCGAACTGCCGGTTCAGCTCGGCCTCCGACGGAAGCTTCTCACCCGGCGAGAACTCCCCTCGCTCGATCGCCTTGTTCAGGCGGTCGGCGATCTGGAACCATAGCGGGATCAGGCCAGGCTGCATTCCGATGCTCCAGGCAACGACATGACGTTAGGACGTCATGTCGTCCAGGGCAAGCAACTACGGGGCACGACGCAGGGCTAGGTATACCGGCGCGAACGTCAGTCGGGCGTCCAAACTCGAGTAAGCCTGGCCAACGCGCAGGCTATGCGGTCACCGGCGTTCCGTGCATCTCTGTCAGTCGGCTTGAACCGGGGAAAACGGGATGGACATGCCGGCCAAAACGTCGAACTCGGATGGGTCAGCTGCCTCGGGCAGAGCAGCTGCGCTAGGCGGCGTCCGTGCCGTGGACCGTGCCATGGCCCTGCTGCTCGCCTTCGCGGGCAAGCCGCCGCAGCCGCTGGCGGACTTGGCCCGCGCCGCTGACCTCGACCGTGGCACGGCGCGGCGGCTGCTGCTCACGCTGATGCGGAACGGCTTCGTGGTGCAGGACCCGGTCACGCAGCGCTATGGCCTGGGCGACGCGGTCCGCCTGTTATCATCCAGCGTTGTGGAGGGGTTCAGCCTGCGCTCGGTCGCGCATCCGGTGTTGAGCGCGCTGGCGGCGGAGCTCAAGGTGACCTCGTTCCTCTCGATCTACCGGGACCACGCGGCGGTGTGCCTGGACCGGTTCCATGACATGCAGGGCATGCGGCTGCATTGGTGGCCGGTCGGCGGCACGATGCCGCTCAACTGCGGGGCGGCGCCCAAGCTGCTGCTGTCCTACCAGGGCGCCGATGAGATCGAGCGCGCGCTGCGGCAGGACATGGTGGCGTTGACCCCGCGCAGCATCGTCGCGCCGGACGCGCTGCGCTCCCATCTCACGCTGATCCGCCAGCGGGGCTGGGAGTGGGCGGTGGACGACGTGTCGCTCGGGCTGACGGCGGTCGCGGTGCCGGTGCTCGATGCGGAGGAGCGACTGGTTTGCGCGGCCTGCATCACCGGGCTCACGGCGCAGATGGCGACCGTCATGCCAAGATCCTATGTGGCGCGGCTGCAGGACGCCGCCTCCCGCATCCGCGCCGGCCTCGCGCCGGGCCGGGGAGATCAGGACAGGTAGGCCTCGATCACCTCAGGGTCGCGGCTGAGCGCCTCGGCCGTGCCGTGCAGCACGATCCGCCCGCGCTTCATCACATAGGCCACGTCGCAGACCGGCAGCGCGACCGCCGCGTTCTGCTCGACCATCAGGATCGCCTGCCCCTCCCGATGCAGCACGGCGATCGCGTCGAACACCAGGTCCACGATGGAGGGCGCCAGGCCCATCGACGGCTCGTCCAGCACCAGCATGCGCGGCGCGGTCATCAGCGCGCGGCCGATCGCCAGCATCTGCTGCTCGCCCCCGCTCAGCAGCCCGGCTGTCTGCCGCCGGCGCTTCTTCAACCGGGGGAACAGGTCATAGACCCGGCTCAACAGCTGAGCCTCCACGCCGCGGCGGGCATAGGCGCTGAGCCGCAGGTTCTCCTCGACCGTGAGCGGCGCCACCACCATCCGCCCTTCCGGCACCAGCGCCAGCCCCTCCCGCACGACCTCATGCAGCCGCAGACGGGACACCTCCCGCCCGTCTAGCTTCACCGATCCGGACACCGGACGGTGCAGCCCGGCGATGCTGCGCAGCGTCGTGGACTTGCCTGCTCCGTTGCTGCCCAGCAACGCCACCAGTTGCCCGGCGCCGACCTCCAGGTCCAAGCCCTGCACCGCCTCGATCGCGCCGTAGCTAGCCGACAGGTTGGAGACGCTCAGCATCCCGCCTCCGTCCGAAATACGCGGCCTGCACCTCCGGATCGGCGATGCAGTGGGCCGGTGTCCCCTGCGCGATCAGCCGCCCGAAGTTCATGACGACGGAGCAGTCGCAGAACGTCGTGACCAGCCGGATGTTGTGCTCGACCATCAGGACCGTGAGCCCGGCGTCCCGCAAGGCGTGGACCAGCTGCCCGATGGCGGCAGACTCGGACGCGTTCATCCCGGCCGTAGGCTCGTCCAGCAGCAGCATCCGCGGCTCGGAGCCGAGCGCCCGGGCGATCTCGATCCGCCGCTGCTCGCCGTAGGACAGGGTCTCCGCAAGCACGTCCGCACGGTCCGCCATGCCGACGCGGTCCAGCAGGTCACGCGCCTGCGCCAGCGTGCGCCGCCGCGCGGCGGTGGCGCCGGGCAATCCCAGGAACGAGGCCATGAGCGACGTGCCCCGGCGGAGAAAGCACCCGGCGACCACCTGTTCCAACGCCGTCATGCCGCTGAACAAGCGCACGTTCTGGTAGGTGCGGGCGATGCCACGCGCGGCGATCCCGAACGGCTGGAGCCGCTCGATCGCCTGGCCGTCGAACCGGATCGTGCCGGAACTGGTGGGCAGCAGCCCAGTGATGAGGTTCACGACGGTGGTTTTGCCCGCACCGTTCGGACCCAGCAGGCCCAGCACGCTGCCGCGCTCCACAATGAACGACAGGTCGGATACCGCATTCAGCCCGCCGAACGACTTGCAGACCGCGTCCACCTCAAGCAGCGCTCCGCCCGTCATGACACGGGCCGGCGCACGGGCCGGCGCAGGCGGATCGCCCGCGGGTCAAAGAGGCCCCGCGGCATGAACACCATAATCAGCAGCAGCACGAGGCCCTCCATGATGTCTTGCGCCGCCGGCAGGACCGCCGCTGTCGCCTCCGGCAGCGTGGTGAACACGAAGGCGCCCAGCACTGCGCCGGCCCAATGATACGACCCGCCCAGCACCACGGACGCGATCATTGCAAAGGCGATGTTCACAAAAAACGTGTCAGGCGAGATGAACTGCAGCATCAACGCCAGCAGCGCCCCGCCCAGGCCACCCACCGTGCCGCTGATGACGAACGCGATCCATTGGATGCGGGCGGGCTGGATGCCCATGCTGGACGCCACGGCCGGGTCCTCGCGTACGGCGCGGGCGGCGGTGCCGTACCAGGACCGGTCCAGCCGGTGGAACCCCAGCATCGCCAACGCCAGCAACCCGGCCGGCCACAGCAGAGAGAGGTCGGCCGGCACGCTGAGCCCGTTGGCGCCGCCCGTAAGCGACGGCGTGTTCAGCACGACGATGCGGGTAATCAGCACAAGCGCCAGGCTCGCGAGCGCCATCCAGTGGCTGGTGAGCCGCAGCAGCACCAGCCCGGCCAGCACTGCGGAGCACCCGCCTGCCAGCGCCCCCGCCAGGAACGCCACTGGCAGCGACCAGCCCGCCAACGTCAGCTGCGTGCCCAGGAACCCGCCGACGGCCGCGAAGCTCACGGTCGCGAAGCTCAGCAACCCGGTCGAGAGCACCGCGTAGGTCGACAGCGCGAAGAACGCGTTCACCATCGCGAAGCCGAGCGTGCTGCCATACGCGGCCCACAGGTCGGGCAGCCGTCCCATCAGGCCCGCTCGAAGCCCACGCTGCCGAACAGCCCGCGCGGCCGCACCAGCAGGAACAACAGCAGCAGCGCGTAGGTGAAGCCGTCCCGCGCGCTGCTGGACACGTACTGCGCGCAGAACACCTCGACGATGCCGAGGCCGATCCCCGCGATCGCGGTGCCGCGCACGTCGTCATACCCGCCCACCACGACGGCGGCGAACCCCTTGAGCAACAGGCCCTCGCCCAGCGCGAACGAGACGTTCTGCGTGGTTGCTCCGTGCAGCACGCCCGCCAGCCCAGACGTCGCGCCCGCCAGCAGCGCCGTGACCAGAATCACCGACCGGCTGTTCACGCCGCCCAGCGCCGCCGCCTCCTCCCGCCACCCACCGCCCGCATCGCCGACCCGAACCGCGTGTGCCGGATCAGGCCATGCAGGCCCGCGGCGCAGGCCAGCAGGCAGGCAACGCTCAGTACCTGCATCCACGGCACGGCGACCAGGCCGAGCGCCAGCATGCCGGACGGCGTGCTGCCGGGCGCAAACGCCAGCGTCTGTTGCCCAGTGGCGAACCCGGCCGCGCTGTCCAAGATAATCCAAAGCGCGATGCTGGTGATGAGCGTGCCCAGCAGCCCGGAGCCGCGCGCCCGCAGCGGCTGGAACGCGACTTGGTCAACCACCACCGCGAGCGCGCCGCCAGCTAGCACGCCCACCGGCAGCGCCAGCCAGAACGGCACCCCTCCCAGGTCCACCACGTGCAGCGCCACAATGGCCGCCCAGGTGGCATAGGTCCCGTGCGCGGCGTTCAGGATGCCCATGGTCGAGAACACGAGCCCGAACCCGATGCCGAACAGCCCGTAGATCGACCCGAGCGCAACCCCGTTCACCAGTTGCGACAGGAACAGGTCCCAGGACGCGGTCACGCCGGGTCAGCCGCTCAGTTCGGCTGCCAGCGCGTGATCCTGCCGTCCGCGGACCAGGCCACGATCAGCGTGTCGCGCATCTGCGCCTGCCCATCCACAATCGGCAGGCCGCCATACACGTTGTGATCGACTTGGCGGACCTGCGACAGGGCTTGTCCCAGTACCTCCCGCGTCGGCTTGCCGTCGAGCGTCTTCATCGCCTGTGCGATCAGGTGTATTGCCGTGTAGCCCTGCGCGGAATAGAGGTCGGGCGCCGTGCCGAACTTCTTCTGATAGGCGGCCGTGAAGGCCTGTGCGGCCGGGTTGTCTGAGATCGTGGGGTCGAAGTTGGTCGGGAACGGCACGTTCGCCAGCGCAGCCCCCACACGCTTGAACACGCCCGGCGGCGAGATCGCATCGTTGGCGGCGATGGCGCCGGCATAGCCGCGGGAGCGAAGCGCTGCGATGATGCTGGCCGACGGCGTTTGCGTGGTGAAGACCATAATCAGGTCGGGCTTCATCGCGATCGCCTGCGTCGCGGGCGCGGTGAAATCCGTGTCGGCATTCAGAGTGTTCACGACGCCGGCGGTCCTGACCCCGGCCGCCACGTTCGAGTCAAGGCTAATGACCCCTGGTATACGACGCACCGGTCACGTGCCTCCCAGGGTTCACAAGCCCAGAGAACCCAGCGCGCTACGCGACGATCAAGTCGGGCGACTACCTTTTGAGCCGGTTTAAAGCAGTGCAAAAATACGTCCCGTCCGCTGGGCAGGGGAAAAGTGAGGCCGAGGGTTGAAGTTTCATGACACGTTCACTCAAGCCGTGGCCTTGCCGGCGGTCGCCGGCATCAGCCGCGCCGCACGCTCCAGAACAGCGGCAGCCCCTTGCTCATGTTGGTGAGGTCCGCGCGGTAGGCCGTGGGCTGGAAGAACTGGCCGAGCGGTATATACGGCATGTCCTCGAATGCCTGGCGCTGCATGTCTCGGCCGATACGAGCGCGTGCGACATCGTTTGGCGCTTCGAAGAAGGCAGTGCGCAAGGCTTCCAGTCCTGTGCTGGTGGACCAGCCCGGAGTAGCCGACAAGCCGCTGCCGCGGATGAAGTTATGCGCCGCGGGCGTGAACTGGTTGACCCCAGCGGTATAGGTGCAGAATGCGTTGAAGCCGCCGCGGTCCGGCGGATCGCGGTTCAGCTGGCGGCGCAGCACGCTGCCCCAGTCCATGGCGGCGTAGTCGACGGCCATGCCGGCCTGGCGCAGCATCTCGGCCGACACTTCAGACATCGCGTTGTTGGCAGGGAAGTCGGTGGCAGCGAGCAGGGTGACTTTCTCGCCAAGGTAGCCAGCCGCAGCCAGCGCCCGCCGGGCAACGGCAGGATCGCGGGGGCCGGTGAGGGCTGCCATGCCCTCATCGCTTGCCATGACCGATCCCGGGGTGAAAAAGCCTACGCCGTCTTGCCACAGCGCGCGGTCGACGCCGGCCACGGCCTGCATGGTGCTCGCCTGGTCCACGACGGTCAGGAGCGCACGGCGGATAGCCGGGTTGTCGAACGGGGGATGCAGGTGGTTGAAGCGGAACATGCCGATGGCCCCGGTCGGGTCCAACAGCTCAACCTTGATGCCGGTCGAGCGTCTCAGGCTCGGCAGAAGATCGCTGATCGGCAGCTCCCACCAGTCGATTTCGCCGCGCTGTAGGGCGGCGGCGGCCGTGGCCGGGTCCGGGATGGTCAGCCACTCGACCCGGTCGAAATGCGCCACCTTCGGCCCAGCCAACATGCTCGCCTGGCCTGGCCGGGGTTGGTAGCCGTCAAAGCGGGCATACACCGCGCGCGATCCGGCCACGCGCTCGTCCGTCACGAAACGGTACGGGCCGCTGCCGACCATCTCCGTCACTTGCGCGCTGCTGTCGGTGCGGGCCAGGCGCTCCGGCATCATGAAGGCGACGTTGGCGCCGACCTTGGCTTTGGTGCACAATTCAGATTGTGGACGTGGAGCCCCAGCCCAAGGCGCTTTT
>CAXTCN010000249.1:0-6528 GCA_964242575.1 uncultured Acetobacteraceae bacterium | reverse complement strand
AACACCGAAACGCATCATCGCAACGTTCCCGGAGGCGATTGTGCAACAGGCTCCGCAGTGGCCGGATATGCCCCGACCAACGCATTGGATGCCGATGCCGGACGGGCCGCGATGATCGATCCCCAAAATCGGCGGAGCTGAACACTATGCACGTCAGCTTAGCACATGGGAGCAATGTCCAGAACGTGCGCGACGTTGCAGCTGCGGCAGCCGTGCAGGCGGGTGTGCGTGCTGGCGCGTGCGCGCGGCTGCGGCGTCCTCGTCGAGCGACTCGACTTCCGGCCTAAAGGAAGCTCGCCAGGTTCAGGCTTCGCGCCAGGGACAGGATCTTGTAGCTCGCCTGCAGCTGGAAGTTCACGGCCTGCAGCCGCGAGATGGCGCTCGCCATGTCCACGTCGGTGAGGGCCGAAAGCTGCTTGTCGAGGATCGTCTTGAGCGATGCGTGCGAGGCCGTCGCCGCGGTCATGGTGTTCTGCGCCAGGCCAATCTGTCCGGCCTCCTCCGACACTGTCTGCGCCGCGGAGTTCAGGGTCCGGGTTGCGTCCTTCATCAAGGTCGCGAAGTCCGGGTTGGCCGCCATCGCGCCGGTGGTGTTCGCGATCACCGCAAGGCTGCGCATGATGTCGCTGATGGCGTTGCCCGTGCCCGAGATCGCCGGGTCGGACGCAGCGCCCACGTTGCGGTTCGCCGGCAAGTCCAGGGTGACCCGCTGAAAGTCGGAGACCTGGACGGTCACCACGCCAGCGGCAGTGCCCGCTCCGGTCAGGTAAGCCGAGAAGACGGTCGTGCCCGCCGCGGTGCTGGAAGCGATTGACACGGTGTTGGCGATCACCGTCCCGACGGGTGGGTTGGTTGGCGCGGCGGCCAGGGCAGCGACCTGGGCGCCGATCTGGGTGAACATGCCCGAAGCAATGACGGCTTGGGCCGAGGGCACCGGCGGGTTCGACGTGTCCGCTCCAGCAAAGACGTAGTCGCCCGCGTACTTCGCATTCATCAGGGAGGCGATCTGCTGCAGCGCGAGCCTTGCCTGCTCCGCCATGCCTTGGATTGCCGCCGGTGAGGTTGTTCCCCCAGCCCCAAGGGTAGCCGCCGCCATCGTGCTGGCAATGCCGTTCACTTGCGTGAGCACGTCCTGCATGACCGAGGCCTTGCCTTGGGCATACTCGATGGTTTGGGAGTAGGCGGCTGCCTGGCGCGTCACCGCGGTCAGGTCCAGCACCTGCGAGGAAGCGGACGCAAGGCCGGCGTAGGACTGCGAGATCTTGCCGGTGACCGTTTGCTCCTGCAGGACCTCGCTCTGGCCCTGCAGGGAGCGGGCGGACGCCAGCATCCGGTCCAACGGGCCGTAGGTGGATGGGCCGATGGGTGCTGTCATTCCGCGGCGTCCATCTCAATGAAGGAAGGGGAGGAGGGCAGGCGGGGCAAGACAGCCTCCTCGTGTCGCATGATGCGCTGCACCAGCTTCAGCGCGTCGTAGCAGCGGTCCTCGCCGACGGCCCGCATGACGTCCGCAAGGATTCTCACGACCGTCTGGCTCGTGGTTGCCTCCGCGAACTCGTCGCACAACCGCTGGGCAGCCTCGCGGGCCGATAGGCGCTCTTGTTCGGTGCCGACATAGGCAGTCTGCACCGCGTAGTAGATGCGGCGCGCCGGCGTGTTGTCGGTCCCGGGCGGCATGATCTGCTTGCCGAACAGGAAGCGGGCCTGCGCGTGCAGCTCCAGCCGCACCCGGTTGCAGAACCGGATGGGCACCCCGTTGATGATCATCGTGTCGTTCGCCTTGAGATCCAGGACTAGCGTTGACATGGTGGTTTCCGTTCCGGTTGCCGCTGCACGATCAACGGGTTGCGTCCAGCAGCGCCGTGAACAGGGCTTGCGTCGTCTGCATCACCCGGGCGTTGGCCTGGTACGAGTTCTGCAGCTGGATCATCAGGGCCATCTCGTGGTCTACGTTCACGCCCGATCCGTCCGACAGCCGGGTGGCCAGCGTGGTCTGGTACGACTGCGCGCCCGCAAGCTCCCCGGTTGCCTGGCCAGCCGCCGTGGACTGGCGGGCCACGAATGACTGCGCATCCGCCATCAGGCTGGGCAAGCCGGGGCCTCCGGGGAACGTGCTGGTCAGGACCCGGCCGATCAGGTCGGCAAATCCCGCTGGCCCGCCGGGCGGGTTGACCGGGAAGCCGCTCGGCGAAGTTCCGTCCCGGACCAGGGATGGGGTGGCCAGGACGGCGGGATTGACCTGGATCTGTCCCGACAGGCCTGGATAGGCGGACAGGACGGAGGCCGCGCCCCCGTCCGTGAACAGCCGCAGCCCCTGGGCCGCGAACCCGTTCGCGATCCTGGCCGAGAGGGCGTCGAGGCTGGCCGTGTAGGACGGCAAGGTCGTGTCGCGCAGCTGGACCAGCTCGCCCAACTGTCCGCCTGACAGTTGCCGCGTGACGTCCTCGGGCGGGATGGCCGGGTTGCTGCTAAGCAGGAGGATAGGCGGCACGGCCGTGCCGCCGGGTGCGTAGCTGGAAGCGGGCGACAGCACGGAAGGATCGGTGGAGAGGCGAGCGTCCAGCGGGAACGAAAACCCGTTCCGGCCAAGGATGGTGATGTCGCCGTTCGCCTGCTTATCGTAATGCAGGTCGAGGATGCCCGACATGGACCGCAAAGCAGCGTCGCGCTCGTCCTGCAGGTTCGCGCTGTCCTCTCCCGCTCCAATTGCCTTGATGATGTCGCTCGTGGTGGCCTGCACGGTGTCCAGCGCCGAGTTCAGCGTGTCCACCACGAAGACGATCTGGCCCTGGACCCCGTTGCGTTCGTGGGTGATGGCGTCGGCGGTCCGGTTCAGGGCTCCGGCGAGCGAATTGGCCGCTGCGGCGACGGACGCATGCAGCGTCGCGCCGGACGGCTGGGCCTGCAGCAGGGTAAATTTGGCCTGAAGGGTCGAGACGGCGTCGGCGATGCTGGTTCCGTCGCCCGGCGTCCCTTGGGTGGCGTTGACCGCCTGCAGCAGTTGCGAACGTACGGTGAGCGCCCCCACCCTGCTGGTGGAGGTCCACAGGCTCGTCTGCAGGGCATCGTCGACCGACCGCGAGACAAGGCCCGTGCGGACCCCGTTCGTGTCCCCGCCCACCCGGAAGGTGGACAGGTCCAGCCGCTTCGCGGTGTACCCCGCGACGCCGGCGTTGGCGATGTTGTCGCTGAGCACCGCAATGCCGAGCTGGCTCGCCCGAAGGCCGCTTGCGGCATTGGAGGTGATCGAGTTCAGGGATACGGTCATCGTGTGGTCTTCCGCTTCCGCGCCGTTTTGGCGCGTTGCCGTTCAAGGGCCTGGGCCCGGGGAGCGAGTGGCGCGAGGGCCGCCGGCCCTAGATCATGTTCAAGGTGTCCTGCAGCAGCTGGTTGGCTGTGGTGACGACCTTGGTGTTCGCGGTGTAGGCGCGCTGGGCGACGATCATCTTGGTGAACTGCGACGCGATGTCGACGTTCGAGCCCTCCTCGGCGCCGACGATCATCTTGCCGGTGCCGCCGGTGCCGGCGGCGAGTACGTTGGGGCTGCCGCTGTCGATCGTTCCCGTGAAGGCCTGGCCGTCCTGCTGCTGCAAGGCGTCCGGGTTGTTGAACGCCACCAGCGGGATGCGGGCAATGGTGGCGTTGCGGCCGTTGTCGTAGTTGATGATGACGTTGCCGCTGGGCTGGATGGTCACCGAGCTGTAGTTGCCCTGCGCGGCGCCGTCCTGCGACTGCGACGTCACCTGGTAGTCGCCGCCCGCGAACTGGGTGACGCCATTCGGCTTGCCGAACTGGCCAAGGTCAAGGGTGACGGCCTGCGCTCCCAGGCCGTAGTCGAGCGGAATGCTGACGGTGGCGGGCGTGCCGGCGGGCGGCGGCGGGTTCGGGCCAATCGAGGTGATGGTTCCGGCATCCGCCGCCGTCGTGCCGAACTGCACCAGCAGCGGGCCCGTGGCGGCCAACGCCGACCCGGCCGAGGACACCGTGAGGTTCCACTGGTTCGATGTCGTTGGCGTGTTCGGGACCTGGTCCCAGACCAGTTGCAGGTTCTGCGCGTTGCCGCCGCCATCGCGGATCTGCACCGAGTTCGTATAGCTCGTCACTCCCGCGGGCGGCGTTGACGGCAGGTTCGCCGACAGGGCAACGTTCGCGGTCGGCACCGGGACCGAGGGCGCCTTGCTGATCTGGATCGGGCCGATCGCGTTCGGGTCGAATTGCGTGCCGCCGGCGCCGAGGGCAGGCCAGCCATCCAGGGCGTAGCCGGTCGAGTTCACCAGGAAGCCGTCGCTGTCCGGGGCGAAGTCGCCGACCCGGGTGTAGAACTGCTGCGGGCTGAAGCTGCCGCCGCCCACGGGGCGCTGCACCGCGAACATGCCGCTGCCGGAGACGGCGAGCGCCGTTGGGTTGCTAACCTGGGTGACCGCGCCCTGCACCGAGTTCGTGTATTGGGGGCGTGCAACCACGGCTCCTGGCGCATGGGTGTTGGGGCTCGATTCGGTCAGGTAATTGACAAATGCCGTGTTGGTCCCTTTGAACCCGATAGTCTGGCTGTTGGCGACGTTGTCGCTGATCGAGCCCAGCGCGACCGACTGGGCGTTCAATCCACCAACGGCGGTGTTCAGTGAACCAAATAATGACATGTGATCTCCTGCGCTTGTTATTCACATAAGCGCCTGGAGAATTTGCGTTACCTCGAACGCGAATTTTCTCCGCCGCATATATGTGCTTTCCGGATAGGGGGACCGCGCGATGGCGAAACCGGAATGGCTGCGCTGAAGGCGACCTCGGCCATGCGGACGCCTGCGGCCATGGCCGACGGGCCGCAGGCCGGCCGTTCAGTGCCGCCTGGTCCTGGATTCGTCGATGCGTTGGCAGAGGCCACGCAAGAGGCGCCCAAGTCCGTGGCCATTGGCAGCAAGGGGCTAGGGGATGATCCCAATGGAAGCGCCCTCGCCAGCGGCATGAGGTGGGCCGGTCCAGTCCTGCCGGCTGCGGAGACCGTCCCAGCCCATGGCAGCGCAGGCATGGCAGCGGCCCGTTGGGGCGTACGAGGCTGGCTTGCGGCGCTGGCAGGGCCGGAGCCAGGCCTGGACGAAGGCGAACCTACGGACGATGCGGGGCAAAGGGGCGGCCCGGACGCTGCGGCGCTTGAGGGCGGTTGGGCTCCGCAGGCCCAGGACGTCCCCCAAGCGCAGGTTCAGCAAGCCAGCTTCCTTCCCGCTCCCTTGTCGCCGGGCATCACGGATCCAGCCGCCAAGAGGCCCGGCATCGTGCCGCCGGCCATCCAGCCGCCCTCTGCTCCAGGCGTCGCACTAGCTGTGCCGGCCGCGGCGGGGGAGGCGAAGGGCGTGGTTGCGGCGGCGGGTTCCTCAGCGACGGCATCTGAGGGTGCGCCGGGGATGGACGGGCTTGCGCGCCCGTCATCCCCAGTTGCGGCTGCCGAGCCAATCGTGCTGCCGGAGGCGCTCGCGCCGCTTGCAGGCACCGCCCTCGGCGTATCGGTCCAGTCCGGCCAGGCGGCGCTTACGCCGCCTTACCCAGTGGCTGCCGAGCAGGGGGTCCTGCAGGCCGCGCCCGCATTGCTTGCGGGCAGCGCACCCGCCGGCCCCGCACCCGCCGCGCCGGCCACGGCGGCGCTTGGCCTGCCAACAGCCAGCGTGGCAACGGCGATGGGCACCACCCCCTTCGCGAGCGCCGTTGCCATGGACCGCGCCGCGCCTCCGGCTGCCCCACCTCTCCCGGCGGTGAACGCGGCAGCAGCGGCGCCCGCCCCAAGAGGCATTCGTTTTCAGGCTGGCCCTACTGGAGCGCCGGATAGCAGAAGAGGGAGCTTGGGCGCTGCCGTCAGCCAGGATGCGACGGTGACGGCGCGATTGGATGGGGTCCCCGCGTCCGCAGCAGCGTCGCCATCAGGGATCACGGGGGTGGCCGGCCATGGCGCTGGGAAGGCGCTGGACCGGGCGGGCGACGACACATGGCCACCGCCCCCGTCAGCAGCCCTGCCTCCCGCCGACGCACCGCTGGGGGTTGGCCCGGTTGCATCCGTAGAGGGCGCGGGTTTTGTGGCGCTGGACGCGAGCGCGGGCCTTGCGGCCGTGGCGAGCGTCGTGGCCGGACATCCGGGTTTAGGCTTGCGCGAGGGACACTCCGGCAGCTCCGGGGACGGTTTGGGTATAGCCGGCCTCGGGCAATCCGGCCAAGTCGATGCGCCGCACCGGTCCGGCGACGGGTTGCAAGGCGGTGGGCAGCAGCACGGGAGCGAACAGGGCCACTCCGGTTCCCTGGTCCAAGCCGGCGGGCTGACGGCGGGCCGGGCTTCCTCCACCCATGCGGGCGTTCCTGCGATGGTGACGGACCAGGTGGTCGCCGCGGTCGAGGCGATGTCCCACAGAAGTTCGTCCAACGGCAGGGTGTCGGTCTCCATCGCGCCGGACGAACTCGGACGCATCGGCATTACGGTGGAACGGCAGGCTAACGGCACGACCACCATCCACGTGCAGGCGGAACGGCTCGCGACCCTGGACCTGC
>CAXTCN010000248.1:0-6583 GCA_964242575.1 uncultured Acetobacteraceae bacterium | reverse complement strand
CCTTGCGCGCGGGCGGCTTCCAGCCGTGGCGCAGCGGTTCCACGGCGTCCTCGTCCGCAACCCGGACGCGCAAGACACCCCCCGGCTTGCCGAGCTGCGCCGTCCACAACGCCGCAGCGCCCAGAACCGGTGCCATCGGCTGCCACGGTCCGCCGTCCGCCTGCACTTCGACAGACCGGACCGCCACGTTGGACAGCACCTTGGCCCGCACCGTGACCGGGCCGTCCACGGGCTGCGCCGTGCCGGTCGCCAGGCAGCGGTCGGCCGGCTGCGTCACCAAAACGAAAGGCCACGCTCCGTCCAGCGCCTTGAAGCGCCAACTGACGACGTCCCCGTCCACGGCAGCAACTGAGAAGCCGGGCGGGCCCTCCTCGACCTGCCCGGTTGAGCGGGTGGCCATGAACACCGTGCTGCCGTCGTTGGCCAGCTCGTTGTAATGGGTGTGGCCCATGTCCACGCATAGAACCTCGGGCCGGGCCAGCAACTTGCCCAGCGCTTCGCCGCCTTCCCGCAAATCGGCAGGATAGGTGTGCATGAACACCACGACGCCCTGGCCTGCGGCCTTGGCGCCCTCAACCTCCCGTTCCATCCACGCAAGCTGGTCCGTGCCCAACCGGAAGTCCGGGCCGCCGGTGCCGGCGGAAACCACGTCCAGGAACAGGCAGCGGTGGTTCTGCACGGTTTGCGCCGCAGGGAGCTTTGCCGCTCCAAGCACCTGCTGGTAGGCGTCCAGGCTGCGCGGCTTGAAGTCGTGGTCGCCGGGCAGGACGTGCAGCGGCAGCCGCAGCGGTGCCACAACGTCCCGCACCAGCGCGAACTGCTCGGGCGTGCCGTCGTCGGCGTTGTCGCCGGGCAGCAGGGCGAAGTCGAGGCTGCCCGGCGGAAGAGCGTTGGCGAGGGCGACGATGCGGCCGAGGTCGCGGTGGTTCTCCGCCCCGGCCTCCGTCAGGTGCAGGTCGCCGATGTGCAGCCAGGCGAGCACGCGGCCGCCTGCCGTCGAGGGGGAGGGCATCACGTCTTCTCCTTGGGAATGATCGAGGTCGTGCCGTCCCGCTCGATGATGGCGCAGCGCATGTCGTCCATCCCGATCATGCCTTACTGCCGCACCGCAGTGCGAATGCTGGCCTCCTGCACCCGTGGCTCGCGCACCTGGCCCTCGTCGGTGCGGTGCTTGACCAAGGCGCGCTCAAACTCGGCGACGCCGGCGAACACGGTCGGCACCATGCGCCCGGCGGGGCAAGCTGTCGGATGTGCCGGCCCCGGACGGGTCGGCACCTCGGCGGACCATCGAAGCGGCGCAGGCATCACGGCACATCTCGGCTGCCTGCCCCGTTACGGGCGGAGATGCGGCTCTGCCAGGGCGTGCACAGGCCAGGACTCACTTTCCTACCGCGGCGCCAGCCAGGCCACGCCTGCCATAGTCGCCAGCGGCACCAGGACCGTCGCCTCGCGTCCATGCCCGGCGTGGACCAGCGCGGCCTCGACCGCGAGCAGCACGGCGACGACGGCGACGTTGCGCGCGTCGCCGAACAGCGTTTTGAGGAACGGGGCCATCAGGCTGCCTCCCGCCGCAGCCGCATGCGCAGGACCATGGCAACCGCCAACCCGGCAAGCAGGTAGAACGCGCCGAGGAGCAGCAGCGTCCAGTCCGACCAGGGCCAGACCCCGGCGCCCCCAATGCCCTCCATCGTCCAGTATGTGCCGAACGCCACGATCATCGCGCCCACCGTGAACTTGATGGCGTTCTCCGGCACACGCTGCAGCGGCGCGCGCACCGCCGCGCCGACGGCGCAGGTCAGCAGCAACGCTGCGACCGCGGCCCCGCCGCTGCTGACCATGCCCGTGCCGTCCGTCGTCCTCATGCCGAGCGCCACCACAACGAGCCACACCTCCAGGCCTTCCAGCAGCACCCCCTTGTAAGCGACGACCCAGCCGGCCGCCCACTCGCCGGTCAGCCCAGCGCGCGTCTGCTCGAATTCGAGCGCCTCGTCGTGCAGCGCCTTCAGCCCGGCATGGCGCGCGATCGCCTTCGCGAGCCAGCGCACGCCGAACAACAGGAGGAACATGCCGACGATGAGCTGCACCCAACTGACGTCGATGCCTGTGGCCAGCAGTTGGCCGGCGGCGAGCGTCAGCACCGCGAGCGTCGCGAGCCCCGCCAGCGCCGCGCCGATCGCGCCGCGCCAGCCGATGCTCAGGCTGACGGCGAGCACGATCGTGAATGCCTCAACCCACTCGACGAGGGCGGTGAGGAAAGACGGCACTGCAATGGACCAATCAACCATGTCTCAACCTCCTTTCTTGACTGGGCCTGACCCGTTCGCTGCATCCAGTGCCACCGCAACGAGCTCGGCAAGGTAGGCGCCACTCAGGCGCACCAACGGCAGGGAGGGGCCGCCATCCACCTCTGGCGGCAAACGGTTCGACCGGGGCACCACGGCGCCTTGCGCGTCGAGGCCGGCGGCACGGAAGCAGCGCAGCAGGTCGCCCAGGGCTTCGGCGCAGAAAAGCGGATCATCCGCCGTCCAGACCAGCCGCAGCTTGGCGCGCCCCGTCGCGGACAGTCCTCCCAGCGCCAGCAGCGGCGGCAGGCTGTCCCCGCACGCCACGATGCCCGCACACCCCAGCGCAGCCTGCCCGAACACGAGTTGCAGGGCTGTTCCCTCCCCGCCGCCGACGCCGGCCAGCACCAGGCGCGACACGTCCAGGCCGGCTCGCCCAAGCCTGCTGGCGATCTGCTCCAGCGCTTCCTCAACGCCACCGGCGCCGGCGATCATCATCGTTGACATGACCGCCGCCGGAACCGCCGGCGCCCAGGCACGCACCAGCCCAGAGGTAAGGTCCGCGCCGTCCGGCGCATGCAGCACCGCCACGAGCGCTGCCGGGGCAGGCGCGCGCTGCCAAGCCGGCCAGGAAAGAGGATGGTCCATGGAAGCCTCGCTGATGGGCACCGGGCTCCAAGGTGGACAGGGCCGGGCAGCTTAGCGAATGCGCGTCCGTCACCGTGACATGCAGGTCCGGCATGATACCGTGCAGGCGGTGGCGTCAGGGGGATGCGTGGACGGCCTTCAGCCACGCGCCGCCACGCCGATCCGGAGACCTCAGGTGAACTGGCGCACGCTCGACCTCAACCTGCTCGTCGTGTTCGACGCCGTGACCCAGGCCCGCAGCGCGACCCGCGCCGCGGCCAAGCTCAACATGACCCAGCCTGCGATCAGCCATGCCCTGGCGCGGCTGCGCGGGGCGCTGCACGACGACCTGTTCGTGCGCACTCCGGACGGCATGGAGCCCACGCCCTACGCCGAGCGCCTGGCCGGCTCCGTCCGCGCCGCGCTGGAAGGGCTGGGCACGGCGCTCGACGGCGCTGCCGCGTTCGACCCGGCGACGGCCGGCCGCGGCTTCACCGTCGCGCTGGACAACCGGGCCGCGCTGGTCCTCGCCGCGCCGGTCGCGGCCGCGGTCGCGGCCGAGGCGCCGGGCATCAACCTGGACCTGCGCCCGAGCGGCACGCTCGACGTGGCCGAGCGGCTGGACCGGGCGGAGCTGGACCTCGCGCTGGGCAGCCTGGCCGCCCCGGGCGAGCGCTTCGCCGACCTGCGGCTGTTCGAGAACGGCTTCGTGGCCCTCATGCGCCGCGGCCACCCTGCCGCCGAGGCTGGCGAGCTGAGCTTGGCCGCGCTCGCAGCGCTTCCGCATCTCGACCTGTCCTCGACCGGCGAGGGCACGGAGTTCCTGGACGCCGAGCTGGGGCGCCACGGCCTGGCCCGCCGCGTGGCGCTGCGCGCGCCGCTGCTCGCGGCCGCCGGGGTGCTGGCGCAATCGGAGATGCTGGCCGTCGTCGGCGAGCGCACGGCACGGGCGTTCGCGCGCATCGCGCCCCTGCATGTCATGCCGCTGCCGTTCCCCTCTCCGCGGCTGGTCACGGCCATGCTGTGGCATCGCCGGCTCGACGACGTGCCGGCGCATCGCTGGCTGCGCAGCATCATGCTGCGCGTCGCCCGCTTGTCGTAGCAGCGCCGCGTCATGCCGGGCCGGCATGTCGCGGTGAGGATGCCGCATTGGTCCCGGGCGGCCCGCTGGGTGTTGTGTGGTGGCGGCGACGATCCTGTCGCCCCAGACACGGAGACCAGACATGAAGACTTCCACGATGATCGCACCGGGCGCTCTCTCGCTTCTCGTGAGCGCGGCGCCGGCCTTTGCCCAGGGCGTCTACGAGACGCCGCCTGCGCCCAACTCGAGCCAGTCCATGCCGCAGCCGCCCAACAGCGCGCCTCTCGGCGCGCGGACCTTGGCCGCCGGGTCCACCGGCCAGGAACGGATAGGGACCATCGGCACGACCCGCACGCAGCCCAGGGCAGCGGCGCGTGGCCAGTCGGCGGCCTCGTCCACCTCCAGGGCGTCAGCCCCGCGATAGGTCTTGCGCGGCGATAGGCTCCGGCCCGTGCCGCCGCCGCATCGTTCGCGGACCGTCGAAGGCTGGTTCACGTACAAGGAGTGCTCCGCCGGCCACCAGGAGTGGGTGGCCGGCAGCCTGTCCAGTCCGGGCGTTGCCTGCCCGGGGGCGGAGCCCCCCTCGGCGTGCAAAACGTGAATACAGGAGGGAGAGCCCATGCGTTCCACTGCGAAGATCGGCCTTTCCCTCGTTGCCGTTGCAGGAGGCCTGACTCTGATCCTGCACCTGACAGGGCGCCCGGCACCCGCGCCGGCCCCTGCCGCGCCTGTCCCCGTGGTGACGGCACCGGTGCAGCAGGGCGACGTGCCGATCATCCTGAGCGGCCTCGGCACGGTGCAGGCGCTCAACAGCGCCACGATCCGGAGCCAGGTGACGGGCGTGCTGCAAACCGTGGACTTCGTGGAGGGCCAGCAGGTCCGCCGCGGCGACACCCTCGCGCAGGTGGACCCGCGGCCTTACCAGGCGCTGCTGGCGCAGGCGCAGGCGCAGATGAGTCGCGACCAGGCGCAGCTCGCCAACATCGAAACAAACCTCACCCGCAACCTGCCGCTGCTCAGCAAGGGCTTTGCGACGGACCAACAGGTCACGGACCAGAAGTCCCAGGTGTCGCAGCTGCAAAGCGCGATCAAGTCCGACGAGGCCGCGGTGGGCAACGCGCAAACCCAGCTCGGCTACGCCACCCTGACCGCGCCGTTCGACGGGATCACCGGCATCCGCCAGACCGATGTGGGCAACATCATCCACCCCAACGACACCCAGGGGCTGGTGACAATGACCCAGGTGCAGCCCATCGCCGTGCTGATGACCCTGCCTGCGGCCAACATCGCCCAGGTGCAGGACGCGCTCGCGGCGGGCACGGTCAAGGCCATCGCCTACGACCAAGCCGGCAAGGAAGCCTTGGATACTGGAACGCTGCTGCTGATCAACAACCAGGCCGACCCTCAAACCGGAACCGTGCAACTCAAGGCGCTGTTCCCCAACCTGCACCGCCGCCTGTGGCCCGGCACCTTTGTCAATGTCGAACTGACGACCTCTGTGGCCCAAGCTGCCCTGACCGTCCCGGCGGATGCCGTCCAGCAGGGGCCGCAGGGCACCTTCATCTATGTCGTGGGCGCGGACAGCAAGGCAGAGGTCCGCCCGGTGCAAACCGGCCAGCAGCGGCGCGACGTTGCCATCGTCACCAAAGGGTTGAACCCTGGTGACACCGTCGTCGTCCAAGGCCAGTATCGCCTGACGGCTGGCGTTGTTGTTGTGCCGTCCAAGCCGGCGGACGTCCCGGGATCGTCCAGCGCGACGGCGGGCCTGCTGCCATGAACATGTCCGCGGGCTTCATCCACAAGCCGGTCGCCACATCGCTGCTGATGGTCGCCATCGTGGCGGTGGGCGTCGCCGGGTATCTGAACCTGCCGGTGGCCGCGCTGCCGAACGTGGACTTCCCGACGATCCAGGTCACGGCGCAGCTGCCCGGCGCGGACGCCAAGACAACGGCGTCCTCGGTTGCAACGCCCCTGGAGCGGCAGTTCGGCCAAATCCCCGGCATCACCCAGATGACGAGCAGCAGCGGCAGCGGCTTCACCCAGGTCACGCTGCAGTTCGACCGGTCCCGCACCGTGGACTCCGCCGCAGGGGACGTGCAGGGCGCGATCAACGCGGCCGCCGCGCAGTTGCCGGCAAGCCTGCTGTCCCCGCCCATCTACCGCAAAACCAACCCGGCCGACGTGCCGATCCTGCTGATCGGCCTCACGTCCGACACCCTGCCCATCACCACGGTGAGCGACTACGCGAACTCGATCTTCGCCCAGAAGATCTCGCAGGTGGCCGGTGTCGGCCTGGTGGGCATCGGCGGCCTGCAAAGCCCGGCCATCCATGTCCAAGTCAACCCGGCGCAGCTCGCCGCCGCCGGGCTGGACCTGGAGGAGGTGCGCGCCGCCTTGGCCAATGCCACGGTCAACCAGCCGAAAGGCCAGCTTTATGGCGGCCAAACCGCTTATTCCTTGCAGACCAATGACCAGCTCCTGACCGTCGCGGGCTATGCCGACATCATCCTGGCCTACCGCAACGGCGCCCCGATCCGGGTGCGCGACGTGGGCCGGGCCGTTGTCCTGCCGGAGGACCCAACCCAGGCGGGCT
>CAXTCN010000247.1:0-6621 GCA_964242575.1 uncultured Acetobacteraceae bacterium | reverse complement strand
GTCCACCGCACGGGTGCTCGCCCAGGCACGGCCAGCAACACCTTGAAAGGGGTGGACCTTAGACCCCGTTTGCGAAGGGGTGAGGACGTTGGTTTGACGGCCTGATCCTGGCCCCTCCAGCGGCGTTGCGGGCGGTTTCCTGCCTGGAGACTGCCATGTGGACGCTCGCTGATCGCGTACTGGTCGGAGACTTCGGCTCTGGCCAGGCCCTGACGGACGACCAGTTCCGGTTGCTTGAACTGCTGATCCCGCCCGCCAAGCCTGGTGGGCGGCCGCACACCACAAACATCCGGAACCTGCTGGACGGCCTCTTCTACCTCGTGCGTACCGGCTGTCAGTGGCGGCACCTGCCGCCGCCTCCGGCGTTCCCGCCGTGGCGAACGGTGTATGGCTACATGCGCGCCTTCCTTCGTGACGGCGCGTGGGAAAGCATCCGCCACCACTTCGTGGTCATGCTGCGCGAGGGCGCCGGGCGGGAAGCCAGCCCTACGGCGGCGATCATCGACACCCAGAGCGTGAAGAGCACGGAAAGTGGCGGCCCGCGCGGCTGGGATGGCGCCAAGCGCCTGAAAGGGCGCAAGCGTCATGTCGCGGTAGACACGGACGGGTTGCTGCTCGGCATCCTCGTGCATGCAGCCGACATCCAGGATGCCGATGGCCTTGGCGATCTGCTGAAGCGCCTGAAGCCGCTCTATATCTGGCTCCGGGCCGTGTTCGCCGATAGCATCTACAATCGGCTTTCGGCCCTGCTCGCCTGCTTTCTGGAAGGTCTCGTGCTGATCATCGTTCGCTGCACCGCGGGCAGCATCGGCTTCGTCGTGCAACCACGGCGCTGGGTGGTCGAGAGATCGCTCGGCTGGTTCGGCCGGTGGCGGCGGTTGTCGAAGGACTACGAGGCGCTGCCCGAGGTTTCCGAGACGATGGTCACCCTGGCCGCCATCCACCTCATGCGCCAGCGCGTTGCTCACCCAAACCGCAAATGCCTGCCCGCGCCATGACTTCGCAAACGGGGTCTTATACCAGACGCCCTGTCCACTGACTGCTTTGGCCCAGGTGCACCGGGTGATGGAAGCGAGGCGTTCTGGCGTACTCATCAGCTTGTTCCAGGCATCGCAGCAGGCACCCACGATGGCGTTGCAGTCAGTGGATAGGGCGTCTAGTATTAGTTTGACACCGGAATGGCCGACCCGCCGTGGATGAAACTTGTGGCATAGTTTGCCGGTCGTCGGCGGAGAGGTCGGCTTTTTCTATGGTGCAAGCGAGCCCGCGTATTAGTTGGACCCGGGGCATCAGAAGCACCCCCGATTGCGCCAGGGGCCGCACGGTCCGGGAGCGCGCTGTTTAGACTCTGATCCAGGGGTGCCCTGCGTCGACGGCGCAACAGTTGGAGGGAGCCATGGACGTTCTCTACCCGTGCTGCGCGGGGCTTGATGTGCATAAGGATACGGTGGTCGCCGGCGTCCGTTTGGCGGGCGACGGCACCACCAAGACCGAGGTCCGCACGTTCAACACGACCACACCAGGCCTGCTGGCGTTGTCGGCTTGGCTGGCCGAACACGGCTGCACCCACGTGGCCATGGAGGCGACCGGCGTCTACTGGAAGCCGGTCTGGCACATCCTGTCCGATGGCGACGTCACGCTAATCCTGGCCAATGCCGCACACGTCAAGAACGTGCCCGGCCGTAAGACCGACGTCGCCGACGCGCTGTGGCTTGCCGACCTGCTGGCGCATGGCCTAATCCGCCCGAGCTTCGTGCCAGAGGCACCCACCCAGGAGCTTCGCGCGCTGCTGCGCACCCGCAAGCAGCTGGTGCGCGAGCAGGCCAGCCACGTGCAGCGGCTGCAGAAGACGCTGGAGGACGCCAACCTCAAGCTCAGCTCGGTGCTGACCCAGATCATGGGCAAGAGTGGCCGCGCCATCCTGGAAGCGCTGGTCGGCGGCGAGCGTGATCCGGACACGCTGCTCGCCCTGGTGCAGCGCGGCGTCAAGGCGCCGCCTGAGAAGCTGCGCGCCGCGCTCACCGGACGCATCACCGCCCGGCACCGCTTCCTGCTGCGCCTGCACCTGCGCCAGTTCGACGCGCTGGCTGCTGCCATCGCCGAGATCGACGCGGAGGTGGACCGTGACCTCGACCCTTTCCGTCAGGCAGTCCAGCTGCTGCGGACCATCCCGGGCGTCAGTGACCTGACCGCCCAGGTCATCGTCTCCGAGATCGGCATCGACATGGGCCGCTTCCCCACAGCAGGCCACCTGATCTCCTGGGCCGGGCTATGCCCCCGCAACGACGAGAGTGCTGGCAAGCGGCGCTCTACCCGGCTGCGCAAAGGCGCGCCCTGGCTCAAGACCACGCTCGTGCAGTGCGCTTGGGCCGGAGCCCGCAAGAAGGCCAGCTACCTGCAAGCCCAGTTCCAGCGCCTGCGCCACCGGCGCGGGCCCAAGAAGGCGATCTGCGCCGTCGCCGCCTCCATCCTGACCGCCGCCTACCACATACTCCGCGACGGCACCTTCTACCAAGACCTCGGCGCCGACCATTTCCGGCGCAGCTCGCCCGAAGTTCAAGCCAACCGCCTCGCCCGCCAAATCGCCAAACTCGGCTTCACCTGCACACTCGCACCCGCCCAAAAGAGGGAGGTTTCTGTTTAGAGGCACCCCTTTCAGGGTGTTTGCATGCGCTCCAGCTTTGGTGAATGAGCACGGGGTTGGCTGGGGCTGGTTCGGTTTGGTCTGCGGTTCTGGATCGGTTTGAGCGGCATGCGCCGGCGAGCGTGATGGCGCGCGTTGCGCTGGATCACGCACTGCCGGCGGGCTGGGTGGACGAGGTGTTCGAGGCACACCGACAGCGGCAGTGTTCGCGCGAGCTGCTGTTCTCGACCGTGGTCGAGTTGACCACGCTGGTGTCCTTGGGGCTGCACCCGTCCTTGCACGCGGCGGCACGTCAGATGCCGAGCCTGCCGGTGTCGCTGGCCTCCTTGTATGGCAAGGTGAACCACACCGAACCTGGCGTTCTGCGTGCGCTCGTGCGCGGCAGCGCCGAGCGCCTCGGGCCGGTGATGGCGGCCGTGGGCCATGGCGCCGACAGCCTGCCCGGCTGGCGGCTGCGTATCCTGGACGGCAACCACCTGCCGGCGAGCGAGAAGCGCTTGGCGCCCCTGCGCGGGTTCCGGGGTGCGGCCCTGTCTGGGCAGTCCTTGGTGGTGTATGACCCGGACCTTGGCCTGGGTGTGGACCTGGTGGCCTGCGAGGACGCGCATGCAAGCGAGCCCGCCGCGGTGGGACCATTGCTGGAGGGCGCGCAGCCGGGCGAGTTGTGGGTTGCCGACCGCCACTACTGCACCCGCGCGGTATTGCAAGGTTTGAAAGACGCGGGAGCCGGCTTCATCGTACGCGAGCACGCCCGCCACCCGCGGCTGGCTGGGCAAGGGGAGTGGCGCGCGTGCGGACGGGTCGAGACCGGGCTGGTGCGCGAGCAGGCGATTACGATGGAACACCAGCAGGTGCGATGGCGGCGCATCGAGCTTGCGCTGGACCGGCCCACTGAGGACGGCGACACCACCATCCGGCTGTGGAGCAACTTGCCCGAGGCGGTCAGGGCCGAACGCATTGCCGAATTCTACCGCACGCGCTGGCATATCGAGGGCATGTTCGGACGGCTGGAGGCCGTGCTGCACAGCGAGGTCAGCAGCCTTGGCCATCCGCGAGCGGCGTTGCTGGGCTTTGCCGCCGCCGTGCTGGCCTACAACGTCCTGGCCCTGTTGCAGCGCGCGGTGGAGCAGGCGCACCAGCCACCCGCCCCGCCATTGACGGCGACGTGGTATTTCGTGCCGTTCTTGCCGCGGTCGGTCGGGTTCGGCCCGGTGAGGTCACTGCCACGCTTGGCCCGCACCGAGCAACTGTCCAGGATTAGGGTCGGGTTGCCGCGCAGCATGGCCACAAACATCGCGTGCACCTTGTGCAGCAAGCTTGTGTGCGCCCAACGCTCGAAAGTGCGGCGCAGCGTCGAGCCGCTCGCCTGGCCTGCGCTCGCCCGCAAGCTGCGCCACGGCGTGCCCTCGCGCAGGAACCGACGCAAAGTGGCCAGCACGCGCACCGTTTGCGCCCGTGGGTGGCCCGGAACCGGTTCAGGCGGCGGCTCGCAACAATCGACCACGGTCGCGATCAGGTCCAAGATCCGGGTGTCCACGCTGTCCTCATCTCCGCAAACCCCAGAGATGGGCATCGGAACCGCCAGCCGAAAGTCAGGTCAGCTCAACCCAGGGTAGTTGTAGAAACTGCGTTTTATGAAAACCGAGATGTTGTCTCAATGAAGCCGACCATCTTTCTCTTCTGGCTGATTTTTTCACAATCGCGACGTATTTCTGACCTTATCTGATGCAATCGTAATTTCAGATCAGAGTAGCAATGGATTGTTAACATCATGCTAAGCCGTGCGCCCAAAATAGCCGTCATTGTAACAAAGTTTATAGTGCTCGCGGTATTTATTTTGGCCATCTGGCCATCTACTTCGGCGTTGGCGAAGCGCCGCGTCGCCTTAGTTATTGGTAATAGCGATTATAGCACATTACCATCACTTCCTAATGCTTTGCAAGATGCGAAACTTATTGCTCACTCGCTTCGCAAGTTAAATTTCGAAGTCAACCTCTTGCTTAATTCTTCACGCGTCGGGCTTGAGGCAGCGTTGCACCGTTTCGCCCAGGTTTCGGATGGTTCTGATCTGGCGTTGATATTCTATGCGGGGCATGGTCTACAAATTGACGGTCAGAACTACCTGATTCCCATTGATGCTAACTTTGACAATATGAGTGCTTTAGATTTCGAGAATACTTCTCTATCACGTGCCATTCGCTCAATGGAGCGCGCAAAAATACGCCTTATTTTTCTAGATGCTTGTCGCGATAATCCGGTCTCTAAGCGTATGCAGGAGGCGACGGTCACGCGCTCGCTCAACCGTGGTCTCGCGCGCGTTGAGGCTGTTGGTCTCGGCACACCTACTGAATCCCCGACCGGTCTTGGTACCCTTATCAGTTTTTCAACTGCGCCAGGACTGGTGGCACTTGACGGCAGCGGGCAGAATAGCCCCTTCGCCGCCGCATTGGCCAAGCACTTGACCACGCAGGGCCTTGAAATTTCGCAGTTGCTACGCTTGGTTAGACGCGACGTTTACGCCATGACCAGAGGTCGCCAAGTGCCATGGGACAACTCTGCGTTGACTGCCGAGGTGATACTCTGGCCATACTCCAAGATTGCTTTGCCCCGCGAGGCGGTGCTGCGATCGCGTGCCAAAACTACCTTATCCCGTTCTGGTGACATGTTTACCTTTACTGCTCCTGATGGCCGAAAAGTTAGCGTCGGTAGAGATGTTCACATAAGTGAAGGAGTTAACATTTCTGGTTCACCTGTTCTTATTGCCCCTTAACGCCTGAGCAGGTCTTTTCGGGTTGAACGGCTAGCCTGAATAATTCATGAGGGTTGGCGGGCATGTAACCGGGGCAGATTCCCGGGCAATCAGGCCATGGCTGTGGCTTGACGGATGAGGTCTGGAAGCGGCGGGATGGCGATGACGCCTGGAACGTGCAGGCGGTCGCCGAGGTAGCGGTAGAACGAGACCTTGAGCTTGCTGCAGGTCTTCATGAGGCCGAGCATGACGTCACGCGCGGTGCGTCCTGCCGTGCTCATGGTGCCGCCGGAGATCTTGCGCTTGGTCACGCAAGCGCGGATGTCGTTCTCCGAACCATTGGTGTGCAGCGGGATCTCGGGACGCTCGAGCACACGCAGCAGTTCATGCTTGCGCCGGTGCAGCCGGGCCAGCAGCCGGTCCAGGGTGGTGTAGCCGGTTCGCCGCCTGAAGATGCGCTCGAAGCGCGCCCGCAGCGCCGCGGCCCGTCGTGGGCAGGGATCACGCGCCCAGGCCTTCAGGTCTGCGTATAGCCACCAGATCAGCGCGCGCGTGACCTCGACGGCGCGGCGCTGCTCGGGCGTGGCCGGCACAAGCTTGTGCACCAGCCGTTCGGCGTACACCCAGCACAGCGCGTGCAGCCCGACCCGGAACTGCCCGGCGCCGTCGGACACGATCACCGTCCCGGGCAGCAGCCCATGGTGGCAGATGGCGCCCCAAAGCGCGCCCTGGCTGGCGACCTGCACGGGGTCAGGCGTGACCGCGAGTTGGTCGATGCCGAGCCGGGCCAGGTGCGCTGACCACGCCGGCGCGTCGGCGAACAGCTTGGCCGGGTGTGCGTCCAACAGCGCGACCACCTGGCCTGACAAGCTGTGTCCGCGCATGTAGTCCAGCGCTGCTGCGTTCACGACATACTCCGTGTGTCCCGCGCGCAGCACGGACAGGAACGTCTCGCGCGACTTCGACGGACCGGTCCGGAACACGGTGAAGCGGTCGTCGCCGACCTGGGTGGTGAACCCGTCCTTGCGGGCGTGGCGCGCGGCGGTGTCGTCCACCGTGATCCAGCGCGCGGTCGCCAAGCCGGCACGGAGCACTTCCTGGTCCTCGGCCACGAAGCCGTCGAGCGGCTCGGCCAACAGGCGCACCACCTGGCGCTTGGAGATCTCCACCCCAATCCCGTTCAGCAACGCCACAAGCCGCTCCGTGGTGACCTGCCCCTGGGCGTGCA
>CAXTCN010000246.1:0-6634 GCA_964242575.1 uncultured Acetobacteraceae bacterium | reverse complement strand
CGACACCAAACGCAAGCGCTTGTTCGATTCTAGTCAGGCTGAGGACGCTCTAACTCTAAAATGCAACCTTCGGCAGCGTCTCGAAGCCAGGTTTGGCGAACAGGTAGCCCTGGAACAGCGTGACGCCGAGCGCCCGCAGCGCCGCGAGCTCAGCCACGGTCTCCACACCCTCCGCCACCACCCGGATCGACAAGGCCTGGCAGATGCCGACAATGCCGTTGACGATGGCATGGCGGCGGGTGTCCGTGTCGAGGCCGCGCAGCAGCGACATGTCGACCTTCACCAGGTCGGGCTGGAAGTGCGCGAGCAGGCCGAGCCCGCAGAAGCCGCTGCCGAAGTCATCGAGGGCGGTGCGGAAGCTATGGGCCCGGTAAACGTGGAAAATGCGTTCGAGATGGGCGTAGTCGGTGACCTGCTCGTGCTCGGTCAGCTCGAAAATGAGCCGGTCGGCCGGGAACTGATGCCGGCGCGCTGCGGCCAGGGTCGGACGCACGCAGTTCTCGGGACGGTACATCGCGCCGGGGATGAAGTTAATCGAGAGGCTGGCCTCGGTTTGCTGCACGCCCAGGCGGCTTGCCAGCACGATGGCCTTCACGCGGCAGGACTGGTCAAAGGCATAGCGGCTGGCCGCGGTGACTTTGCCCAGCACGACCCTGGCAGGCTCGCCGACGGGACCGCGGACCAGGGCCTCGTAGGCGTAGATACGACCGGCGGCGAGATCGACCACGGGCTGGAACGCCATGGAGAACTCGAAGGGAGGCGTGATGCCGTCGTTGCACGCGCCACATCGGTCTCCGCTGGCCAGAGGCGGTTCTACGACCGCGTCCATGACGCGATGCCCCTGGTTGCTTGCATCAGATCAGACCGCCGCTTTGGCGGCAGCCAAGGGCTTGGCCGGTTTGACCGCCAGTGGCGCTCGGCCCGACCGGCACACACGGTTACGGCCGGCGTGCTTGGCGTCGTACAAGGCTGCGTCCGCATCGACCAGGAGTTGCTTCAGGTCGGCCGTGCCGCCTTCGGCGACGCCGATGCTGACCGTCAGGCGAATGGGCTGCCCTTCGTGCTCCAGCTGCAGGGCGGCCACGCCGGCGCGCAGTCGCTCGGCGACCTGTTCGGCAAGCTCCGGAGTAGTCGCTGGCATCAGCACCGCGAACTCCTCCCCGCCTAAACGGCCAACCAGGTCGTCCTCGTGCGCTTCCGTCTGCAGCACCTCGGCAACGGCGCGCAGCGCAGCATCGCCCGCGGCATGCCCGTGCGTGTCATTGACCGCCTTGAAGTGGTCGACATCCACCATGGCGATGCAACACCGGCTGCCGTGCCGCACCTGGCGCGACAGCTCCCGCTCTGCACGCTCCAGGAAGCAGCGCCGGTTCAGCACGCCGGTCAGGTGGTCTGCCGTCAGCACCCGCCGTAGTTCCTCTGCCGAGTGACGCCGTTCGGTGATGTCGCGCACCACCATGAGGTATTTCCGCGACGACATCCTCGCGTCTCCGATGACGACGCCAATCGGCAGCACCATGCAGGTGCCCCAGAAGCGGCCTCCGTCGGCGCGTCGCCGCCAGCCTTCGTCAAGATGCCAACCATCGCGGCTCGCCTCCTGCAAACGGTCGCTGAACGCCGCTGCGTCGGGCTTGCCGGAGGTGACCACCTCGCTGGCATGTTTTCCCACAACCTCCGCCGCGGCGTATCCGAACAGGCGCTCCCCCGAGACGTTCCAGTCGCACACGCGTCCGTCCCCACTGACGTTCAGGATGGCGTAGTCGTCCGCGCCCTGCACCAGGGCCGCGAACCATGCCTCGTTCTCCTTAAGGCGGCGCTCCTGCGCCACCTGCCGGGTCAGGTCGGACAGAACGGCCATGTGCCGGTCCTTGTCCATGCGCACTACGGTCAGCGACAGCACGCGCGGCTCCTCTCCCGGAGCCGCGGGGCCGAGATGCACGCGTACGCCGTCACACAGCGTGCCATAGGCGGCTGAACGCTCCAGCATGTTCGGCAGCTCAGGAAGGCAGGGCCTCAGCAGGTCGATCAAGTTGCCGAACGTCTCCCCGGCTGGAAGCAGCGGCATGGCAAGGCAGGCGAAGGCCGGGTTGAGCATGGAGATGGCGCCGCTCCGATCGAACTGCGCCAGGCCATGCGGGCAGATGTATAGGAACTGGAGCAGCGACGCGTGCTCGGCCGCCAGGTCAGGTTCTGCTTCCACCTTAGGCACGCGCGACCAGCACCCAGCGCCGCAGTGCTACGGCCGCGCGTAGAAGGCGCAGCCGCACCGGCGTTGGACGCATACGGAACGTGAGCACGTAAGGAAGCGTGACGTCGAGCGGGGCTTCTTGCAGCCGCTCGGCCACCATGTAGTTGTTCATGCAGGGCGCAACGTCGGAGAAGAATTGCCGCCCCACCACGATGGCCCTGGGCAGGCCCGAGTAGCGTTCTTCGTGTGCATTGTAGAGTTCGACCATGTTGTTGCTTTCGAGTCCGACGACACCGAACGGCAGCTCGTCCAGCGCCGCCTCATTCATCGTACTCAGCAGCTCGATCATCGAAACGTCATCGAACGTCATGCCGTGCCCTTATTTGGCCAGTCGCTCGGTTGAGCAGCGGCGAATCCCATACTCTAGACTGAACAGGCGGAAGACCAGTCAGGATTTGACAGCGCGTTGTAGTCGTTGCTTGGGCGCACCATGATCGTGGTGCCATGGGGAGCGCAGGCAATGACAGATCAGGACGTCTGCAAATCGTGGTGGGGCACGGACCGGCGCACCTTGTCGCGGGTGCTGGCAGACCAGTTGCACGCCGAACTGCGACGGCTGCGGCTTGGCGCACCTGGCGGCCCGCCACCCTGGAGCTGGACCGACGCCACACGCCTCGACGAGCTTGGCCCCGCCGCGGTCGACTCGTTCGATCTGCTGTCGCTCTCGGCAGCGACCGCCGAGCTGCTGCCGGATGGTGGCCTCGGCCCCGGGCTGATGCAGGCGCGGTGCTTTGGCGCCTGGTGCGATGCCGTCGCCAGCAGCGTGCGGCGCCCGCCGCAGCACGTGACCTTCCGGTCGTCCGGCAGCACCGGGACGCCGGGGCGTACGACGCACGCCCTTGCCCGCCTTGAGACAGAAGCCGAGGCATTGGCGTCGCTGATCGGGAACGGCAGGCGCCGGGTGTTGTCGGCCCTCCCAGCCCACCACGCCTACGGCTTCATCCATTCCGTACTATTGCCGCGACACCTGGGTGGCTTGCCTGTTATCGAGCTGCGGGGGCACGCGCCCGCGGAATTTGCAATGCTGCTGCGCCCCGGCGACCTGGTGCTTGGCCATCCAGCGTTCTGGGGCGTCGTCCTGCGCGGGCTGGCCGGAACACTGCCCGTGGATGCGGTCGGCGTGACCTCCTCGGCACCGTGCCCGGCCGAGACGGCATTGGGACTGCGGCAAGCCGGGCTGGCGCGGCTGCTGCAGGTTTACGGCGCCTCGGAGACCGGCGGCATCGGCTGGCGTGACGATCCCGCACAGCCTTATGCGCTGCTGCCCGGCTGGCGGCATGACGGCGATGGACTGCTGCGGGAGGGACAGCTGGTCGAGGCGCCCGATCTGCTGAGCTGGGAAGAAGGCGACCGGTTCCGCGTGGTCGGTCGGCGCGACGGGGCCGTGCAAGTAGGTGGCGTCAACGTCATCCCAGGCCAGGTGAGCGTTGTGCTCATGCAGTGCCCCGCGGTGGCTGAAATCACTGTGCGGCTGATGCGCCCGGAGGAGGGAAGCCGGCTCAAGGCGTTCGTCGTGCCTGCTGCCAACGCTCCTGCGTGCAACGAACTGCGGGCGGAACTGCATCGCTTCGCCATAGCCGCTCTTGCTCCAGCGGAACGGCCGGGAGCCTATAGCTTTGGGCCAGCGCTGCCACGCACGGAACTGGGCAAGCTCGCGGATTGGGTCGTTGCCTTTTGACTGCCGCATGCGGCTCGTTCCGCTAACAGAAAGCCAGGCGTTGCTGGCCGGCGTGCGCCGCCGTGTTGCAGGGATCGGGGTTGCGGACGCACAGGCTCCTACCCCGTTTGGGATCATGCAATGCGGACGAACTCCGGCCGTCCCGGGTCGGGCATGCGATTAAAGGCGTGAGCGGCGACGTTCACCGCGGTAGTCCGATGTTGGTCCATGCGCGAGCGTAACCCTCGCCGATCACGCGCCAACCTGGAGGTCTGTCTACAGCGTGAACGCGCTAGGTATCCTGTCGCATGATGAGCTTTGTTGCCTACCTGCGCGTGTCCACCGACAAGCAGGGCATCCGCGGCCTCGGCATAGACGCGCAGCAGGCCGCCGTCACCCGCTTCGTGGGCGCAAGCCGCGGCAGGCTCCTGGCGCGATACGTCGAGGTCGAGAGCGGCAAGCGCGCCGAGCGGCCCGAGCTGCAGCAGGCGCTCGACCACGCCAAGCAGGCTCGCGCCACGCTGCTCATCGCCAAGCTCGACCGGCTGTCGCGCAACGTCGCCTTCATCTCCCGCCTGCTGGAAAGCGGCGTGGACCTGCTGTGCTGCGACATGCCGCAGGCCAACCGGCTCACGCTGCACATCCTGGCCGCCGTCGCCGAGCACGAGCGGCAGGCGATCTCGGAGCGCACCAAGGCGGCGCTGGCCGCAGCCAAGGCGAGGGGGAACCCGGCTGGGCGCGCCGCACGGCAGTGACCCCTCGGCTGCGCGGGCGGAGCGGACGCGCGCGGCCGCGGCGTTCCGCGACCGGGTGGCGCCCGACGTGGCGCGGCTGGCAGGGCAGGGGCTGTCGCTCCAGCAGATCGCCGCCGAGCTGAACCGGCTGGGCAGCATCACCAGCACGGGCAGGGCATGGTATCCAGCGGCGGTGTGGCGCGTGCTGGCCTCAGGGCGTTCAGCAGCGCCAGTGTCAACCAGCCCTGCGCTCCGACGCTGATCAGCACCGCAAGATTCCAAAAATGCACGGCTTTCTTGAGTTCTATCGACGGGCTGATTTACAGTGCGACAGCCTGTATTGGTCGTCGCTCAAAGCCTGGTCGGACCCGTAGTCTCTGACCAGAGTGTCATCCGTAAGCATCCACTTGGAAAATCCCCAACGGTGATTTTCACTGTATTTTAGACTTTTTAGGAATTGTTCCGCGTCAACATATCTTTCATCTGCTTCTGCCATTATCCAGGTATGCACAGACGCTCCTGCCTACTTATGCCCATAGCCCTTGCCTTAACCGATGGATCTGCCCGTGCGGCCTCTGACGGTCCGCTCAAGGTGAGCGGCAGCAGCATGGCGCTTGCCATCATACGGCGGGTTGGGGCGGCGTTCACCGCGGCTGGCGGTCCGTCGGTGGAGGTCTTGCAAAGCCTTGGCACCTCCGGGGGGCTCAAGGCTCTTGGCGCGGGCGTCATAGACCTGTCGGTCGCGTCGCGGCCGACCACTCCGGCCGAAGCGGCAACGGGCGTCGTCACCACCCACCTCGCCAGCACGGCGCTGGCCTTCGTGACCCGGCAATCCGAACCCAGCCGTGCGGTGACGCGGGAGCAACTGGAGCAGATTTTCACGGGCGACCTCGCAAACTGGCCTGAGGGCACGCCGGTGCGGTTCGTTCGCAGGCAGCCCTCCGACTCCGACTGGGAGATCTTCGAGACGCTCTCGTCCGGCCTCGCACGCGCCGTGGCTTTCGCCCGCACACGGCCTGGCGTACCGACCTTCATCAACGACCAGGACCATGCGGCTGCGCTGGAGCGCCTCCCGGGGGCTTTTGGCGGCTTGACGCTAGGACAGGTGGCCGCGGAGGAGCGCCATCTGCGCCCGGTCGCGATTGACGGCGTGCTCCCGACGCTGGCCGCACTGGAGAGCGGCGCGTGGCCGCTCGTGAAGCACCTTTTTGTCGCCCACAGCGCATCGCCACGGCCTGAAGCGCTGGCCCTGGTGGCGTTCCTTCGCGGGCCCGAGGCAGCAGAGATCCTTGGAAGGCTGGACTACATCCCTGCCAGTTCACGGCCGGGCCAGCACTTGGGCACGCCCAACGCGCTTTTTCCTTAACCACGACCATAACCGCGATGGAGAAGCGTCGTAGAGGCCGGGCATTGCACGCAAAGCCGTCAGTCCGCCCCTCGGTGGTTGATACGGGATTGGCAGAGCCTGGCCTGGGAACTGCGGCGTGAACAGCGAGATCGAGCGGGCGCCCGTGTCGCCGCCAGCGCGCGTGATCACGGCGTTTGCGGTCGGCGTCGCCATGCTCCTCACCCTGGCCCCGCCAGTCACTTGGTATCTGTCCGGGCGAAGCGAACTGCAAGCCGAGCTTGCGGCGTCAGCTCTCGTCAAGGCGGCAGTCATCTCAGACCGCATTCTTGAGAACCCCGACATGTGGATGTTCGAGACAGAGCGGCTGGCAAGCTTCCTCAACCTTGGCGAGGTGACGGTGCCCGAGTGGCGCCGCATCGTCGCGGTGGATGGCACCGTCGTGGCCGAGGCGGAGGCGCCCCTTCCACGGCTGCAGGTGACGGCTCGCAAGCCGCTGTTCGATGCAGGTCGAATCGTCGGTTGGGTGGAGGTGCGCCGGTCCCTCATGCCGCTGATCCGCACCAGCGCGCTTATTGCGCTCGCGGCATTCGTGCTTGGGGTCGCGGCCTTTCTCACGCTTCGCATCGCACCGATGAGGCTGCTGCGGA
>CAXTCN010000245.1:0-6670 GCA_964242575.1 uncultured Acetobacteraceae bacterium | reverse complement strand
TTGGTCAACCATCCGCCGCAAATGGGGAAAGTCATCAAGAACTGACAGGCCCTAGATCCTGGTCGCCGCTTTCCACATGCTGCAGCGCGCCGTCACCTTTGCTGACCTCGCCGCCGAGTACCTCGACCGCGTCGACAAGAACCGCTTAGCCAAGCGCCTGGTCCGCTGCCTCGACGCGCTCGGCTAAGCCGCCATGCTCCGCTCCAAGCCTGCCAACTGAGCTCGCCATGGCACATCAGCACCCCGGACCCGGCCCACCTACGTAAATTCTCGGGCCAGCCACAAGCCCAAGAGCCGAACAGCAACGATCAATATGAGATGCGCTCATCTTGGCCTGTGCCGTAAGCCGAGTTCAATGAACGCATCGAACTTTCCCTTCTGAGCAAGAGCGAACCGCTGCCATGACGAAATACCGAGTTTGGGAGTGAAGCGGATGGCTTGCAGGAGGCCTGGGCAGACGCCGGTTCCAACCACGAAAGACCAAAGCGCGAAGGCGATGAGGCGACTGGCTGGCAACTCGCCCCAGATGGCAACAACTTCGTTGAAGGCGAAGTCTTGGAAGCCCTTTTTATCTTTGACCGTAGCTATGTCGGCGTAATGCCGAATTTCTTCCCGCTTGCCAAGGAAATGTTCCACGACGACGTTAGGATCGTAGAGCAACTTCCATCCAGCGTGCCTAATGGCCGAGCAAAATACGAGGTCTTCGTAGGGCTGAGCACCGATCCCGCGCAATCGCTCATCAAAGCTGATGCCTTGGAACGCGTTAGCCCGGAAGCTCATGTTTGCGCCTTTTATGAAATCGACCGTCCAAGGCGCGCCATGACCGAGGTGATGATTCGGCACCACGCGACCAAACCATTGAATCCTTCCAACGTCACACGTCGTCCGATCGTCAAAGGACGTTCCGTTGTGTATTCGATCCTTGCCGCCTAAGCCGCCCAAAGTCGGGTCGTCCGCGAAGTGTGGGACGATACGTTCGAGCCAATCTCGATGCGGTACTGTATCATCATCGATAAAGGTGAGAATGTCCGTTCGACAAGAAGCCAAAGCAACGTTCCGAGCCGCCACTAAACCCGGTGCGTCTACAAAAATCTGCCGAACCAGCAATCGTTTAATGGTCGCCGTGGCAACTACGTCCTTCGTCGCCTCGTCGTCGCTCCTAACCACAACCATGACATCGCTGGGCAACTGACTCTGTTCCGAAAGTGCCTGTAAGCACCGCTTCAAATCATCGGGGCGTTGATAGGAGGCAATTGCAACACCGATCGATAAGGGGGCAGGTGCCATGTTGTCTTCTTTGAACACTTCATGCGGTTTGTTCATGCTTGCCGTCATTGACGAAGTCGCGTTTTTTCTGAAAGTGATCTTTGCATTGCCGGATTGTTCTTTGCAGAGTAGGGGGCTTGTCAAGGAACTCCAGCATCCTAGGAAAAGCGTTGTGCACGGATCGGTCATGGTTGATTAGTGTTGGAGGCTTGGTGGCGAGAGTAGCCGCTTTTCCAATCCCTGGACGCCCACCTTACCGTTCAAACAAAATGCCGACCGCCGTTGTACACTTCGGCAGCGGCATAAGGTCACAAACCGGACGCTGATACACACTTCGGGCCTTGGCGCGGGAAGGCCATCGTTTTGCAACCGCCCGTTACGATCCAAAATGCCGAACATCAGCGGCTCCACTGAAAGCGGTCTCTCGCGCACTGGTCTCATCACAAGCAAAGCTTGCGCGCATAGAACCCTTCGGCCAAGCCGGTGGGCGATGCGGACTGCACGCCGCGCAGGTGCATGAGGCCGTGGAAGGTTTCCGGCCGGAACCAGCGTCTGGAGCGTTGCGTGGCGAAGCTCTCCATCAGGGCCGCCACCTTCGCATCCGCATGAGCCAAGCTTAGTTCGAAGAACAGGTTCGGGTTGCCGAGGTCCGGATCGTACTTCGGTATCTCGTAGCCGAGCACGAGGTGGTCGCGGAACGTGTTGGCCGTCATCTCCGCGATCGTTCGGTGGTCCTGATGGTGGTCCTCCCGAACGTGGGTGAAGATGAGGTCCGGTGCGCCCTCGCGCTTGAGGGCCTCGAAGGCAGCCTTTAGCCCGGTGGTGTCGTCGGGGAACAGCCCGTCCCGGAACTCGTGCAGGTCGACGCGCCGCTCGCCGGCCCCTGCCAGGAAGGCGCTGGCGCCGGCACGCGCCTCCCCTGCCCGCTCGCCGGGCGCGGAAAACACAACCCAGTGGACCCAAGCGCCTGGATGGCGTTCCAGTAGGGTAAGGATGGCACCGCCGGCGCCAATCTCGATGTCGTCGGAATGCGCGCCGAGGCACAGGATGCGCAGGGACTGGCCCGGCGGTGGGTTCAAGGCGAGGCGAAGCACGGAGGGGCTACCCCGCCGGGTCGAGGATGAGCCGGCCGGCCGGCCGGCCGGCGTCCGGCTCGGCCGCATGGGCCGCACGGCGCCACAGCTCCCAAGGTGCTGGCCCCTGCCCCTGCCCAAGCAGGCTCTCCAGCGTGCGCAGGTCCTTGAATGTGTCGCAGGCGCGCCAGAAGCCCTTGTAGGATAGGGCGGCGAGCTTGCCGGCCTCAATCAGCCGCCCGAACGGCTGCTCCACTAGCTCCTCGCCGGGTTGGATGTAGTCAAAGATGTCCTGGCGGAACGCGAAGAACCCGCCGTTGATCCAGACATCCGCCTCCTCCGGGGTGAGGACCCCCGTGACGCGGCCGGCGGCGTTGTGGTGCATGAAGTGCAGCGAGATGTTGGGCCGCACGACCATGCAGGCGCCCACGACGCCGGGCATGTCGAGTCGGTCGATGACGGTGGGCAGGGCGCAGTCGGTGAGAGCGTCGCTGTAGTTGGCGAGGAAGACGTCCTCGTCCTTGAGAAGTGGCTTCACCGCCACGAGGCGCTCGCCGATGTTCGCCTCCATGCCGGTGTCGACGAGGGTGATGCGCCAGTCCTCCAGGTCCCGGCTCAGCAGCTCCATCGTGCGGCCGGTGCCCGCGACCACGAAGTCGTTGGAGATCCATTCCTCGTACTGGGCGAAGAACTGCTTGATGGCGGCGCCCTTGTAGCCGAGGCAGAGGATGAAGTCCTTATGGCCCCAGTGGGCGTAGTACTTCATTAGATGCCAAAGAAGCGGGCGGGCGCCCAGCATGACCATCGGCTTGGGCAGGTCGGCGCCGACGCCTGTGATGTCGCGCATCCGCAGCCCCTGGCCTCCGCAGAACAATACCACTTTCAAGTCGCCTACTCCTTCCGCGACGGTCCATGAGCGAGCCGCCTGAATGCTTGCCTGGGTTAAGACGTCACCGGCGCGACGATGCGCGGCTCCGGGATCGGCACGATGAAGCGGCCGCCCCAGGACGCAACGTGCGCGAGCTGGGCCGTGATCTCCGCGGTCAGGTTCCACGGCAGGATCATCACGTAGTCCGGTCGGTGCCGGTCGATGGCGTCGGGCGCCAGGATCGGGATGCGACTGCCCGGCAGCGACATGCCCTGCTTGTACGGGTTGCGGTCGACTGTGAAGTCGAGGAAGTCTGTGCCGATCCCGCAGTAATTCAGGAGCGTGTTGCCCTTGCCCGGCGCGCCGTAGCCGGCGATGCGCGCGCCTGACCGCTTCAGGCCGATCAGCAGTTCAAGGAGCCGGCGCTTGGTCTCGCGGACCTGCCCTTCGAAGCGCTGATACGTCGCCAAATCGCGCATCCCGGCCGCGCCCTCCTCATCGCACAGGCGCCTGACGGAGGGATGCCTCGCGTGTCGCGCGGGCGCGTGGCACGCGAAGACGCGCAGGCTGCCGCCGTGGCTGGGCAGCTCCTCCACGTCGAACACGCGTAGGCCGTGAGCGGCCATCAAATGGTTGATTGACGCCAGCGAGAAGTAGGAGAAATGCTCGTGATAAATTGTGTCGAACTGGTTGCCCTGGATCAGCCGCATCAGGTGCGGAACCTCCAGGGTGAGCACCCCCTCGGGCTTCAGCAGGGTGGCGAGGCCGGCCGTGAAGTCATCAAGGTCGGGCACCTGGGCCAGCACGTTGTTGCCAACGACGAGGTCGGCGCACCGGCCCTGCCCTGCTAGCTCGTGGGCCAGCTCGCGGCCGAAGAAAGCTGCCAGCGTCGGTACGCCGGCTGCCTCGGCCACCCGGGCGACGTTCCGCGCCGGCTCGATGCCGAGGCAGGGGATGCCGTGGCGGACAAAATTACGCAGCAGGTAACCGTCGTTGCTGGCCACCTCCACGACGAAGCTGCTCTCACCGAGGCCGAAGCGCTCGGCCGCCATGTCGGCGTAGCGTTCGGCATGGCGGAGCCAGCTCTGCGAGAAGGATGAGAAGTAGGCATACTCGGTGAAAAGATGGTCCGGCTGCACATACTGGCCGAGCTGACCGAGCCAGCAGATGTCGCAGATTTTCGCTGCCAGAGGGTAGAACACCTCCCCCGCCTGCGATGCGTCAGCGGCGACGAAGCTCTCGCAGAGCGGCGACGTGCCGAGGTCTACGAGGCCATGCAGCGCGCCGCCGCAGGACCGGCATGCAGTGACGCCGGGCGCCCCGCCCAGGGGAAGAGGCCGGGGCGCAGGTGCCTCGGCAGGCGACCGCCCGGCATCCGGGGCGGGAATGTTGGGGTGGTCAAGCATGGCTCAACCCCCTGTCCGGCGAGGTTGGCCCGACCCGGTCTCCCGACGTCGTGTCGTTCCGATCGGCAGCAGTGGCCCGGCCTCGCCGGCCCTCACGTGCCGGCCCCGGTCACGGTCGAGGGCAGGATCACCGAGACCCGGGGAGGCGGCATCGCCGGACCGGACGACAGCTTCACGCGCGCCAGCCTGCGCAGCGTCGACACTACGCCCGGGATGGCCACCAGGCCGAACGCATACAACGGCCGCAGTGCGCTCTCGGAGTACGGGTAGTGGCGCGAGAGCAGGATGCGCAGCGCGTCGCCCCGGCGCTTGCCCAGCGCGTGCGCGACGACAGCCGGGTGGGCCAGGCGCTGGAGCAGCCAATCGCGGGCTGCAGCCTCCTCCGGGGAGAGGCCGTCGAGCTTGGCCGCGAGATCGTAAAGGCCCCACGCGACCGACGCCTTGCTCCGGGCGGTGATGCCGTCGGGTGAGGGCAGGCGATACTGCACTGTCGCGTGGGGCACGAAGGCGAACGGCCGCGCCCGATGCATCAAAGCAAGCCGAACGCCGAAGTCGGTGTCTGCCGATAAGCCGACCTCGGACGGGTTGCGGAAGCCGACAGCCCGGGCCACCTCCGTCTCGACGAGGAAGCCGATAGGCGGAATCTGCCGCCAGAGCGCGCAGACGAGCGGGTCGCGGCGCAGCCCGGCGTGCTCGGGCGTGCGGTTCGCTTGGGCGTTGTGGATCCGGGTTTCCTGGAGCGCAGGCGCGCCGCCGGGCGTAATCCGCTCCAGCGTTCCATACGCGACGACGACGTCGTCGGCCATGGCAAAGCCGGCGGCCATGGCCGACACCGCGCCCGGCAGCAGCGCGTCATCATCGTTCATCAGCACCAGGCGGCGACCTCGCGCGGCGGCGAACAGGGCGTTAAGGTTGTCCGCTAAGCCGCCGGCCGGCCGGTTGCGGCGGTAGCGCAGCGTGATGCCTGGCGAAGGCAAGAGCGACGCGACTAGGCGTTCGCAGCTGTCGTCGCCCTCCGGCGAGTTGTCGCCCACGTCCACCTCGAGCGGGCGATAGTCCTGCGCCATGCAGGACGCTAGGCAATATTGCAGCAGTTCTGGTCGCCGGTAGGCCGGGACGCAGATGGTAATCAGGTCACTCATCTCTTCAACCTTCTTAAATACTTGGTCGGGGTCGCCGTGGCGAACGGTCCTGCCTTGAGGACGTCGCCGCTCCAGATCTCGAAACTTGCCGACGTCGTTTCGCCGCTCTCGTCCACCGTCGCGACAAGCACGATCCTCAGGCCGCCGGGTCCCCGGGAAACGGTGCATCTCTCAACGCGCATTTTTCCCTCGGCGATGCTTCGGCACGCCTCGGCGTTGCGCGGCGAAACACTGCTTCGGTAAGGAAAACCTAAGTCGGGGGCATCGTGCGGCATGGCGCTCAAACCTCCAGGGCTGGCGCCAAAATTTTCGATTCGGCGACAGGATGATACATATACTCGACGCCTGAGAAAGTAGATGAAGCTAGCGAGATGGTAACGTGTATTTGATTACAGACGCGGCATACCTTATTGTGCGATAGTGGGTCTTTAAATGTTGATTTTGTGTAATAAAAAATTCGTGTTTCGTCTTGTTGTCACGTGAAGAGTTTAGCTATGACCGAGCGCCGCTGGCCGGTCCGCTGGCGGACGGTTGGCGAAGCGGTGCCGGGTCGCTGGGCCATAGGATGGTGGGATGCGTCGCATCGCTGGGCGCCGGTCCCGGTTGCGTTCGCCTGCGCCGCGAAGCGGCACTGGATGGCTGGGTGCGTCCCACGCCTCATGGACCGGGGACGAGCGGTGGCGCGGAACCGTGCGCACGGGAGGGGTCGGCGGCTCGCCCTGGTTCCGTCATGATCATCCCTCGCTGAACCGCCGCGAGCCGTCTGGACTGACCGTGCGCGGCGGTCCAGTTGTGGCCGCGCACATCGAGGATGCCGCAGAGAGATGACCGACACCGGACGCGACCTGCACGCCCACGTCGAGGCGCTGTTCCCGCTGCTGCGCAGCATCACCGGCGAGGGCGTGCGGCGCACGC
>CAXTCN010000244.1:0-6672 GCA_964242575.1 uncultured Acetobacteraceae bacterium | reverse complement strand
CCGCAAGGTGGTGACCGCCGGTCAAACCTGGAAGTGCCCAGGTAGTGCTAGCACTGTTGCGCCCATGACATTTCTAGGTCGGCATCAATATTTCTTCGTACAGATGGACGGACACTGGTGGTGAATTCGAGAGCTTGGCGAAGTTGGCAGCGTTGGTCGGTTTTCAGCTTGGAGTGCGGCCATATCGCTTTGCCCGCAGCAGCCGATCCCACCCGTGCCCGACGACACCGCGCGCGTTGCCCGCGCGGCGTTCCGCCGAGGCAATCCCTGCCTGATCTTGCGCGACCGGCTTGGCACCCTGTTCACGGACACTGACTTTGCCGACCTTTATCCCAAGCGCGGGCAGCCGGCCTACGCCGTGGCGACTTGCACTCGTGACGCTGTTGCAGTTCTGCGAGGGGTTGAGCGACCGGCAGACGGCAGAGGCCGTTCGTGCCCGGATCGACTGGAAATACCTGCTCGCGCTTGACCCGGCCGACCCGGGCTTTGACCGCAGCGTGCTGTGCGAGTTCCGCGGCAGGCTGCTGGACAACGACGCGGTGAACCGCCTGCTGGCGCGGGTGTTGGAGGCCGCGCGTGAGGATGGATTGCTCAAAGCACGCGGACGGCAGCGCAGCGACAGCACGCACGTGCTCGCAGCCATTCGCACCCTCAACCGCGTGGAATTCGTGGCCGAGACGCTGCGTGCCGCGCTCAACGACATCGCCGCGGTCGCGCCGGACTGGCTGCGTGCGCTTGCGCCGCCCGAGTGGCACGAGCGCTACGACGTGTGGATCGAAGACATGCGCCTGCCTGAGGCCGGTCCCAAGCCGATGCCTTTGTCAGCCAGGTTGGGGCAGACGACTTTTGCCTTCTCGACGCCTTGGCCCAACCGAGCGCGTCCCCAGCCGCTGCGACGCTGCCGGTGGTTGAGACGCTGCGCCGCGTGTGGACCCGGCACTTTGAGCGGGGCGGAAATGGGAAGGACGGTGGCCCACGGCTGCGGCCGGTGCAGGGCCGCGGTCCCGGCACGAAGCAGCGCTTCGTGCGAGGCGACCGGGTGGGTTCGCCCTGCGACACTGAAGCCTGGTTCCGGGCCAAGGCCGGCACGACCTGGACAGGCTACACGGTCCATTTCACCGAGACCTGCGATGCAGGAGCGCCGCGCTTGGTGGTCCATGCCGATACCACGCCGGCCAACGTGCACGAGGCGCCCCGCACGGCGCCGATCTATGCGGCCTTGGCCGCCAAAGGCCTTGTCCCGTCCGAACACCTAGTGGACTCGGCCTACGTCAGTGCGGATCACCTTATCAGCGCCCGCAAAGAGCGCGACATTGACTTGGTCGGACCCAGCCGACGGAACCTGAGTTAGCAGGGCCTGGCGGAGGATGCGTTCAGCTCGGCTGATTTCATCGTGGACTGGGATCGGCGAACGGCGCGTTGCCCAGAGGGCGAGGAGAGCGCCGGCTGGCATGAAGCCGCCAAGCGCCCGGGACAGCGCACTCTTGTTCGTGCCCAGTTCCGGGCTGCCGACTGCCTGGGCTGCGCATCCCGAAGCCGCTGGAGCTGATCGATGACGGCTTGACTGCTGCCCTGGGTGCGGGCACGGCAGGCAAGGAGGCCGAACGCTCGGTCAGCACGACGACAATAACCCCGGCAGCATGCCGTGGCAGCAAGTGGAGGAAACGATGTTGGACAGACGCGCCCTGGTGTTGGGCACGGCCGCTTCGGGCATGGGCGCCTTGCTGGCCCGTCCCGCCCGCGCCCAGGCCTTCACCCAATTGCAGCTTTTCGTACCAGCGGCCCCTGGTGGCGGCTGGGACCAGACGGCGCGCACCATGGAGCAGGTGCTCCGCGCGGAAAAGCTGATCAACACCGCCCAAGTCACCAACGTTGGCGGCGCCGGCGGCACGGTAGGGCTGCCGCAATTCGTCAACCAGTGGAAGGGCCGCCCCAACGCCCTCATGGTTGGCGGCATGGTCATGGTCGGCGCGCTTATTGCCAACAAGTCCCAGGTAAAGCTGTCCCAGACCGTGCCGGTCGCGCGGCTTACCGGCGAGTTCCTCGCCCTCGCAGTGTCCGCGGCCTCACCGTTCAAGACGGCAGGTGACTTCTTCGCCGCACTCAAGTCCGATCCCACGAAGGTGCCGGTCTGCGGCGGCTCGGCCGGTGGCTCGGACCACATCCTGCTCGGCATGCTCGCCAAGGCGGCCGGCGTGCCGCCCACCAAAGTGTCTTATGTGCCTTATGCTGGCGGCGGCCAGGCCATCGCGGCGCTGCTAGGCAACCAAGTGGCGGCGGGCATCTCCGGCTATGGCGAGTTCGGCGAGCAAGTGCGCGCGGGCAAGCTGCGCGTGCTCGCCATCTCGGCGGACCAGCGTCAACCCGGCATCGACGCGCCCACGCTGAAGGAGCAGGGGATAGACCTTGAGCTATTCAACTGGCGCGGCGTGTTCGCCCCGCCAGGCGTCAGCGCGGACCAGCGTGCGGCCCTTGTTGCGCTGATGGAGAAAATGGTGGCCAGCCAAGCATGGGCGACCGAGGTCAAGAAGCGCGACTGGACCCCGTATTACCTTGGGGGTGACGACTACACCCGCTTCCTCGAGCAGGACACCATCCGGATTGAAGCGGTGCTCAAAGACCTCGGCATGGCGACTTGATCCCCTCGGGACGGTGAGGCTGGCCGATGGATGACCATGCCCCGCCGGGTCGCGCCCGAGTGGCGCTGCCTGAGCTACTGATTGCGCTTGGCCTCCTGGCCGCCGCAGCAGTCGTGTTCTGGCAGACTTGGCAGATCCCGGTCTCGTCCCTGTACAGTCAAGTGGGGCCAACCGTGTTCCCCACCATCGTGGCAGCAGGGCTAGCCTTGTTGGCCATGCTTGCGCTCATGCAGGCGCTGCGCGGCGGTTGGCAGCCGGAGGAGGAAAAGGAAGTCGCGGTTGATTGGCACGCGGTGGGCTTCGTGGCTGCCGGGCTGCTGGCCAACGTGACGCTCATCGGCCTGCTTGGATTCACCGCGGCTTCGACGCTGCTGTTTACGCTCGTCGCCTATGGCTTTGGCAGCCGGCAACTGCTGCGCAACGCGGGTTTAGGCTTCACGCTGGCGCTGGCGGCCTATTTCGGCTTCGCCAAAGCGCTTGGCGTAAACATCGGCGCCGGCCTGGTCGAGAACTTCGTCGAAGGTTTGCTGAGAGGCTGATCCGCCATGGAAACCCTGTCCCAGCTCGGCCAAGGCTTCGCTGTCGCCCTCTCGCCGTCAAATCTGCTCTGGTGCCTGCTGGGCACCACGCTCGGCACGGCTATCGGCGTGTTGCCGGGTTTAGGGCCAGCGCTGACCATCGCGCTGCTGCTGCCCATCACGTTTCAGGTCCAACCTGAGGCGGCGTTCATCCTGTTTGCCGGCATCTACTACGGCGCCATGTATGGCGGCTCCACCACCTCCATCCTGCTGAACACTCCTGGCGAGAGCGCGACCATCGTTACCGCGTTGGAGGGCAACAAGATGGCCCGCAACGGCCGCGCCGGGGCGGCGCTCGCCACCGCGGCTATTGGCTCGTTCGTGGCCGGCACAGCCGGCACTATCGGCATCACTTTCCTGGCGCCGGCGGTGGTCGATCTCGCGCTCAAGTTTGGTCCGGCGGAGTATTTCTCGCTCATGATCGTGGCCTTCGTCACGGTCTCCGCCGTGCTGGGGTCGTCGGCGGTGCGGGGCCTGGCCAGCCTGTCCCTGGGCTTCTATCTTGGCCTAATCGGCATCGACATCCAGTCCGGCCAGCCGCGCTTCACCTTCGGCCTGCCCGAGCTGCTTGACGGCACCAACGTCATAGTGGTCGCGGTCGGCCTGTTCGCGGTGGGTGAGACGCTTTATGTCGCGTCCCGGCGATACGCGGGCAAGGATGAGATCCTGCCCCTTAAGGGGTCCCTGTACATGACGCGGGAGGAGTGGTCGCGATCCTGGAAACCCTGGATCCGTGGCACCCTGCTAGGCTTCCCCATTGGTGCCATGCCGGCCGGCGGCGCTGAGGTGCCGACCTTTCTGTCATATGCCTTGGAAAAGAAGCTGTCGCGTAAGCCGGAGGAGTTCGGCACCACGGGCGCCATCGAGGGGGTAGCCGGGCCGGAGGCGGCCAACAACGCATCCGCCGCCGGGGTGCTGGTGCCAATGCTGACGCTCGGCCTGCCGACGTCCGCCACCGCCGCCATTATGCTGTCGGCGTTCCAGAGTTATGGCATCAACCCGGGGCCGCTGTTGTTTGCCTCGCAGCCGGCGCTGGTGTGGGGGCTGATCGCCAGCCTGTACATCGCGAACGTGCTGCTGGTCGTGTTGAACCTGCCGCTGGTCGGACTGTGGGTCCGCATCCTGAACGTGCCGCCGCCGCTGCTGTATGCTGGCATCCTGGTGTTCGCAACCGTCGGCACCTACGGCATCTCGCAGTCACCCATCGACCTCGTGCTGCTCTACCTCCTGGGCGGCCTCGGTTTCCTCATGCGCCGGTTCGACTTCCCGACTGCGCCGGTGATCATCGGCATGATCCTGGGCCCGGCGGCGGAGACCGAGTTCCGCCGGGCCATGACGATCTCGAACGGCGACTGGACCGTGTTCTTCACCCAGCCGCTCTCGGCGGCCCTGCTGCTGATCGCCGCCGTGGCCCTCGTCGGACCACGGGTTTACGCCCACCTCCGCCGCCGGCGGCTTCCGGCGCCGCAGCACGTCCCGGGGGACGCTTGAGCGCGGGAGAGGAGGAGCCGTGGGCCACCCGCCGTAGCCCGGCGGTCTCGGCATCGGCCGGTCGTTGGATGAACCGCGTTTCCGAGCGAGGCATCTCGGAGCGTACCCCAAAACGAGGGCTACGTGGCCAGGCGGGTTCAAGCGAACGAGGCGTTCCCTTCCGCCGCTTCGGGCTAGGGATTTCCTGCGTGTCGGCACCATGCTCTGCATCTTGGCCTGCCAGCTCGATGCCGCCTGCGCCGCAACCTGCTGGCGCTGGCTCGGGCTGTTCTAGCGATCCGCTCCCTGTCGAGGTTTCACCATGACCCTTCCCCTTTCCGGCGTACGCGTCCTGGACCTCTCCAAACTCCTGGCCGGCCCGTTCTGCGGCTACCACCTGGCGCGGCTCGGCGCCGAGGTCATCAAGGTCGAGAACCCGAAGGGCGGAGACCTGGCCCGGCGTTTGGGCGCCGACCCGGAGATGGCGAAGCGGCTTATAGGGCTGTCCTTCGTCGCCGTGAACGCGGGCAAGACGAGGCGCTCTGCGACTTGATCGGCCGCCCGGAGCTGAAGACGGACCCGCGCTTCGCCGAGCGGCAGTCCCGGAAAGTCCACCGCGCAGCCCTGAAGGCGGAGTTGGAGCAGGCGCTCAAGGCGCAGTCAGCTGCGGAGTGGGAAACTCTCTTCAACGAGGCCGGCGTTTCATCCGGTTGCGTCCTGACCGTGCCGGAAATCCTGAACGAGGAGCAAGTCACCAGGCGCAAGTTCGTCGAGACGTTGCCGGCCACGGTGACTGGCGGTCAGCCTATGCGCGTCACGCCGCCAGGCTTCCGGCTCGATGTCGAGTACTCCGAGCCGGCGCCCCCGCCCCAACTCGGACAGGACACCGAACATTGGCTGCGGGCCGTCGGCTATGACGCCGATGAGATCGCGGCTCTGCGCGAGCGTGGGGTCATCACTTTCGCCAACCTGCCCACGGTTGCGGTTGGCGCACTCCTCTCAAGACATCAGCCGGAGAGTCCCGATGAGCACTGCGCCCGCCGACCTGATCGAGCAGGCGACCCAGTGGTGGTCGACGGAGATCATCGACCTGAAGCCGGGTGTCATTCGGTTCCGGGGCTATCCCATCGAGCAACTGATCGGGGCCGTCAGCTTCCCGCAGATGATCTGGCTCATGCTGCGGGGCGAGATGCCGTCTGCCGCGCAGGCCGAGCTGCTCGAGGCGGCGCTGGTTTCGGCCGTGGACCACGGTCCGCAAGCGCCGTCGATCGCAACCGGCCGGATGGCCGTCACATGCGGGTTGCCGCTGAACGGCGCCATGGCCTCGGCCATCGACGTGCTGGATGACATCCACGGCGGGGCGGGCGAGCAGTGCATGGAGTTGTACGCCGACATCGACCGCCGCATGCAGGAGGGCACAGGTCTCGACCGGGCCGTGGGCGAGGGCCTGGACGCCTTCATTGCCGCGCGCGGCAAGATCATCTCCGGCTTCGGCAATCGCTTCCATCCGGTTGACCCACGCTCCCCCCGGCTGCTCGCGCTTGTCGATGAAGCGCGTATGAAGGGAACGGTGGCCGGCCGCTTCGCCAACATCGGCCGCGGCGTCGAAGCGGCGCAAGGGCCGCCGCATCCCGATGAACATCGACGGCGCCACGGCCGTCATCTACTCGGAGCTGGGTTTCTCCGCGCCGCTCGGCCGCGGCCTGTTCATCCTGTCACGCTCAGTCGGCATCCTGGCGCACGCCTGGGAGCAGTCGCAGCAGGGCGGCCGGATCAAGGGACCTATGCCGCCGAGCATTGCATACGCCTATTCGGGCGTCCCCGAGCGAACTTACGACACGCGCGCAGCACATCGGCCGGAAGCCGGGTGAGGGACAAATTGCACGACTTGCAAGCAGCGTAGGAAATTCAGCTACGTCGTTACAGTTGTGGCTCTTGTTGGGTTCTGTGGTGGTGGGCCGAGGTCATGCGACCAGGGCCGCAAC
>CAXTCN010000243.1:0-6674 GCA_964242575.1 uncultured Acetobacteraceae bacterium | reverse complement strand
AATAGGCGTGGCCCATCTCCAACCCTTCAAAACCTCTGTGCAGAGGTACTAGTCGCATCAGCCCGGGCCGAGCACGTCGCGTGCCAAGGCGAGTACGTCCGCGATGTGTTCGCGGTCCGCCCTGTTCTCGTTCTGGCAGAGCGCGTCCTCGGCCGTTTGCTCGGCCAGGCGCAGCACAGCTACCCGGTCCGCCTCGCCGCCGTCCCGGCCCGCCCGGGCCAGCGTGCGAATGAGGTGGACCGCCACGGCCGGGTCGCCGGCGTCGTAGGTGCGTATGGGGGCGAACGCCAGCTCGGCCAAGTCCGCGGAGGCGACAGGCCGCGCCAGCACGCGCAACCGCCCATGCTCGTAGCGGCCGGGCGGCTCAGGCGTGCGCCGGGCCATCTCGGCTAGCGCGTCGCCCAGCCAATCCATGCAGCCCATGGCGGTCGCCGGGTCGTCGATGCCCGGCGAAAGGGCGCGCACGGCGATCTCTGTCAACTGCCGAGCGCCGTATCGCACGTCCTGCGTCGGCGTGCGGCGCAGACCCAGGGCGAAGGTCCGGCGGATGCGGCCACCTGCGTCCTCGCCCAGCGGGCACGCGGTGCTGTGGACGAGGGCCAACGGCTCACCCGCCAGCACGAAGTCCCCGGGGTGGTGCAGAACCTGGACCACTACGCCGAGGCCCGCGGCCATGGCAGCCAAATCGTTGTGCGCGATGCCTTGCACGTAGCCGCCCGCGTCCGCCCGGGGTTGCCGACGTCGCGCGCGGGGCTTTCGCCGTAATGGCTGACGATTTGTTCCCTCAGCTCCCGGCCAACGGCGGCGATCAGGGACTCCGCCTGGATCGCGTTGGCGACGTGGCCGTTGCCCAGGTCCCGCGTGAAGTTGCACAGCCGCCGCGGGCCGAACTGCGAGCTGGCCAGGGTCAGCGCGACAACGTTGACCGAGAACACCCCCCCCCCCACCGTCGCCATGGACCCGGCGATGGTGGAAAGGACGGACCGCGCCCCGTTCGCCCCGCCCGACCACATCCAGCCCCGCGCCCCGAACGCCTCCAATCCCACGGCGCGGTCGAGCGCCACGGTGCCGAACGACAGGACGGCGCCGGCCGCCATGAAGGCTGGAACAAGCCAGAAGCTCGTTCGCACGCGCTCCCACACGCCGAGCAGGCGCGCGGGGGACAGGACTGCCCCGCTGCCTTGCGTCACGCGGGGACCCCGCCGTTCTCGCGCGCGGGCCGCAGCGCGCGCAGGCTCATCCACGCTCCCAGCGCCGCGCCAAGCGTGTCCATGACAAGATCGATGATGGTGTTGTACTTGCCCTTGATGACGTCGCCGGGCGCGACCCGGTCGAAGCTCTACTCCGCCACCTCCCACCACGCGCCGACCGCGACGCCCACGCACGCGATGACGGCGGCCAGCAACAGGCGGTGCCGGCCGACGCCGGTCAGCACCCAGCGCAGCACGAACACCGCGGACCAACATGTAAAGGCCAGGATCGTGGCCGCGTGCAGCACCCGGTCAAACCACCAGAAGCGGGCATACAAGTCGAACGCGTAGCCCGCGACATTGGCGAGCGCCAAGACGGCCGCGAGGCCCCACGCGATGCGGCATCCGGCCGGGGTGGCCTCCAAGCCTTCCGGGTGTCCGCTCATGCCCCGTCCTCCTTGCCGCCGCTCCCCCTGCAGGACGCGCCAGCGCGGCGTCGGGTCCTTGCCCCGGGCGGGCCAGCCCTCGCGCTGGCGGCTGCGCTCGCCGTCGGTGGCTTCTGTCTGGTCGTGCAACAGCACCTGACTGATTGGAAAGAACAGGTCCACGCCGGCTCCCTGCAAGCCGGGCTTCACGCGCTCCAGCACGTGGTCCACCGTGTCCAGCGCTTCGCGCTTGATCGGCGGGTCAATCTAGAACAGCACGTCGAGTTGCACCGCGAAGTCGCCCAGCTCGGCCACCCGGACTTGCGGCGCCGGGTCGGACAGGATGCCGGAGGCGTCGCGCACGGCGTCGAAGATGACGTGCTTGGCGCGGGCGATATCGTCGTCGTAGGCGGTGTTGACCAGCACCTTGTCGCCGAGCAGGGCGGAGTTGGGGATCACGGCCCGGCGGTTGTCGTAGTTGCGGATGGTGGTGGCGCGCACCTGGATGTCCTCGACCGTGCCCTCGTAGCCGCCCGTCACGATCTGGTCGCCGATGCGGAGCGGCCAGGGAGAAGGGCGAGGGTGGAGTTCGCAAGCCCGGTCAGGCGTTGCAGCACGAGGTCCAGGTTCGTGTGACGGAAGACTCCGGGGATGCGTGCCCGGCAAGTGGTCCGACGGCGACAGGACGGCGGATCGCCGGCACTGAACATCCAACACGATACGCGGTCAGCTGTTCCCACGCAGCTTGACTGTCGGTCCGCCCGACCGAAAAACCGCCCGCAGACGAGCCGTTCACCCTTTCGCCGCGTGCCCCCCCGACCACGTTATGCAGGGTTAGGGCCTTGGGGCCGGACTCCAGCACGCTGAACGAGCCGTCCGTCCAGCACGACGGCAGCAACGCTTGCCGGGTCATCGACCCTGTTGGAGCGGAGCACGGCCAGCACCTCTTCCCGCGTCACGCGCTCGGCCCGCAGGGCGGCGTCGAGGAAACGCTCGTGGTGCAGCAGCAACGCCGGCTCGGCCTTGACGAAGCCCTGGAAGCGCTCCGAGCGGACGCTCAGCCAGACAATGACTAACTGCATTCCGGCCAACAGCGCGAACGCGAGCGAGCCTTCGGCGAGCGCGACATCCTTGCTGAGCAGGACTGTCGCCAGCGTGGAGCCGAGCGCGACCGTGACCACCAGGTCGAAGGCGTTGAGCTTGGTGAGCGTGCGCTTGCCGGAAACGCGCAGCACGAGCGCCGCGTAAGCCAGTGGAGCAATGACCAGCACGCGGCCGGGTTGTCGAGAACAGCGCGCAATAGCTGCCGTGAACCCTGGCTATATCCGACAGTCGCCACGCTAGAAGTGCCCTGCCAGTAGCCCCTGGCCGGGAAAGATTGCCCCGGACACGCTGGTGGAAGGACCGCTGGTCCACGCCTCGGTCCCTCCGTCGAGCCGGACCGGGTTGAGGCCCAGCAGCGCCAAGGTCCGGCGTAGTGCCGCGGCGACGTCCAGCACCTCCACCTCGACGCAAGGCTTCACATGCCGCAATCATCGCTGCATCACCTGCATGAACCGTGCGCTCGATGGCGGGCCGTTCGGCCCGCCCAGCCCGGCGCCGGGCCATCACGTTTCGCACGCAAAGTTCAAATGGCGCATCCAGGCACAGGACGTGCAGCCTGCTACCCCGTTTCTGCTGCTCCCACGCCATCGCGGCCGTGCGTCCCACGCCGCCGCTGAGTTGAAAGCCCTCCAGCAGCACGTCATGCCCGCTGCCGGCTAGGTTGCCAGCCATGCGGACTGCTTCATCTAGCCCGCTGTCGCCTTGATGGCGCCAAGGACCACGCATCCCGTGCGCGGTGGAGTCACGCTTCCAGGACTGTTGGGCGTGGCTGCCATTTGACGCCGTGATGCCGAGACCGGTTGTCAGGGATCACGGTGTCCATCAAACCAAGCCCAGATGGGCACCTTGCGATGCGATGATAGTCCGCTCTCGACCCGTGCTCGTCATCTTGGCGGCATGGCCCGGCGCCTGAAGCGGGCTTGGGAACTATCAATCAGTCGGCGGAGCGGACAGCCCCGTACCGTAGCCCGTCAATCAGTAGTGTCAGCATCCGTCGCGAATGCGCGGTGCCGTCGTCCCCCGTAGCGACCGACAGATTGCCGATCGCGCGGAGCAGGTCGTAGGGCTCGACATCGCCGCGCACTTCCCCGGCCGCCGCCGCCGCACTGAGCAGCGACGCGAGAGCGGGCTCGAAGTGGGCACGGAAATAGTCGGGCAGCGCGTCAAAGGCAGGATCACCGGAATGGAGCGCCGCGGCCAAGCCCTTCTTGGTCGTCAGGAAATCGGCATAGCGTCCGAGCCAGCGCGCGAGCGCCTCGCCCGGCGCACATTGAGTTGCCAGCACCAAGGCCTCGGCGGCGCAGGCGTCCACTTCGCGCCGGAACACGCCGGCCACCAAGTCGGACCGTTTCGGAAAGCGTCGGTAGAGCGTGCCTATGCCCACCCCGGCCTTGGCGGCGATCTCCCTCACTGGCGCATTGATGCCGGCCGTCGCGAACACCTCCTTTGCGGCTTGCAGCACGGCGTCCTCGTTACGCTGAGCATCCGCCCGAACGTGACGGGTCGGCAATCCCGTGCCCTGCATCGTTTCCGACTTTTCAGGCAAACACGCCTCCTCGCCCACTTGTAAAGCGGAGCGCTGTTCCGTATGTGAGGCGACAACCGGAACACTGTTCCGCTCCATTACATAGGCGGGCCGTGCCGGTTTCGCCACCCGACAGCAAGGAGCCCTGCCCATGAACAACCTCATCGATAAAGCGCGCAGCATCCCCGTTCCCGAGCCGACGCTTACCGTTTCCTACAACCCCGTCACGCTTCCCACGCCGGGCCGCGCTGTTCCGCTCCAGCTGCGGATCACCGCGCCCGCGACCGGCGGCGACCTGCCGATCCTGCTCCTGTCCCACGGCGATGGCCCTTCGCTTTATCTGCCGTCGAAGGACGGCTACGCTCCCCTTGCGAACTTCTACGCCGAGCATGGCTTCGCCGTGATCCAGCCGACGCACGGCAACTCAAAAGTGGCCGGGTTCGGTCGCAGCCGCCCTGATGCGCCTTTGTTCTGGCGCTCCCGCATCGACGACATGAGGACGATCATCGACCGGCTTAATGACATCGAGGCTCTGGCGCCCGCCATCGCGAAGCGTCTCGACCACGGCAGGATCGCGGCGGTCGGGCACTCGATGGGTGGCCAGACGGTCGGCATGCTGCTTGGGGCTCGGCTGACCGATCCCAAGGACCCGGACGCCACCGACGTGGACGTGGTCGAGCCGCGCATAAAGGCTGGCGTGTTGCTGGCGGCCCCCGGTCGGGGCGGCGACGATCTCAGCGACTACGCCCGCGAGAACTTCTCATTCATGAACCCTGACTATCGCCACCTGTCGACGCGGACCCTGGTCGTCGTAGGCGACGCTGATGTCAATCCGTTCATCACCGTCCGAGGTGCCGAATGGTACGCGGCTGCGTTCCTGGATGGTCCGGGCGCGAACTGCCTATTGACCCTGTTCGGGGCAAAGCACGGACTGGGCGGGGTCGCGGGATACGACGCGAAGGAAACGAATGACGAGGACCCGGACCGCCTGGAGGCTACGCGCCGCATGACGTGGGCGTACCTGCGCTCAGCGCTCTACAACGGCGATCCCGCCTGGACAGAGGCGTGCAAGGCGCTGGAAGGCCCTTCGAGCACCCTTGGTCGCGTGACCTGCAAGTAGAACTGGTGCCCCGGCCCGAACCGTTCAGGTGTGCATCCGCGCACCCTTGGTGATCTTGTCCACCACCTTCTTGTCGTCGCGCAGCGCCAGGCCGACCACGTTCATGGCGTTGGGCGAATACTGCTTCACCGCCGCCCGGTTTGCCGCATCATGGCCGGTCGTGAACATGTCCTCGATGTAGAGCGATAGCCGGGCGCCCCGCTCCATGGCGCGACGGTAGATGGTCCGGATGGCGTCTGCATCCGCGCTCAGCACGATCATGGGCTGCACCACCAACGGGTTGTAGGTGTTGCCGGCGGCATCCTCGTAGCACTCGCCCAGCAAGCCTTCACTGGCGCCGACGATGCCGCTGGTCAGGAACGCGGTCACGTTCAGCTTCTGCCAGGTGGCCAGATCCTCGCGCACGACAATGGCGATCTTGGTGTCGAACATGCTGTGTCTCCTCGGCTGCTACCGCTTGGCTTCGTCCAATTGGCGCAGCGACGCCCAAAGCGCTGGCGCCTGGCCGCCCAGGTCGCGCGCGACCTCGCCGTTAAGCTGGTCCATGGCGGCATCCAGCGGCCCTTGCAGCGCCCTACCTTGCCCGGTGATTACAAGCTGTGAACGCGCCGGTCCTCGCCATGCGGCCGGCGTTCGAGCAGCCCGGCAGCTTGCAGGCGGCCCACCACGCCCGTGACCGTCGCACTGTCCATCAGCAAGCATCCGGTCAGCTTAGCGCCGCTCTGGCCGTCCCGTTCCCAGAGCACTTTGAGGACGGCGTCGGCATCGGCGTCACGCCGTGGGCAGCCATTTTCTCCCGCGCACGCTGGGCGATCTGCTGGCCGGCCTTGCCGATCAGAAACAAGATGCAGTCCTCGACACGATCCATGCGGCCCAGCCCAGCGCGGACATCACACCATCACAGCTTGCTAATTGGTAAACCTCTTGTGTGCAAGATACTTGCTTGCCGTGCTAAGCGGAGACGGTAGGTGTCATAAAGCAGCAAGCACGGTTCAGATCGCTGTCCGTCAAACCACCAGATACCGTTGGCGAATTCGTCGGACCGCTCAGCCGCCCAAACTTTCGCGGAAATACAAGCCGAAATCTTAACGAGTATTAGGCGAATAGTAGGAATGAATCCTTAGAACTTTCAATCATGGCGCACGTAGGCTGGGCCGCTATAACGCCGTCCTGATTTCGCCAACGGTATTCCACCATTGACCGGCCACCCCGGATGTGTCCGGCAACCCTGGCGCTCGTGGAGTGAGTCTCCGGGGTGAGACAGGTAAATTCGGACGGCTCCTAGCGAGGAGACTGAACCGATGTCTTTG
>CAXTCN010000242.1:0-6700 GCA_964242575.1 uncultured Acetobacteraceae bacterium | reverse complement strand
CGAGCGGTATCGCACCATGACGCTGACGACCGACGAGTTCATCCGCCGGTTCCTGTTGCACGTCCTGCCGCGCGGGTTCCACCGCATCCGTCATTACGGCCTGCTCGCCAGCGGCACACGCCGCGACAATCTTGCCCGCGCCCGCGAGCTCCTCGCCGCACCGGCGACGCCGCCCGCCGCACCGAACGCAACGCTTGAGCCGTTCGATCACCAGCTGCCCTGTCCATGCTGCGGCGGTCGCATGGTCATCATCGAGACGTTCGAGCGCTGCAGCCAGCCGCGGGCGCCGCCAGCACCCCTGCGATCAACTGGGTGGACAGCGTCGTGACCCGGCACGGCACGCCCCACCTGCAGATCGCAGCCTTGCTGCGGTCAACGATACCGCTTGCGCCCCGTGCTGCGAAAGGTGGGCCTGACGTCCCCGATCGGTGCCGAAGCGATCCCGCTCGTGGCAAGCGGCCCCCTCGAACTCGCGTTGGCACTCAGTCTGGGCGAATGGTTCTGCCCCTGCCCTGGCCGCGCGGGTATCGGCCAAACCCTAAATCTCCATAACGACCACAGCCGGCCCGCGGGTTCGTCCTTCGGAGACTTTCGTACGCCAAGCGGCGTCCGAAACTCATCACGCAAGCGGACCGGCAGCTTTGGAGCAGACGCAGTGGGTAAGCAGACCTTTGCTATCGTACGGCCGCGCTCGCACTCGAGTAACCTCGGTCGTATTTCCGCTACAGCGATAATCCTGAAAAGGATGGCTTCGTGCCTCTCAGGGTCGCTCTTCAGCCTCTGTGCCAGCCATATGATTGGTCGTCATCAGCTGTCGAGCACCTGCAGAAAGCTACGCAGCCGGGACAGAAACAGCGTGGGCTGCGCGGCTGCCACCGACCCGGTGACCGCGCCCTGATGCGACATCGCGGCCGCCGCCCCGGCCGCCATGTCTCGCAATGCCCCTGCCAGTTCGGGCTGGTCCGCGATCGCTGCGTCCAGCCCTGCCCTGCTGATGCGAAGCGCCTGCACCGGCGTCAGCGCCGTGGCGGTGGCGGCGTTGACGACATCGGTGACGAGGCCCACCGCCCCAAGGGTCTCGCCGGGGCTCATGCGGTAAACCACCTGTGGTCCCGACGGATCAGCGACCGTGACCTCGACCGCGCCGGCTGTGATGACCAACAGCTCATTCGGCTTTTCGCCAGCCTGGGTCAGGACATCGCCGGCGGCGAACCGAACCCGATGAAAACAGGGCGCCAACACCGTTTGTTGCGCGGCAGGGATCACGCCGAACAGGGGCGAGTCCTCCAGAAGGCGCGATACCGTCGGCACCTGCACCTTCACTGGATGGCCACCGGACACCGCGAGCGCGATACCGCCATGGCGCAGGTGCCGGTGGACCTGGGTCAGCAGCTCCGTCTTCGCGCTGGCCAGCTTTTCCGACCCCTCGATCGAGAAACCGATTTCCCAGCTGATCCCATCGCCCTTCATCTCCGTACAGGTGACCGACGGTTCGGGACTCGCCTGCATGATGCAGCAGGATCGTGCCGCAGCGGTCAGCACTGCTTCACACGCCTCCGGTGAGGCATCGGCATCGGCATCGAGGATGACGGTGATGGTGGCGCCTCGGGCGGAACTGGGGGCGCTGCGGTTCACCAGGCGGGCCTTGGCGATGACGCTGTTCGGCACCACGGCGATGTTTCGGTCGGCTGTGGCAATGTGTGTGGAGCGCCAGTTGACCTGAAGGACGCGGCCCTCGATCCCGCCTTCGACCCACAGCAGGTCGCCGGCCTTGTAGGGGCGCTCGATTCCGACTGCGATGCCTGAGAACACGTCGGACAAGGTGCTCTGGAGCGCAAGGCCCAGCACGATGGCAATGACGCCCGATGTGGCGAGCAGGTTGCGGATTGGCACCTCGAAGGCGAAGTTGACGACCGCAAGGCCTGTAGCGATCGAAATCGCCCCAGTCACCAAGTCGGAGATGATCTGGGTTTCGCGCGGCCGGCTCTCCAGGACGATGAACAGTCGGGCGATCCCGCTTGCCAGGCGGGCGCCGACCACCCACCAACTCGCCTCGATCAGTTGTCGCCAGAACCGCTCCGCCCCCTTGGTGCCGCCGTATTCCGGCTGCAGCGGCGACATCAGGCTTTGCTGCACCAGGACCGTGAGCACGACGAACAGCGTGAGCTGCGCTATCACCCGGATCCACAGCGGCCAGCGCGAGCGGAGCTTGGATATCAGCAGCGACGCCGAAAGCAGCGTCGTGGCTGCCACCAGCGGAGCCGAGGAATGAACCCCATTCAGGTCAACCAAAGCTGTTCCTGTGACTTTGCCCCAAGACGACGTACGAAGGCACACTCGCGGCCATGAAGCTGCGGCTGCACCGGGTGCCGCGAATAGTGCCGCACCGGCGCCCCTCCGCCGAGAGGGTCAGTGCATCTGCACCTGCACCTGCACCGGGTCACCGTGCTGCTGGGCAGTGCCGGGCAGCACGACCAGGTAGCGGCGCTCGCTGCCCTGCTGGCCCTGGACGATCTGCCGGATGGGACCCAAGGCATTGACGATGGCAGCGCCGGCCGGGTTGGTCATGAAGCCCGACAGCGGCTCCGTCTCGCCGCTGCCGTCCGGCTTCTGCGCGAGCGCCAGGACGTAGGGTTTGCCCGGCTCTAGCCCGGTGACGGCAGCCTGCATGACCTGGATCAGCCCTTGATCGAACAGGGTGACGGTGGTGGGAGCTGCGGCCTTCGCCTCGGCACTCCCCTGCATGGCTGCTGCCGCGAGGGTCAGGTGCGCGGCCTGGCCGGCCACGCCGAGCGGCTGCAAGCCTTGCAGGCCGTCACCCTGCGGCACGGCGCCGGGCACGTAGGCGATGGCCTGGGGACCCTGGCCGATGGGCACGGTGGCAATTACCGTGTTGGTCAGGGTGTCGATCGCCACCATGGCGTCAGCGTTCTCCAGCCCGACATAAACGCGCGTGCCGTCGCCCGAGGGCCAGATGCCGTGCGGCAGCGCGCCCACCTTGATGGTGGCGACCTTGCCGAAGTCCTCGGTGCGGTACACCTGCACCTCGTTCCGGCCTCCCACGGTGACATAGGCGAAACTGCCACGCGCGTTGCGGACCAAGTTCACGTGGTTGGTGATCGCCCGGTTTGCATCGTGTGCAGCACGTTGAAGGGCGGCTTGGCGTTGAACACCATGACGCGGCCGGTGTCCTTCAGCGTCAGCCAGACTTGGGTGCCATCGGGGCTGGCGGCGATGTTGGGGCAGAACGGGCTGTCCTGCTTTACGTGGCCGACGATCTGATGATCCGCGACGCCGATGACCACGGTTTCTGGATTGAAGCTGGAGCACACGTAGCCGTATTGTCCGTCCGGCGAGAAAATCGTCATGCCCGGCCCGGCCGGCACGACGATGCGGGTCTTTTCCTTGAAGTCCGCCGCATCGATGACGGAAACGTAGTTTTCCCCGCGCACCGTGACCCAGACCTCCTTGCCGTCCGGCGTGAAGAACGCCTCATGCGATGAGCGCCCGACATAGGTGACGTGCTTCACCGCGTTGCTCGCAGTGTCGATGAAACTGACCGAGTTGGAGCCGATTGACACCACGGCCAGGGTTCGATGGTCGGGCGAGAAGCCCATGCCGTGCACGAGCAACTGGCCGCGGTAGAGAGGACTGAGGTTCCCGGGTGCCGGATCGCCCAGGCGGAGCACGCCGAGCAGGCGGTTATCCGCCGGGTCGATTACCGACAGCGTGTTGGAGAACTGCTCGGCCGCGTAGACGCGATCCTGGTGGCTTACCGGGATATCGGGGACATCGGCACCGGCCAGGACCTGCCCGGCGAATGCAGGAAGAGCGGCGGAGGCCAACAAGGCAGCAGCTATACGAAGTGTGCTGATCATATCAGTGATTTCCATGAACATGCGCGGGGGCAGAGATGGCCTGGGCGGGTGCCGGGGCCGGCTGCCCGAGAGCGAGCTGCATCGCCGCGATTTCCTGCTGTTGCTCGACGATGATCCCCTGCGCAATGCGGCGAAGTTGCTCGTTGCGGCCGTAACGCAGCTGGGACATGGCCATGTCGATGGCCCCCTGATGGTGTGCGCTCATCATGGCCACGAAGTCCCGGTCCACATCGCCGGTGGCCGGCACCGCCATGCCGGCCATCATCCGGTCCATCACCTGGGCATTCTCGGCCAGGAACGACGCTTCCTCAGGACTGGGTGCCTCACCCGCCCCCGGCAAGATGAGGGTCGTGATCAACAGCGGAACCCTTGTCCGCGCAGTGCTGGACATGCTCACGACCGGGAGAAGTCCAGCAGGTCGGCGTTCAGCCGGTCCTGGTGGGTGGCGGCAAAGCCATGCGGCGCGCCCTCGTAGACCTTCAGCGTCGCATGCCGAACGACCTTCGCGGTCAGCGTCCCGGCATGGGCGAACGGCACGATCTGGTCGTCGTCGCCGTGGATCACCAGGGTCGGGACGTCAATCTTTTTGAGGTCGCTGGTGTAATCCACCTCTGAGAACTCACGGATGCAAGCATACTGGCCGACCACCGAGCCCATCATGCCCTGGCTCCAGAAGCTCTGGCGTAGCGCCTCATTCACTGCGGCTCCCTCGCGGTTCATGCCGAAGAACGGAATGGCGAGGTCGAGGTAGAAGGCGGAGCGATTGTCGAACACGCCCTTGCGGATGCCGTCGAACACAGCAATCTCGAGCCCGCCTGGCCATTGCGGCGTCGAGACCATGACCGGCGGCACGGCGCCCAGGAGCACCGCCTTCGCCACGCGCGCGGTCCCGTGCCGGCCGATGTATCGGGCGACCTCGCCGCCGCCAGTCGAGTGGCCGACCATGATGACGCCGCGAAGGTCGAGCGCGTCCATGACCGCGGCCAGGTCGTCGGCATAGGTGTCCATGTCGTTGCAGTTGCCGGGTTGGTCGGACCGGCCATGCCCCCGGCGGTCATGTGCCACGACGCGGAACCCGTTCTGCAGCATGAACAGCATCTGGCCGTCCCAGGCATCGGAGCAGAGTGGCCATCCGTGCGAGAACACGACGGGCTGGCCCTGCCCCCAATCCTTGTAGAAGATGCGGGTTTTGTCGGCGGTTTCGATGAAGCTCATCGTGTTCTCCTTTTAAGCGCCGGTGACGCGATCGCTGCGTGTCAACCAGCGTCAGGTGCCGGGATAGTCCGAGTAGCCTTGTGGCCCTTGGGTAAACCAAGTCGCCGCTTCATCGTCAGCAAGCGCGAGACGTTCGGCAAAGCGCCGGGGCAGGTTGGGGTTGGCAATGAAGGGACGGCCGAACGCGATCGCGTCGCCAATCCCCCGGTCGAGGTCGCCCTGGGCCCGGGCGGCGTCGAAGTCGGAGTTCAGGATCAGGACGCCTTTGAAGGCCGTCCGGAGCACCGGCGCCAGCGGTACCATCTCGCCTTTGCCGAAGGTGCCATCAAGCGGCGGCTCGCGAAATTCGAGGTGGGCAACGCCGATCGCGGCAAGGGCCTCGGCCGCGGCCATGAACAGCGGCAGGGGATCGCTGTCCCGCACGCCTTGGGTTTCCCCATTGGGCGACAGGCGAACTCCCGTGCGATCGGCGCCGACGGCCTCGGCGACAGCCTGAGTGACCTCGCGCAGCAGGCGGATGCGGTTGGTGATCGAGCCTCCGTAGGCATCGTCACGGAAATTGGCGCCGTCGCGCAGGAACTGGTCGATCGCGTAGCCATTGGCGGCATGGATCTGCACGCCGTCGAAGCCGGCCCTCATCGCGTTGGATGCGCTGGTGCTGAAGCCCTGCAGAAGGCCCGGGATCTCGTCCATCCGCAGCGGACGGGCCTGCGCGTAGACTGCCTTTCCGTCATAGGTGTGCGCATGACCGGGTGCCGTGGTCGCGGAGGCGGAAACCGGCTGCCCACCGCCGAGAAAGCTCGGGTGGACGCCGCGGCCCATGTGCCAGAGTTGCGCCACGATCCGACCGCCCGCGCCATGCACGGCTTCGGTGACCTGCCGCCAGCCGGCAATCTGCTCGGGTGACCACAGGCCGGTCGCGAAGGGCCAGCCCAGGCCCTGCTGGGTGATGCCGATCGCCTCGGAGATGATCAGCCCGGCCGACGCGCGCTGAGCATAGTAGTCAGTCATGATCGGCGTCGGCAGGTGCTCGCGAGTTCCGCGCGCCCGGGTCATCGGCGCCATCAGGATCCGGTTTGGCGCTTGGATGGCGCCGATCCGGATCGGGTCGAACAGTGTCGGCATGGGGCGGTCCTTGATGGGGGAGAGCGGCCCGAACGGACGCGGGTTCAGACGAGGCGGGACCCGCCGTCGATGTTCAGTGTTGCCCCGTTCATCGAGCCGTTGCTCATCAGGAACACCACGGCAGCGCCCGCCTCTGCCGCGGTGCCGAAGCGGTGCAGCGGCAACTTCTCCGTCAGCGACGCCACATAGACGTCGCGTTGGTCGCCAAGCGCCCGGCCCAGCAGCGGTGTATCGGTGGTCCCCGGCGACAGCGTGTTCACACGGGTCGGCGCAAGCTCCAGCGCCAGCCCGCGGGCGAGCGCCTCCATGGCCGCGGATGCGGCAGCGAGCACCGCTGTGCCGTTAGCACTCGGCCGATCGGCCAATGCGCCGGAGATGAAGGTGATGGAGCCGCCTGGCACGAGACGGTCGCCCAGGACGCGGATGACGTGCAATGGATAACGTTCTTTACGCCATCCCTGGCGCGGCAGCTGCCTTCTGCG
>CAXTCN010000241.1:0-6747 GCA_964242575.1 uncultured Acetobacteraceae bacterium | reverse complement strand
CCTCGTGGCACAGCCGCAGCACGGCCAGGAACACCTCGCGCATGCGCGCGACATGGCGCTGGCGGAACCGCGCGATCACCGTGTGGTCGGGGACAGCATCGCCCACAATGAAGCGGTAACCGGCATCGCGGCCGCACAGCCGCTCGATCACCCGGCTCGAGCGGACGCCGTGCGAGTAGGCGTAGATCAGCAAAGCCAGCAGCACCTGCGGCGCGAACGGCGCCTGCCCCGCACGGCCCAGCTTGTAGCCCGCCTCGAACGCGCCCAGGTCCATCATCGCCACCGCGTCAACGATCAAGTGGACGATATCGCCTTCAGGCAGCCAGTCCATCATGTCGGCCGCAAGCAGGAGAACCTGACGTCGTTCCGGCTTCCGAAAATGGTGCGCCATCGCTCGGTCCGTGTCGTGGGAGGGCAACGATCGAATCGTGCTTCGTCAGAGCCGTCAACACCAAAACGCACCATCGCGACGTTCCCGAAAGCGATTGTGCAACAGGCTCCTTGCGCAAGATCATTGTGGAAGAATTGAAAAACTCGGAAGGGATCGTTGACGGCGAACTGCTGCGGCTCCAAAAGTAGCCCCACACCCAGATTGGGTGTGACATCAGGCTTCCGGGAATTGGGCTTCTTGTAGGCGCGCGGTGCACAGCAGGAAGAACGCCACGCTCTGCGCCAGGTCGTTAGGCACGCGAGACAACGCATGCGTCACTGGTATTACGCAGCCAAGCGTGACCCCAGCCCACCCCGCCCATGGCGGCACGCGCTTGCCCAAGCCCTCGGCCAGCAGCATGCCCGTGAAACGGCAGCATGCAAATGGGCCAGTTGGGAACACCAGCCAGGCCAGCGCAACGAAGGCGGAACCCAACAGCAGCAGGATCGCCACGCGCAACCTTGGCGGCATTCGCGCTACGCCCAGGTCTAGCAGCAGGGCAGCCGCCGCCAGGTAGAAGAACATCTCGTAGCTGAGCGACCAGGTGCTCGGCGCGGCCGCGGACCTGTCGCGGCAGGCAGAGCAGCTCACTAGCGAGGTGGGCGGCTTCATCGCCGAGGTACGCGCCACGTAGCAGAAAGCGCGTTCCGGGCCGGCACGTCGCACGAAGGGAACTGTGGCGCACGGACCCGTCTGATGGCGTCGGGAAGCGGCCTGGCATAGGAGGGCTGCCCTTCTGATCCCGGGTGCCCACCTTGACGTTTAAGTTGAGAAGACCGCCATCACAACATCCTGCCTCAGAAGCACAAGGTCATGAATTGGCCGGCGCATGAGGCGGGCCTGTGCCTGCTCGACAGCTTGACGGTGTGATTGATGGACGAGGCCGTCGCGGTCTGGGCCGCTGAACCACGCGCCACGGTCCACTGCGCTGGATTATTCCTCGACTGGCTGTGATGTTAGATGCAGAACGTCCGCACGTCAAGTTGGCGTTCAGTCTCCGGGCTTTATATGGCCCGTCCATGAATGCACCACCCATCGACGTTTTCGCGTTGGCTGAGAAGCGCCTGGCCTGGGTCGGGCAACGCCAGAACGTGCTGGCCCAGAACATCGCCAACGCGAACACCCCTGGATACGCGGCGCGTGACGTGAAATCGTTCAAGGACGTTCTGGCAGCATCGGCCCAACGCGAGGCTGGAGGCTTCACGCTGGCGGCCAGCGCCGCTGCCGGACGCCCGGACCGCGCGAACGCGGCGATCTCGTTGGACGGCAACGCGGTCGTGCTGGACGAGCAACTTGAAAAGATTGCCGAGACGGACGCGGCCCATCAACTGGCGATGGGCCTCTACAAGAAATACTCCAGCATGTTCAAGACGGCCCTCGGCCGCAACTGAGACAAGGGACATTCAACGCCATGGATCTTGATCGGACGCTGGTGGTGTCGGCGAAGGGCATGGCGGCCCAGAGCACGCGCCTGCGGGTGATTGCCGAAAACCTCGCGAACTCCAACACCACCGGATCATCCCCGGGCGCCGACCCGTACCGGCGCAAGACCGTCACTTTCGAGAACGTCCTGGACAAGTCACTAGGAACGACCGCGGTCAGCGTGCGTAAGATCGCGCCTGACGCCTCGGCGTTCCCGCGCAAGTACGACCCGGTCAACCCGGCGGCCGATACGGCTGGCTACATCAAGACGCCCAACGTGAGTTCGTTCGTCGAGATCATGGACATGAAGGAGGCGCAGCGGTCCTACACCGCCAACCTCAACGTCATGGAAACAACCCGCGGGATGATGACCCGCACGATCGACCTGCTGCGATAGGAACCGACAATGATTTCCGGCAACATCACTGGCGCCTCCGCCTACGCCGCGATCCAAGGGGGCCTCGGCGGCGCCGTGACGCCTACCCCAACCGGCGGCGCCTCGTTCGGCTCCGCGCTGCAAGGGGCGATGTCAAACCTGGTGGACCTCGGGCATGCGGCGGATGCGAAGTCGGCCCAAGCCATGACAGGCGGGGGAAACCTGACCGATGTGGTCATGGCCGTGTCGAAGGCGGAGATGGCGCTGCAGGCGAGCGTGGCCGTTCGGGACAAGGTGATATCGGCCTACCAGGACGTCATGCGGATGTCCGTCTAGGGCCAGGCCCGGCCACTTCATCGCGCCCGCCTCGCCCACGCAGCAGCGCCATCCCAAAACGGGGTTCCAGGATCATGCCGCTTAACCGTCCCGCGCTCCAACGGCCTTGCGCGGCGGCATTGCCATGAACGAGGGCAATCTCGCCGTCTTCGCGCGCGACGCGCTCATCATCCTCCTCAAGCTGGCAAGCCCGGCGCTCATGGTCGGCCTGGTCGTAGGCCTGGTCATATCCATGCTGCAGGCGCTGACGCAGATCAACGAGAGCACGCTGGTCTTCATCCCGAAGTTCGCGGCCATCTGCGCCACGATCGGCATCCTCGGCAGCTTCATGATGCAGACGCTGGGCGACTACACACGCAGCGTGTTCGATCAGATCATCACGCTCGGGCTGAGCCCATGACGCGCGCAGCGGGTTGTACCCCTTGAATGACGTGTCCGCGGTGTTGCGGGACCTGCCCTCGATGGGCTTCGGTTTTATCCTGGTGCTCGCGCGGGTCGGGACCGCGGTGCTGACCGGGCCGGCGCTCGGTGAGAACGAGATCCCTGCGAGCGTCAGGGCGGGACTGGCTGCCGTCCTGGCGTGCCTTGTCTACCCGGCCCTTCAGGGCGCCCTTCCGCCCCTGCCGGGCCAGATGGTGCAACTGGCTGGCCTGATCATCATGGAGATCCTTGTGGGCGCCTGGATGGGCTTCACGGCACGGGTGACGGTCATGGCGATGGCGATGGCGATGGCGATGGCGATGGCGATGGCGATGGCGGGAAGCGTTGTCTCGCTGATGGTCGGGCTGTCCAGCGTCTTGCAGATCGATCCCAGCGTCGGCGCCCAGGTCAGCGCGTTGCAGCGGATGCTGGGCCTGGCGGCGGTAGCCATGCTGTTTGCGTCAGGCCTCTACGTCCTGCCGATCCAGGCGATCGTGGGCAGCTACGACCTGCTGCCGCCCGGCGGCGCATTCGACACGGGAGGTGCGGCGCAGACGGTGGCCCGCGCCGTCAGCGAAAGCTTCGGCATAGCCGTGCGCCTCGCGGCGCCGTTCATCATAACCTGCCTCGTATGGCAGGCGGCCATGGGATTTGTCAGCCGGCTGGTTCCCAACATCCAGGTGCATGTCGTCTTGGCACCGGCGCAGATCCTGGGCGGCTTGGCGCTGCTGGTCGCGGCCGTAACCTTGATGTTCGACACCTGGTTGGCGGGGACGCGGCAGGCTTTTTCCGCGCTTCCTGGCCTTTGAGGCGCTGAAGACATGGCGGACGACGGGCATTCGGCCGAGGACCGGACCGAGGATCCTACCCCGAAGCGGCTGGAGCGAGCGCGCGAATCGGGGCAGATGCCGGTCTCGCGCGACCTCAACATGCTGGCAGGGCTGGGTGGGGCCGCAGCCGCCGGCGTGATGTTCCTGCCGGCCGCGGGCCGGGACCTTGCGGAACGCTCCGCCGGCTTCATCGGCCTTCTCGGCACGATGCGGATCGAAGGTGGCGGAGTGGCCGGGCAACTGTCGGGCATCCTGGTGTCCGCGGCCGTCATCGTCGCCGCGATCGCGCTGCCCGCGGCGGCGTGCAGCGTCATGGCTGCGTTGCTGCAGACCCAGTTCTACGTTGGCGGCGCACCCATCAAGTTCGAAGTCTCGCGCATCAGCCCGGCCGCCGGCCTCGCCCGAATCCTGTCCCAGCACAACCTGCTGGAGTTCCTCAAGTCCGTTGCCCGCCTGGCAGCGCTGTGCGTGCTGGTGTGGTCCGTGCTGGACCGCGGCCTCATGGCGGCCCTGGGCGTGATGGGGTCGGACGTCGCGCGGCTGCTCCCGGTGACCCATGACGAGGTGCGGCGGTTCGTGCAGCCGTTGATGATCGCGCTCGCCTGCTTCGCGGCGGTCGACGTGCTGCTGGTGCGCCTCAAGCATGCCAAGGACATGCGGATGACCCGTGAGGAAGTCCGCCTGAAGATGCGGGAGTCCGAGGGCGACCCCATGCTCAAGGCGAAGGTCCGCCGCATCCAGGCGCAGCGGTCAAGGCGGCGCATGATGGCGCAGGTGCAGACCGCCGACGTCGTGATCACCAACCCGACCCACTATGCCGTGGCGCTGGCGTACGACCGGTCCGGCATCGCGGCGCCCAAGGTGGTGGCAAAGGGCGCGGACTTCGTGGCTGCGCGCATTCGCGAGGAGGCAGCCCTTCACAAGGTTCCCATCATGCCGAACCCTGCCTTGGCGCGCGCGCTTTACCAAGTGGACCTGGACAAGGAAATCCCCGGCGAACACTACCGGGCGGTGGCCGAAGTCATCGCATACGTGTGGAAAATCAGGAACGGGATCGGAGCTGTAAGGTGATGGACCGGGTAGACGCGGGTGCGCCATGGGCACAGCAGGTAATGGGGGAGGGCATATGTTCGGACCGGTAGGACCAGTGCGCATCACCCTCGGGGCCGTGGTGCTGGACAGCCCGGACCAGAGCGGCCTCTATATCGCCAAGGACATCATCGGCGGCTGGGCCTACCTCATCGGCGACAGGGCGGGCGACACCTTGTTCCGCAGCCAGGGGGGGTGCCCTGGCGGGCTGGACATTCAGCTGCGGTGCGCTTTCCTTCTCGCGGCCAACCAGGTGCCGGACAGCCGGCATATCACGATCCTTGTCGAGACGCGCCAGGCGCACCGGGTGATGGTCAACTTGGCCAGGCGCGATGTGCACGTCCTCGCGGCGATCGCAGGCAGGCCCGTATCGGTGACGACGAGACCGGACGAGCGGTCCTCCTTCCAGGTCAGGGCGGCGGCCGAACGCGCAGCGTCGGCCATGCTCCGGGTCCGGGAGCAGGCCGATTGGCTGGTTCGGCACCCACTCAAGGAGCTGGCGCCGCCGCAGGCCCTGGACGATCCCGCGAAGCCTGCTGAGCCTCCCGCTGCAAGCGGGAGTCCTGCTGCTGAACGAACCTGGCGGTCGAACCTTGGGTCGGACAGGACGCGGCCTGCCAGCGGAACGTCGGGGCCGGGCCGGAAAGAGGACGGCGGCGTGGCTATCGGATCCGTGGCTAACCTGCCTCTGCGCCAGCTTCCAAACCGGAGCCCCGCCCTGACGGATTGGCTGCGCAAGTTCAACGAACAAGTCGCCACAATCAACGGCGATGGAAAGGATGTGAAACGGTGAGCATGCCAAACCGCAAGACAGCACTGGGCCGGGCGGTTCTTGCAGGGGTTGCCTGTTGCCTGGCTTCCTTCCAGCCTTTGCGGGCCCAGGGACCGGCCAGCGTGTGGCCCCGCTGCATTGAGGAGCGGGGCGGGCAGCAACTCAGCCAGGCAGGTTCGGTGTGCGAATGCACGTACGAAAGGGGAGGGACGATGATCGGCAAGCCGCCGGGCTGGCGATGGGCCTGCGACATCATGCGCTCCGATGGCAGCGGGCTCGACATCCCCACTGACGGGCCGTTTGGCGGGCAGCAGCAGTTGCCGCCCGGGTTCACCTACGCTCCCCAGAACGGGTTTGGCATGCAGCAGCAACAGGTGCAACCTGACCGGGAACTCGGGTGGCCAGGCGATGCGCCACTACGGGGACAGCAGCGCTTATTCGAGGAGCGGCGGCCATAGCCGTCGTCGGCCACAGGCAATAAACGGGCACTGGTGTAACGGCGGCTCGGCCTGACGTTTTCACCGGCGGGTCATTGTTGTATCCAGGGCTGTTCAACGCTGCTGGTTTGGCTGATCAGAAAGAGGTTCCCGAGCCGGCCGATGTCTGATCCTTGTGTCGGCAGTTGGGTTGGAGGGTGCCTTGGCTGCGTTCTCGCCGTTGTTGGACCTGTTGGCGGACGTGCCTGATCCTCGCCGGGCAGAGGGCAAGCTCTACGGGCTGCCGCATGTGCTGCTGTTTTCCATCCTTGCCATCGTGAGCGGCTGCAACTCGTATCGCGGCGTCGAACGGAGACGTTCGCCGGACATCGTCACCTTCATCGACGTCCACCGCAGCAGGCTGAACGCGGCCTGTAGCCTGACCTGGCGACGCGCACCCGCTCACACTGCCATCCGCTATATTCTGCAAGGGCTTGACCCAGCCGCGGTGGAAGCCGTCTTCCGCCACCACGCCGCCTTATTGCAGGCAGCGCGTGCCACGCCTGGACAGCGCAGCATCGCGCTGGACGGCAAGACCCTGGTCGTTTCTTGCAGTTGTGCCGCTGCCGTTCTCCTTTTCCGCACGGCGCCAGGCC
>CAXTCN010000240.1:0-6759 GCA_964242575.1 uncultured Acetobacteraceae bacterium | reverse complement strand
GGACGGACGCTTTGGCCACCAACCAATCCAGCTCGCGGCGTAGCGCCCCAGGTTTCTGACACTCCCGGTGCTGTGACCGGGCACGCCGACATCGATCCCGGGCAGGACTGTGATCGAGCGTAGCAGGCCCTCGGCCTGCCGCCAGGGCCGGCCAAAGGCCAAGCGCAGCAGGTGACCGGTCTCGATCGCCACGTCCGAGCAGTCGCGGGGGCGACCGCGCTGACCGGTGTGGGGCGGGTGCCAGGCCGCGAGCGCCTCGGGCGTCACCCAGACCGTCAAGCTCCCGCGTTGCTGCAGCGCTCTGTCGTACTCTGGCCAGTTGGTGACCTTGTAGCGCGCCCGGGGGATCTTGTGGCGGCGCGCCTCATTGGCCTTGTAGGGCATCGGTCATCCAGGGAACGAGGGAGCGGCCCTATAGGCCTCTCCCTTCCACAGCCAAAGCCCCCAGGTCTCCATTTATGCACCAACGCCTCAGAACAGAGCTTTTGCTTCAAAGATACGTCACGGCGCGAAAATTGACCGTCGAAAACGGAAAGACGCATCCGGACGCATCACCCTAAGGTCGCTCGGACCTGAGCCCGGCTTGCCTTCGACTCCCGGCCGCCTGGTTCAAGGACGTTTGCAGCCGAGCGGGGTCGTGCTCCGGCCGACCTGGCTTTCGAGAGGTGATGTGCATGAGTGGAACGATTTCCGAAACCTCGGGCGGCGCGAGCGCCGTCACCAACTTCGGCGCCGCCGATGCGTCCGTCCCCGCCGCCATCGGCGGTGGCGGCACGGCGGGTCCTTCGGTCGGTGCGGGGAACGCCACTGGCACGATCGCTTCGGTGAACACCGCGGGCGTCGACTTGGCCGGGCTGCCGGCGCAGTACTCGACGGCAGGCGCCGATGGCACCGGCCTCGGCTTCTTCTCGCGGCAATTGGAGTACGTGCCGACCGCGGTGGCGGTGGGACCGGACGGCGCCCTCTACGTCAGCGGGTTGACCGGCCTACCTTACCCCGAGGGCTACGCCAGGATCTTCCGCATCGCCGACCCGGAAGCCACGACGGGCTTCGACGGCCAGATCCCGAGCGGCGTGCCCGAGGTTTACGCGAGCGGCTTCAGCCAGGTCAACGGTCTCAGCCTCGACGGCCAAGGCAACCTGTACGTCCTCGAGTACGTCAACGCGGCCTCGATCTACGACCCGACGCGGCAGCCGGGCGACCTGCCGCCCAGCCAACTGACCCGCGTCGGAACCGACGGTATCCGCACGACCATCTCCGGCCCGGAGCTCAAGCTCGCCAACTACGTGTTCGCTGATAAAAACATGGGCGACGTCTACGCCTCCATCAACAATGCCGACATCAACAACGGCCAAGTGCTCCGCTACCGCATCGATAAGGCTACCGGCCAGCCGTCGAGCATCGCGGTGGTCGCGAGCGGCCTCAACAACCCGCGCGGCATGGCCTTCGGCCCCGATGGCCAGCTCTACGTGAACGAGCAAGGGGTCGGCACCCCCTCCGACCCGCCCGACGCCGCGACCGCGCCGATTATCCCCTTCATTCCCGGCTTCGTGGACGAGCGCGGCGGCTTCACCGCCTCCATCACGCGGATCGAGCTGGATGCCGACGGCGGCCAGGAGCGCGTCTTCACTGGCCTTCTCTCCATCCGCGAGGTCAACGCGGTGACCGGCGAGGACCGTGTGATCTCCGTCGGTTCCAACGGCTTCACCATTGCGCCTGACGGCACCGCTTACGTCGCGGCCGGCGGCGGGTTGTCGGCGGCGACCGCGGACGCGCTGGGTCCGTTCGGCAGCTACGTTAGAGGACTGCTGAGGATTGAAGGGCTGTTCGACCGCGACCCCTCGGACGCCACGATCACGCCGACCTTCGACTCCGTGGCGTATGCGGGGCAGAACGGCCCCGACGGGTCACAGACCCTGTTCAACAACCAGAGTAACCTGAACGACGTCGTCGTGGGTTCGGACGGCAAGCTCTACACCATCGACGCCGCCCGGAACGTGATGTACGGCTTCGAGGAGAACGGCGAGCAGGTGACGCCCGACAGCGCCACCGTGTTCCAGAAGCAGCCGCCCCTCCTGACGCCGCCGCAGTACACGGCCGTCGTGGCAGCCGGCGGCGACCCCTCGGCGGACTACCGGGCCGAGATCGCGGACCGCACCACCAAAGCTCCGAACGGCGGCCCGGACACGCCCGGCCGCGCCCAGGCCGCCGCGACCTTCAGCTCCGCCGATCCCAGCGCGGCCGTCGCGGGCGTGCCGTCGGGCCAGGGCGGCTCCACTTCGAGCGGCATCGCCTCGACGGTCCTGCCCGGGGGATTGGCCCCGACCGATGCCACCTCCGCTCCACGCGGCGAGGACGCTTCGGTCGGGACCGCCAACGCCGCCGGCGCGGCCGGGCTTCCCGGGAGCATCCCCATCCTCGACCCGAGCTTCCCCGGCCCCATCGACCCGATCAGCCCGCCGGTCCGTGCCAACAACCCATATGTGTCCTACTTCGACCCGTTCTTCGGCGGCAATTACGACCCGGGCAGCCCGAGGGTGCTGCCGGCGGGCGAGCGCGGCGGTTCCTACACCGTGTCGAGGCTGTTCAGCTTCGGCGACCGCCTGTCCGACGACGGCGGGACCTACGGCGTGGCCGGCGTGGCGCAGGCCGCCGGCCAACCAGCGCCTAACTCGTCGTTCCTCTACTACAAGGGCGGCTACTCGGACGGCCCGATGTGGACGGAGAACCTGGAGCGCATCCTCGGCGTGCAAACCGACGAGGACAGGGACTTCGCCTACGTCAACGCCACCGCACGGGCAGGGATCTTCAACCCCTTCGACCAGCTCCGGTCCACAACGGGCCTGACCGACTTCGAGGGCCAGATCGATGCTTTCCAGCAGGCTTACGGATCGCTCACGGCCAACGACCTGATCACGGTCGGCTTTGGCGGCAACGACGTGACGTTCCCAAGCGACGTGACGCCAGAAGAGGGCGTCACGCTCTCGGTGGAGGCGATCGTGGACGGGCTCCAGCACTTGGCCGACCTCGGCGCCAGACACTTCCTGGTCGCGAATGCGCCAAACGTCGAGCTCTCCCCGCTGTTCGAAACTCCCGGGTTCCTAGAGCAGATAGGCACCACCCCGGGCGCGTTCACGTCGCTGGTCGACCGGTTCAACGCCCAGCTCGCCTCAACGCTGGATGCGTTCGAGCAAGAAACGGGTCTGGACGTCCAGTTGCTGAACGTGAACAAGCTGTTCAACTCAATCGTGGCCGATCCGACCGCCTATGGCTTCATCAACGTGGACCAGCCGGTGCTGGCGAACCCGCCGATCCAGCCCGGCACGCCGGAGGTCTACAACTCAGATCTCGTGGGTCAGGATCCGGCGGTGCGGCACGCGTCGCTGTTCCTTGACCCAGAGTTCCATCCCACGGCGCTGGGCCATGCGATCCTCGGCGAAACGGCGCGGAACACGCTGATGGCGTGATGTCGAACCCGCGGGCCCCCACTCCCGGGCGCCCGCGGACAAGGGGCAGCGTATACAACGCGGCCCACTTTCGACGGCAGTGGGGGCTGCGTCCCCACTGTATCGGACATCACCGAACCGCCGGGCACGAGAGCGATCCCGCTTCTGCCGTGATAGGGGCGCACCATGGTCGAGCCGTCCGTCTACGAGTGAACGGGGCGCAAAATCGGCCACTATCTCCGCCGCACCCTGCGATACGCGGCGGGCGTGGTCCCGGTCAGCCGTTTGTAGGCGGTCGTGAAGTGGGCTTGGTTGGCGTAGCCCACCCTGAGGCCGATCTGGGCAATCGGTAGATCAGTGGCTACGAGGAGCTCTTTCGCCCGTTCAATGCGCAGCGTTGCGAGGTGGCGACCTGGGCTCTCGCCTACACTGGCGCGGAACGCCGCGCGGAAGTGGGACTCGCTCAGGCCCGCAGCGCCGGCCAGGTCGGCCAAGGACAGATCCTCGTCTAAGCGGTCCCGCACCAAGTCGCGCACGCGCCGTAGCTGGTCCGATGACAAGCGGGGCCATGTCCGCGCGTCGGCCGACGGCGCCTCCGCCCCATGCGCCAGCCGTAACAAGGTTGCAGCGAGCATGGAAACGGCACCGTCCGCGAACAAGCGGCCGTGTGGGTTGCCTTCCGCCGCCTCGTTCCAGAGGCGCTGGCATAGCGCTTCCAGGAAGAGGTCGCGAAATGGCGCCGTGTGCAGCCGTCCGAAGTCGGCCCAAGAAGCGTGCGCATCCGCCAGCGTGGGATGGAACGCCGCGGCCGGCACCGTGAGGAACAGGGTCTGCCTCAGGACAGGAACCCTGCCGGTGTCTGTCGCGGCAACGTTGGCACCCGCACCCGGTGCGAGCAAGCTGAAGGTACCAGGCCGGTTGCGGCCGCGCCAGCGCCCGGCGCCAAAATCGTACTCGGCCCAATGCCCCCCCTGTAAACAAAGCCCAAGAGTAAGGTCGGCCGTTGGCGGAAACGTGTAAACGCCGGCAGGCTTGGCCGAAGTGAGAAGACGTATCGGAGCTTCACCCGCCGAGCGATACCCGGTGACGTAGGCAGCATAAGGTCCGTGCTGGTGGAACTGGAGGAAGCCGGATACGTCGTCGTAGCTCTTACTCATATCGGGCATGTGGCTTCGGTCCGACGGTGCGCAATCGGTCATCCTCATCGCAGCCCACTATGTTAGTACTACAGCCGGGTTTCACCTGAGTGCTCCTGTGTTCGTTGGCGCCAGTGGGCGCGCTTGGCGCGCTGCTGGTGGCGCCTGCGCCAGGTTGACCAGCGCAAGACGGCATCGGGCCGAGGTGGCGGTCTGCCTGCCAATGCCGCGATGAGCCGCCTGACCTCGGGCACCGTAAGCGGCAGCAAGTCGGCTTTCAGGCTTGCCAGGTCCACACCCCCCTATGGCGCCCTGCCCGGCGCTGCGGCGGACCACGGCGAGGTAGGCCAGGGCGAACATGGACAGGGTTATGTGGCGGTGCCACCCGACCCAGGAGCGCACCTCGTAGTGGTCCAGGCCTACTTCGCCCTTGGCCTGCTCAAACAAGCTCTCGATGGCCCAGCGCGTGCCCGCCACCCGCACCAGCTCGGCAAGGGCAGTGCCCTGGGGCGCGTGGGTCAGGTAGAACGTGACCTCCTCGGGATCAGCCATGCTGCGCCGGACCAAGAGCGCGCAGGCAAAGCCCGGCGCCGCGCCGTTGTAGGGCAAGTGCGCCCAGTCATACAGCCGCGGCCCCTTGGCGCCGTCGCCCGCGCTGAGGCGCTGCCAGGCGTCCGCGGACAGGCCCTCAATCCAGTCCGTCACCGGCCGCATCCCGAGCCGCTGGCCCGAGGTGACGGCCAGCACGTAGCCGCGCCGGTGCCGCTCGGCCCACCGTCGGATGGCGCTGTCAGCCCCATACACGCTGTCGCCGGCGATCCAGGAAAAGGGCACGCCTGCCGTCCGCGCCCGCTCCAGCATGACCAAGCCCTGCTTGGGCTTGGTCACAAGCTTCACCTCAGCGGGGATGCGTGCTTCGCGGCGGCGTGCGTCGTCCCCGGCCCATTCCTTGGGCACATACAGCGCACGGTCGATCAGGGCGCGGCCATGCTGCCCCGCATAGCCCAGGAACACGCCGACCTGCGCGTTCTCGATCCGCCCGGCCGTGCCCGTATACTGCCGCTGCACCCCGGCCGACTTGGTCCCCTTCTTCAGGAAGCCGGTCTCGTCCAACACCAGCACGGCTGCCGGGTCGGCCAAGTGCTCAACCACATAGGCCCGCAGGTCGTCCCGCACCGCGTCCGCGTCCCAGCGCACCCGGCTCAGGAACTCCTGCACCCCGTCCGGCGTGACGTCACCCGCAGCCTCCGCCAGCTGCCAGCCGTTCTTGCGCTCCACGGGCGCAAGCAGCCCGCGCAGGTAGGCTCCCGCACGCCTGCGCGGCTCCACACGCCCGAACCGCGGCGCGATCCGGTCCATGACGCCGTCCAACCCAGCAACCCACCCGCGCACGTCACCCACCGTCACCATGCCACGCCACCTCCGGACAAGCACAACGCACAACCCCGGCTGTAGTATTAGAGCGTTCTCAGGCTGACCGGAAACACCCGGACGTTGCGCCAATAAGTGGTACACCCTGTAGGTCAGACGACATCAGTACTCCGGAAGAAAAGACCACCTAGAACACGCCGACGCTGAAGAAGGCCTTGGAACGCAGGCTCTCTCCAGTCAGCCTGAAACGCTCTAATTCAGGAAAGTGAGACGTTCCCGGCCAGTGTTGCTCTATCCAACACGGGCAAGCTCGTGCACGACCGGATTTCCAACCGGGATCGTTTGGATACCAACCCAAGCGGACAGCTCATGGCGCGATCAAGCGGGTCGCCGAGGCGATTGTCCAACGGAAAACGCGCGTCCTCGACTTCGACCTGCGAGCCTACTTCGACAACGTCCGGCACGACCGGCTGTTGGAGAGGAGTGTCAAAAACCTGGGGCAGCCCGCTTGCTGGTCTCGGGCTGATTGGTCTGGCTGATGCCTGACCATAAGGGCGGCGGGCTTAATGCAGTGGACGGTGCGGCTGGAGACGACGACGAGCGCGGGCGAGGTGAAGACGACGGAGCTGGTGACGATCAGCCGGCCGGCAGTGGTCAGCACGCTTGCGGAGGTCGGCCTCATGCTCGACGAGACCAAGGCGCTTTTGGCCAAGCTGCAGGCGAGCATGCTGTGCGGTCAGGTGGCGGAGTACTCATGCATCCCCTCATTCCGCTTCAGTGACGTATAGCGAAGGAGAGTTGGGTGG
>CAXTCN010000239.1:0-6815 GCA_964242575.1 uncultured Acetobacteraceae bacterium | reverse complement strand
GTCACCAAGTGCCCGCCACCCAGTATCGAGCCGCCCGGACCCAGGCCTTTCAGGTATGGGCCGAGGTCACCGGCGTCACTGCCAGGGCGTAACTACGAGCACGCCGCCCTCATCGCGCGCCGTCGCAACCTCAGTCCAACAAGTTGACAGTGCTGTCGGCGCGGCTGACGAAGCGCCGGAACACGAACCCGTCCGCAATGCCGGCCGCCGCCAGCCAGGCGTCGATCAACGCCACCGGCCTGAAACGTTTGCTGCTAGGGACGGCGACCACCTCCCCTGCCCCGTCCTGATCGGTCTTGAAGCGGCTGATCCGCAAGCGTAGCCCTTCCGGCACTCGCGCGAGGTCCTCGACCCGGAGCGCCACCAGCTCGGAGCGCCGCAGCGCCGCGGCCATGCCGAGCGCGATCAGCGCCTGGTCTCGGTGGTCGCGCAGGCGCTCGCCCTTGATGAAGTGCAGCAAGGTCCAGGTGACGTCGGCATCGGCGGCCGACTTCTTGTCCGGCGCCGTTGTGCGCGACCGGCGGATGCCGGCCAGCACCTCGGCGATGGCGGCGGTGCCCTCGGTCTTTTGCGGCGGTTGCAGCCCAGCACGCCGGTGCGCCCAGCCGATGGCGGCAAGCTTCCTGTTGACGGTCGGCGGCGCGCAGCCGCGGGCGGCTTCCCCGGACAGGAACACCGCAACCACGCGCGGGTCGGCCGGCGAGTAGGCCAAGCCGCGCTCGGCGCACCACGCGACGAATGCCCTCCAGTCCACCTCGTAGGCTTTTCGGGTGGACGCGGCCCGCGACGCGTCGGCGCAGGAGCGCGTCTGCTGACCTCGTCTTGCAGCCGTGCCGACGGAATTGCATCAGGCGTGATAACTGCAGGCGGGGCCGGGTTCGAGTTCTGGTCCACTCCGGCCCCCTTCGATCCTCGCGGGAATCGCGGCTCACCGCCGCTACGGCCTGCACGGGTTGCCTACGCGGCGGGCGCCTCATCAGCCGCTGCCGTGACGTCCATGCAATAGCGCAGCACGCGGGCCACGGATGGCCTGGACCAGCGGTCGCCGCCCTGGGATGTCGGCAACCGCGCCGCCTGCAGCGCCTGGGCGTAGTCGCCCAGCGACAGGGCGCCTTCTGAGCGGGCCTTCACGATCAATGGCTCGTAGGCAGTGACGGCGCGGGCCTGCGCAGCCTTCACCCTGGCCCTGCCCTGGGCGTGGACGGCGCAGGCGCCTGGGCGAGCGTGCCGGTCGCCGGCAGGCGGGGGTTACCCAGCCGGGTGCCGCGCACCTTGGCCGCGGCGAGCGCCGCCTTGGTCCGCTGCGAGATCATCTCGCGCTCGTGCTCGGCGACGGCTGCCAGCACGTGCACTGTCAGCCGGTTCACGCTGGGTATGTCGGCGGCGACGAAGTCCACGCCGCCTTCCATCAGGTTGGAGATGAACGCGACCGAGCGGGCCAGCCGGTCAAGCTTGGCAATCAACAGCGTCGCGCGCTTGGCCCGGCAGGAGGCCAGAGCCGCCGCCAGGCCGACCCGGTCCGCCTTGCGCCCGCTTTCCACGTCCTGGAACTCGGCAATCACCTGGGCGCCGACCGAGCGCGCGTGCAGCTCGACGGCGGCGCGCTGGGCGTCGAGGCCAAGGCCGGACTGTCCCTGTTTGTCGGTGCTGACGCGGTAATAGGCCACGAAGGCCCGTGTCGGAACCATTATAGGACCACGCTCCAAGGCTGGACTGCAGTCCCAACCCTAGCCCGGCGGTGCTGGCGGGTCCAGGCGTATCAAACGAGCGTTACGATCTCGGAGGTAAGCTGCACACCGAATGCCCCAGAGCTGCAAAGCTCGAGCCGATTAGCAAGACGATCGGGACGGAACGGCAGTTCGTTGCAAAAGCTGCAAGCTAACCTGATGGTGCCGCCAGCATGCCGGAAGGAGCACCGCGCCTTTTTCCAGCAACGCTGGCAGGCATCTTGGAGCAGCACGCCGTGATCAGGGCAGAGGACAACGCATCCCAGGCGCCATGTGATACGCTAGAAGGCTTCCAGTCCTTCTGCAAGGTTGCATCGGACGCACTCTGGGCACCATGCAGCGTTCATCCGGAACCAGCATGAGGCGTTTCCGTCCTCCATCCCGACCTGCATGGCCCGGAGCCTTTCAGGAGGCATCCTTGCCGCTGCGGCCAGCAAGCTCACCAGTTCAGGATCAGCACGATGATCCTGCCGCTCGATGCGGCCAAGGTCAAAGTCCTGCCTGTCCAGCAGGTATCTGCAGAGGTCGCCAGCTGTCACGTCGTAACGCGACGCCACACGCGCCACCCAGCACGACAGCGCCTCTCCCGGCAGAGGCCGCGGCGCCCAGGGAAGCGGCCCCGGCATAGGTCTTCTACACTGCCATACTAGAGCGAGGAGGGCTGCGCGTGTTGCTGGCAACTCCCCGCCATACCTTAGGCTCAGCAAAACTTTCCAGTGTGATCCGCTCGGTCCCGTCCTGGATTGCACTTACCGCCGCACGCTCCAGTGCCTTGCAGATGCCAAGGGTAATGCCGCCAGTCCGGTCCATGAGCAGGCGCCGGAGTTTGGGTGAGTCCACGGGCGATGGCTGCCGCAGCGGCATGCTCCATGTCAGCCGGGTGACGAAATCGCGCAAGTTCTCGCCAGGCACCCACGGCGGCAGCTCGACATCGGTGAAGCGGATGCGCAGCTGGCTGTCCGACAGCAACGCGTGCCGCGCTTCCGGGACACCGACGCCGACCAGGGCCACCCGCAGCTCATTGGACAAGAAACGTAGCAGTTGCAGGAAAATCCTTTGCTGGCGCGGCGTGCCGGACAGCACGGAGTTGATCTCATCAATGACCACCACCCTCGTGCCCAAGTGGCGCAGCAAACGGAACGCGGCCTCGCGGGACGGAAAGCTGTAAGCGAAGTGACTTGCCGCGGGTGCGTTCATGGCCTTGAGCAGCTGGTTGAAGAACGCGATCTCGGTCGGTTGCGGCGGCATGAGCATGACGACGACGGGCAAGTGCTGCACTCCACTGTCTTCATCGAAGCTGGGCATCGTTTGCCGCTCAAACTTGCGGATCAGCATGGTCTTGCCCATGCCGCTCTCACCGATAAGCAGGAGGTTCTCCATTCGCTCCCGCCGTGGCTGGGTGAGTGCCTCTTGCAAGTAGGTGAGAACTCGGTCAGCAGCCGGATGCTGCACCCAGCGCTCTGCGCGGATGTGTGCGACCCGCGCCCCATCGTCCAAGGCCGCGACCGGCCGCACATCCTGCGGCAGATGCGCGAACTCGCGTGCTTCGGCCATTACCAGAACTCCACGCCGCTGGTTTCACCCTCTCGTGGCATCGGCGCCCTTGCCTCCGCATTGGATGCCGCCTCGGCCACTACTTCAGGGCGCACTGCAACTCCGGGCGTTCTGCCTGTGCGTGCGACCAAACGGCGTGCGGCCTTGCGCCTCGGCCAGCACGCGGCGTTGCTCCTCGACGGCTGCAAAGATCGCGTGCTCGTCCATGGTCCGGCGGCCCTCCGTGCGGATCTGGCGCGCGGCTTCGCGGTGCTCCCACTTCGTGATGGGCTGTCGGCGGAGGTCGGCGTAGGGCACTCGGACGTGTTCGCCGGTGGGCAGCTCGACGAATAAGGCCTCCAAGTTGCGCGGGTCATACTTGACCCTCAGCTTGCCTGGGCCGGTGTCCACCAGGTGGGCCAGCGCGCCATCTTGATAGAAGATGCTGAACAACCGGACACCATCGCGCCGGATCATGCGCTCCTCAAAGGGCAGGAAGTCGAGCAACAGCGCCTCAGCGTCGGCCGGCTCGCGGGTCTTCTTTCCAGCCGTGTCCTGTGCCCAAGCGGCGGACGGTGCGCGGCCCAGCGCCGAATGCACCTCGTTGTGGTAAGGGCCGAGCACCTCCAGCACCAGGATGCGCTCGAACTGTTGGAACGTCAGCACCGCCTCCGCCTCGGCGTCGTACGACCCCCGCGCTGCCACGTTGGAGAAGGTCGAGCCTGGCAGGGCATGAACGCGGCCCATCAGAGTTCCCATCAGCCGCTCGATGTGCCCGCCGAAGCGCGGCGTCGCCGGCGGCCGGTAATCGATGCGGATGCCGTGTTGCTGGCAGCCCCGCGTGAACGCTCGGGAATGGAACTCGCGGCCGTTGTCCACGTGGATGATCTCTGGCAGCCCCTGCGCCGGCCATGCCAGACTGATGGCCCGTGCCGCCAGCCAGTCCTGCTTCGGCAGCACTGCGTGTGCAACCGCCAGGGCAGCCGATGTGGCGCCAGGTGGATCGAGCGACAGCAGGAAGCCCAGCGCCACGCGCGTGTGCACATCAAGAACCAGCGTCAGCCAGGGCCGTCCGATGCAGGCCCGGGTCACGTCGTTAACGAGCATGACGTCCACTTTGGTATGGTCGATCTGGACCACCTGAAGCGGCCGTTCCGTTCGCAGGCCGGGCTTCACCTGCCGGAACCGGTTGCCGGCTGCCGCAGCCCCTTCGCGAGACTTCACGCGCTCGCGCAGGCTCCGGGCCAACACCCGCGCCCGCAAGGCCTTCAGGGACGGCGGCGGCAACCCCGCAGTGCGGCAGTTTGCGTGGAGCTGGCGCAGGACCGCCCTGAGAGTCAGTCGCTCCGCGGTGAGAACACATTGCTGATGGCAGCTTCGATCTGTCCCTCGATCGCTGTGCTGAGCCGCCCGGCACCCTTGGCCTGGCCAGGCTTGCGGGGAAGCAGGGACGCCCTGACCGGGTTGGCCTGGAAAATGCGCAGCAGGTCGTAGATGCGGGGCGCGCTGAGGTTCAGGGCGCGGGCCGCTGTGTCCACGGCCGCCCGGCCAAGGCGGGACACGCCGGACAAGGGCTGGAGCACGGCTTCGCGCCGCACGGCCTCCGCCCACGTGGCGTCCGGCGCCGAAAGCAGCGGCATTCTGGACAACTTCGTCCTCGCCATGCGCGCTCCGTTGCATGTTCGCTTGCCGTCGAGGGCACTTTTATCCTCATCAAGGGCGCACTCTCAACGACAAAAGAACAGCAGGCCCTTGATCCGGCAACAAAACGCCAATCGCGGTTTGAGGCACGCGACATCGTAGCAGGCGTGCGCAGGCCGATGAACGCCGCGGCGGGGCCGGGATCGCCGGACAGGAAATGCAGGGGAGGGGACAACGGTGACGCAGCGGCCTGCTCCACATGTCCCGCCCGGCCCGAGCAACGGCAGTGACGTGCCCCTGAGCATCACGGGCGGCTGGCGATGACGGCTGACCTGGTTCCCGTCCGCCCCGCCGAGCCACTCCCGGCCCTTGCGCCCGCCGAGGTGGACAGCGCCCGGCGCTACCGCGACGCGTCGCGCGCCGAAGGCACGCGCGCCAAGTATGCCGCGGAGTGGGCCGCCTTCGGCCGCTGGTGCGAGGAACGTGGCCATCCCGCACTCCCGGCGCATCCGGGCGCAGTCGCAGTTTACCTGCCTGTCTGCCTGTCTGCCTTGGCCGACTGAGGGCTGGCGCTATCCACGGTCGGGCGCATCCTCGCCGCCATCGGCCACCACCACCGGCTGGCCAGCCTGGTCGCGCCATACAAGGCGGAGGGCGGCACCGTCATCGCCGACGTCCTAGCCGGCATCCGCCGCAGCCACCGCACACCGCCCGCGCGCAAGGCAGCGGCCGACAGCTATGTCGTCCATGCTCTGCTGCGGGCCATCGGTGATGATACGTTGGCCGACGTGCGCGACCGGGCGCTGGTGTCGTTCGGCATGGCTTCGGCGCTGCGCCGGCCGGAGCTGGTGGCGCTCACAATCGCTGACCTAGAACGAATGCCGGACGGTCTGCGGGTCCGGGTGGTGCGGAGCAAGACCGACCAAGAGGGCAGGGGAGCGGTGATCGCTATTCCCGACGGGTGCCGGCTCAATCCGGTGATGCACCTGGATGCCTGGCTGGCGCGTGCCAGCCTCAGCGAGGGGCCGGTGTTCCGCAGCCTGGTCAACGGCCGGGTCGGGTCCGCACTCACCGACCAGTCGGTGTCGCTGATCGTCAAGCGCCGGGCGGCGGCGGCCGGCTACGCGGCGGCGGAGTTCGCGGCGCACAGCCTGCGCGCAGGTTTCCTGACCAGCGCCGCCGCGGCCGGCGCCAGCATCTGGAAGATGCGCGAGGTCAGCCGGCACAAGAGCGTGCAGGTGCTGTCCGACTACGTCCGGAACTCGGACCTGCTCAAGGACCACGCGGGGAAGGACTTCCTGTGACGGGCAACAGGAGCGCAGGTGCGGCGGCGCTGCGAACTGAGTGTTGCGGCGGCGGCGGTGCCAGCTCATACCATGGCGGGCAGCACCCTGCCTGGTCTTGCCTGCTCCAAGGACCATGGTCACAGGCCTGTTGCTGAAACGTCCGCAAATGCCAGACCATGACGGACACCCTTCCATTCGACCGCCTGCGCCGCAGCGCCGGGCCGCTTTGGCCAGAGTTCACCGGCCACCCCTTTGTCCGCGGCCTCGGCGATGGCACGCTGCCCACCCCGACCTTCCGGCGCCACTTGAGCAGGACTACCTGTTCCTGGTCCAGTTTGCCCGCGCCGACGCGCTCGCCGGATACAAGAAGCAGCGCTTGGCCGACCTGCGGGCCGCGTCCGACGGCTTTGCCGCGATCCTGGGCGAGCTGCCGGCAAGCGGCCGTGTGCGTCCAACACTGTGGGCAGCGCGGGCATAGTCATGCGCTCAACCGAACGGGAACAGGCCTACATCTCGGCAAACAAGAAACCCCTTCATCACCGACGCGGCGCTTGACGCCGGGTAGGGAGTCCACCAGGGCTTTCGCACCAAAGCTTCTGTGGTGCTGAGCGTTTTGCCGGACGTGACA
>CAXTCN010000238.1:0-6831 GCA_964242575.1 uncultured Acetobacteraceae bacterium | reverse complement strand
GACCACCTGGATCGACTTCGGCGTCGCCAGCCGGATCGCAAAGTGAACAGTATTGAGGCTAAATCCTACCGTTCAAAGCGACCTTTCCGTCCATAGAACACATTCTGCAATCTATATACGTCTGCCTCTTTGTCGATGGGCACGGTTTTCGTCTTGATGCGGTGTCGTGTTGCCCGTCATGGTTCGCGAACTATGACTCGGCCATTTCCGGCGGGTTCAGCATCGCGCTGCGGTTGCGCACCGCCTCGGCGATGATGTCCAGCACCGTCCGTACCCGCGGCACCTGACGGTTCTCGCGATGCACGCCGAGCCAGATCTCGGCGGCAGGAACCGGCGCCGGGGTCTTGATCCGGCGCAGCGCCGGTTCCATGGCGGCCCGGAAGCACGGCAGCAGGGCGAGCCCCCCGTTGTAGCAGGCAGCCCAGTGCTGGGTCTCATAGCTGTCCGCCCTGAGCACCACCTGCGCCCGCCCGGCGTGCTCGGCGAGCCAGGCTGCCTGGCCCGAGTGATCATGGCCGTCGAGTAGGGCGATCAGCTGGTGTCCAGCACAGCCGCTGCCCAGGTCCGGCTCGCCATGGCGCGCGATGTAGGCCACGCATCCATACAGGCCGAAGGCGATCCGGCCGACGCTGCGCATCGTCAGGTCGTGGTGCTCGAAGCGCCGCAGCTGCACGGCGATGTCGGCTTCTTGCGTCGCGAGCGGCTCGCCCGGCAAGTCGGGCAAGGCCTCGATGAGGATGCCGCGGTGGATGCTGTGCAGCGCTGCGAAGCTCGGCGCGAGCAGGTGGCTCGTGAGCAGCTGCGCCCCGGCGACGCGCACCACCCCCTCCAGCCGGACATCGTGCCCGGCGACCACGCGCTCGACCGAGAGCGCCTCCGCCTCGACCCGCTCGACGTGCGCGCGGATGCTCTCACCCGCCAGGGTCAGCACGTAACCGTCCGCCGTGCGCTGCAGCAGGCGCACGCCCATGCTCTCCTGCAACGAAGCCAGGCGCCGGCTGACGGTGGACTGGGTGACGTGCAGGTGCTTGGCGGCCGCAGCCAAGGTGCGGTGCCGTGCGACGGCCAGAAAGAAGCGGAGGTCGTCCCAGTCCAGCATCGCCATCCTTGTGCACCACCATCATGCTCGACGCGCGCAAGCTCATCAGGCATGCGACGTAGTAATCTCCTCGTGCATTTCTGCACGGTCGTTGTCCAGAAACGCTTCTATCCCGCATGACTGGGAGGGGAGCATGGTCTCCCCATGCAGTATCCATCATGCATGACCATCCAGGAATTGGGAATACATGCAAGGCCATCATTGCCAGGTGCCCGGTGATGGCGGCCGACGTGCTGGTGCCCCGACCCGCGCCTGCCACGCTGCGCTGCTGCACGGTCGCCACAGGCGGGTTCAAGCAGTTAAACTATGTGCGCGGCCTGCCACCGCTGCAGGTCGAGGAAAGGTTCGGCCCGCCGGACAAGGTACTGGCTGCAACCCCATCCGAAATGCTGCTGGCCGCTTTCGGCTCGTGCCTGAGCGCGCATATCCACGCCAACGCTGCATCAGGCAGCATCGTGGTGCGCAGCCTCGAGCTGGACGTGGAGGCGGACCTGGCAGCCAGCGCCATGTGGGATGCACGCGGCCAGGGTCCGGGCGTGATAGGCTTTGAGGCGATCCGGGTGGCCGTGCGCATGGAAGCGGATGCCTCGCCCGAGGCACTGCGCGCGCTGGTGGCTCATGCCGTGTTGTGGTCCCCGGTTGCGAACACCTTGTATGGCCCCGTCAACCTCGACGTGGCGCTTGCCGGGACCGCCCTGGTATGACCGGCGTTGCCTCCGTCCCGCAATCAATCAGGCCGAACAGCACCGGACGTGCGCTGGGCAACCCCCGCACCCTGCTTCACAGCTAACGACAGGATACCAGCATGGACTTTAACTTCTCGATTCCGGCCATCCTTTCTTTTGTCACCTTGCTGATCGTCTTCGGTGCCGGGGTGTGGCAGTTGAAACGGGTCCGCAATAGCCAAACCAAGCGTGGCGAGCACCCGGGCGGCGTCGCAGGACCCGAGTAGCAGGGCAGCAGCGACGAAAGGTCACCCATGGCTCCAACAACGCAACAACTGAAAGCCGACATCAATTCCGGAAGGACCGGCGACAAAGCTGAGGAAGGGTTCGACCCTGGCCTGTCCACGCTGGGCACGGACGACGAAGCGGCGGGTACCCCGAACACCCCGGAGCAGGTGGCGCTGGCTCAGGCATTGGAGAAGCGCAATGCGCCGAAACCTCCCGCGGAGCAGTCCGCAAATGTTTCCACGCCTGGGATGCCTGCGGTTTGGGTTATTGCCGGAGTGTTCATCGTGTTCTTGGTAGTGGCGGTCGTAGCGGTTCTGACGATACCGAGCTGACATGCGGCAGGAGTAGGATCAGCCCGCTTCCATGCCGCCCGAACCTGGCAGCTCTGTGCCGCCGTAGAACCCTACGACTGGGATCTCAATCCCGATCTTGGGCATTCAAAGGACGTCGCCGGCAGTCAGCGCCGTGGCCGTCCGGCCTTGCCATCGCACAGTGCGCGGGCGGGTCGTTGCCTTGGCCGAAGTTGCGGACGTAAGTCTGTGGATGGCGTCGCTGCAAAGGACAACGCTATTTGGGCAGCTTGCAATTCTCGGCAAGTAGTCATTCGAGCAAGCATTCCTGCAAGGGCCTGCGCAAAAACGCATGTCGCCAGGCCAGCCATCAGCATGCATCATATCTTGAGCTGGGCAGCACTCTGCACCGCGGCTGTTACGCCTGCACCTCCTGCCATCAATGCATTACGCCCTGGCCATTGTTCCTTTTCTACAGCCGTCAAGCTGTCCAGGCCGTTGTTGCCGGAGAAGAGGCGCCACTGAAATATTTTGAGGAGACTTTCATCCATGCGCCAGGTCAGCCCAGCATCAGGCGCGGTGTCCATGCCAGCCGCCGCAGTCTTGTTGCTTTCCCGGCAGCTTGCGGCGCTCATGCGGCTCGATGACCTTGCGCGTCGGGAAAGCAATTTGGAGTTCCTTCTCCAAGAAACTTGCCAAAGCGCGGCCGAAGGAGTCGGCGCCAAGTTCGCCAGGGTGCTGCAATACCGTGCAGACGAACAAGCCTTCGTGCTGCAGGCCGGGGTCGGCACGCAAGCTCGATTTGTCGGGCGGACGCGGGTCGCGGCAGACCTGGGTACCACGGCAGGCCTCGCCTGGCACACTGGCCAGCCCATTCACTTCCGCGATTTCGCAGCAGGTGGCCGCCTTAACATGTTGGACACTGCAATCAGACGTGACGTCCGTCGGCTGGTCAGCGTGCCGGTTCATGGAGAAGGCGGGGAGATGTTCGGGGTGCTTGAGGTCGGGAGCGCCGAGGCGGGCGAGTTTGCCCAATGCGACCTGGCTTTCCTGCAGGGGTTGGCCGACCGTATCAGCGTAGCCGTGGAGCGGCACGCGGACCAGGCACGCCGCGCAGACCGGGCAACGCTGGTTGCCGAACGGCGCAGAGCCCTCCGCGAACCGCAGCGTGACAGCGTGCGGTAACCGGAAGTTCCAACTGGGCCGGATGGGCAGCGCAGGACGCAGGGCGACGGTGGCAGAACAGGGTTCCCCATCGCCCAGAACGCCGCGAAGCGCCCTTAGGCTCCGACCTTTGGGGGCCTGCAACAGGACGCTCAGATCCAGGATGGAAGCGGGTAGCCCATGGCCGGTTTCGCTGCCCTCCTCGTGCGTCCTTCGCAGTTTGATTGCTTTCTCCACGCTCTCGTTAGGGCTGAATACAACGGGATGGAAACAAGCGTGCTGTCCGCGTTGGCACGACTGGGACATGACCCCTGGTTGGAAGCCGCACGCCTGGCAGGCTTGCCCAGGACCGTGGCGGCGGACGACCTGGCAATCACTCTTGCGAGCGCGCCCGCCGGCAATTGGCCGCACGCCGAGGCCAAGGCAGTCGCGCTCTGCCTGGTTCGGCTTCTGCCGGCCCCCAATCACCTCGCATTCGGCGCCACGTCGGCGAAGGAGCCTCAAGGTAGCCGCAGGATGTTCGCACCGCTGGCCGGAGGCCTGTTGAGCGCAGCCCTGACGTCTGGGCTGCTGATCGGCGCCGCGTTCTGGCCGGCCTTCCATGCGGGCCTGCCGGCGATCCGAGCGGTGCCCGAGCAAGTGGTCAATGGGAGTGACGCGAACGTGCCGCTCTAGCGTCCAAGGGCACTCCCCTGACAATAAAGCCGCTGCTGGCCCGTCTTCGAAGCAAATGCCGCAGCGCAAGCGTTGCCGGAAGGGCTGCCTCGACTTCAAGTGGCTCTTCCGGATCACATGCAGGTCTTGCGCATTATCGGCCTGCTTGCCTCCGTCGGCTTCCCCAACGCCGGCAACGTCAGCGCGCAAGCCAAAGAAAGGATCGGCCATGCCCGACGCGGAAAGCAAGTCTGGGAAGCAGCAGGTTGCCGAGGCCGACATCCAAAGTTTCAAGGAACAGCTCGGGCCGTTCGTCGTCGCCGCCGAGACGACGCGCATGCCGATGATATTCACCAATGCCAAGGCGCCGGGCAGCCCGATCATCTTCGTCAACCAGTCCTTTCTCATGTTGACGGGGTACGACGAGCACGAAATGCTGGGCCAGAACTTCGATTTGCTAATAGAACCCGGCACCGATCCCGAGGCGCTAACGGAGATCCAAACGGCATTCGGGGGGGGCCGCGATCTTGAGACGCAGGTTCGCTGCCGCCGCAAGAATGGGAGCGTGTTCTGGGTTACGATCTTCGTCACTCCTGTGCGGAACGAGGCGGGCGCTGTCGTGCAGCATTTCGCTTCGTTCGCGGACCTTACCCGGCACAAGGAAAAGCAGGACCACCTTCGGCTCCTCCTGGACGAGCTGAACCATCGCACGCACAACACGCTCGCCACCGTGCTGGCAATTGCCAGGCAGACGTTGCATGGCGTCGCGGACAAGGCGCAGGTCGATGCGTTTTTGGATCGCGTCCTGGCGCTGTCGAAGGGACACAGCCTTCTAAGCCGCACGGACTGGGAGGAAGTGGGCCTGCGGGACGTGATCGGCCAGGTTCTGCGGCCATTCGGCTTCGGTGGCCCGGGGGCTGCCCGCATTGCAGCCAAGGGCGTCGATGTCCGCCTGCAGCCGAAGATGGTTCTGACCTTCGCCATGGTGCTCCACGAGCTGGCAACCAACGCAGCAAAGCATGGCTCGCTCTCGACCGCTGCCGCAGGGCGGGTGGACATCTCTTGGCAGCTTGAGCCAACCCCGCAGGGTGAGCGGATGCGGCTGCGCTGGCAGGAGAGCGGCGGGCCACCGGTGGCGCCACTGGGCCGCAAGGGCTTCGGGTCGCGTTTGATCGAACGCGACCTGGCGAGGGAGTGGGACGGCGAGGTCCACCTGGACTATGCGCCTGCCGGCTTGACCTGCCAGATCGTCATGCCCGTCCCGCAAGACGGTCAACGGCTGGGCGATGAGTAGCGTCCTTTCCGGCTGCCGCGTCCTTGTGGTGGAAGACGAGATGATGGTGGCGTGGGAAGTGGAGGACGTGCTGTCCGGCTGGGGCTGCACGGTTGTCGGCCCGGTTGGCCGTGTCGACAAAGCCTTGGCGATGCTCGATGCGGAGGCGGTCGACATGGCAGTGCTCGACATCAATCTCAATGGCCAAAACAGCTACCCCGTTGCCGGTGCGCTTGAAGCTCGGGGCGTGCCGTTCGTGCTCCTGACTGGCTACGGCAAGGACAGCCTGCCAAGCAGCTACCAGACCTGTCCCATGTTGCAGAAGCCGTTTGAGCGATTTGAACTGGGCGACATGCTGACGAAGCTGCGGGCTCCAAAAAGCTGATGTTTGAACGGGGCACCGTGGATCCGGCGTCCCGGAGGAGGCTCCACGCGCAACTGCGTGTTAGTGCCCGCTCGTTACGATGAGGGTCGACCACTGTCTTCAACTCGGCGGGAGTGCAGCCGTTTGGGTCGTGCAGCCGCGTTGGATCAGCATTGCCGCTATTATTACCCACAATAGGAAGCTCTGAACCATGACGAGCAACACGACACCGGATCAAGACGAAACCGTGCCCATCGACAAAGGGGCAACGGAGGATGCACCCGCGCCAGCTAAGCCTTCCCGGTCGATCGCGCCGGGTCGCGTGCAGCAGGTCGATGAGGCGGCGCAAGAAGACGCTGCGAAGGATCGGGTGGAGGGCGGCTACAACTGACCGTCATCCGGCAGCGACATACGCCCTGTGAATCACGCCACTGCTCTCAGTGCAACCTTGCTGCCCGAGAATCTGCCCCGGTTACCGCCTTCGACGCCGGCAGGGGGAGGCAACCAAGGCAGGACGAACCACCAACCGGGTTGCTGACGCCTTCTCGGCCGAACGCGACGGCTTCTGGCTGGCACGCTGGCTGGGCGCACGCGGCATCAAGGCGCCGCAACTCGTCAGCCGTCTCGGAGAGCGTGACATACATGCCGCGCTCGCCCAGACGCCGCCCTTCCAGCAGGAACTGCAACGCGAGCGTCGTCTTGCCGGTGCCGGGCGTGCCCTCGACCAGGCAGAGGCGATTGCGCGGCAGGCCGCCAGCGAGGACGCCATCAAGGCCGAGAACGCCGGTCAGCGCCCGGTCGCCGCCTGCACCGGCGGGCAGTGCGCCCGGCGTCTCGTTCTTCCAAGCAACTCCAGGTTTCGCGGCCATTGAACAAGGTGGCTCATGGATACGTTCTCATCGGCTGGTTGTGGCTAGGTCCGAAACCGTCGAACATGTCCAGACAGGATCAGGCGCGAGGAGGACAGGGCTGTTCAACACTGCTGGATCGGCCGTGTTGAGTCTGCTCCGCCACACCTGCGATGCGAAGTGAGG
>CAXTCN010000237.1:0-6900 GCA_964242575.1 uncultured Acetobacteraceae bacterium | reverse complement strand
ACACCGGCACGCTGGTCGAGGCGGACGGCACCGAGCGTCGGATCGTCTGGCGCGCTGATCGGGAGAGCCGCTGACATGGCCAACCCGGACGAGTTTGCCAGGACGCCGGAACAGCAAGCCCGTGGCCGGGCGCTCTGCCTCGCCGAGGCCGACCGCTGGCGTCGGCAGGCTGCCATACTCCGCGATTGCGCCACCCAGGCTCAGTGCACTCCGAACGCGTGCGCCACCATGCTGCGCAACGCCGCCCGGTGCGACGCCAACGCCGCCTACTGGGAAGCCGGTGCCCGGGAGTGCGATGCATGAAGGATGAAGGGCCATTCACCCGCTACAACTCGCACCAGGCTGCCGAGGAAACCCTGGCCGCGATGATGGTCTGGAAGGAGGACGACGACCCGTCGAGCTGCAAGGTCGAGCCACTCGGCCGCCACTTCGTCATCGTCTTCCTTGACGAGGACGGGGTCCGCATCGGGCTGTTGTGAAGGTATCTGCCCGGCTTTCCCCAGGACCGGAACACCGACCACCGCCGCGTCACCTAAGAAGCATCGGAGCCCAGCACCTCGCCCGTCGCGATCACGGCCACCACGCCGCCGGGCCGCAGCACTTTGCCCTCCAGCGAGATCACGTGGCCCTGCATGGACCGGTTCCAGGTCGCCGCCAGGATGTGCCAGCGCATTGTCACCTGCTCTCCCGCACGCACCGCCGAGCGCAGCCGGAAGCTGAAGCTCAGGCCCACGCCCGGCCCGAGCGGGGCGAAGAACGCAGCCACCATCGCCATCAGCAGCGACGTCACTTGCGGCCCGGAAGCGATGATCCCGCCAAACCGGCTCTTCGACGCGTACTCCGCATCATGGTGCAGCGGGTTGGTGTCCCCGCAGGCCGCTGCGAACGCCGCGATGCCCTCGCTGTCGAACAGGACGTCCTTCTCGAAGCTTTGGCCGATCAGGTCCTTGAAGCGCTGTTCCGTCCTATCCCCATCCACGTCTGTCGGCTGGTCCATGTCCTGCTCAGTTCGGGCGTGCCGTCACCAGCCATTCGCTGACGGCCTGCGGGTCATATGGCGTCCAGGGCTCGCTGCGCAGCGCACCCTGCACCGCACGTGCGGCGCCCTCGACCTCCTCATAGCGCAGGTGCGCCTCGATCAGCAGCTCCGCCGAGCGCACCGACAGCGCGTCCGCACGCTCGCCCAGCTTCTCCGTCCATAGGCTGCCCGAGCTCTCCGCCGCCAGCAGGAGCCGCTGCGCCGCCACCAGGTCGCACGACGTGTCGTGCGACACCCGGCACGCCTGGACCGCCGCCACTACCAACGGCTTCAGCATGCCCTTCAGCATCGCCGTGCGAACCTCGCCCGGCTCGGATGGCACCTCGTTCAGGATGTACTCTGCTGTCTGGCGGTCCGTCACATGACGCAGGTCGAACGGCGGCTCCTCCAAGCCGAAGGCGAGAGCCGTCAGCGACACCTCCCGGCTGTCCGGCGCGATCTCGCGCAGCAGCTCCAGCGTCGGACGCGCCCGGCGCTCGACCGGGAAACGGATCACGTTCTCCAAACCCGGCAGCAGTTCAATGTGCATGGAAGCCTCTCCTCGATTCGTAACGCGATCTTACCGGGCGGGTCCGAGCCGCGTCAACACTAAACCGCTGTAATCATTGAGCTATTTCGCCATGACGGTTTCGCTGCGCCGTTGCGCGTCGTCGATGCCCAATGCGCTGCTATCCTTCGCCGTAGCCCAGCATGTGCTCGGCCGCCTCCGCCGTTGTGGCGATTTAGTCAGTGATCGTCGTCCCGCACCCAGCCAGGGGTTGGGCGTCTCCCCGCCGAGTGGCGGGGCCGGTTGCTATCGCCGCAAGCGCGGCGACGAAGCCCCGCAAGCACGGGTCTTCGCCCTGCGGGTGACGCCATCTGACGCAAGGAAGCAAGCGAAGCTGTCCACCATCCTGCACGGTGTCTGTTCCCCGGAGCCGTCCCGTCGTGAAGCAAGGCCCACCGGACTGGCGGGGGCGGGTCAAACGGCAGGTCCTCGCCATGGTGCGACCTGAGGCTGTGGCCGCATGCACATGCGACCACAGCCATAAGGTCCAGAAAGAAAGGAGTGTCTTACAGTCAAGAACCCCGTCTACTCGGGTGCCGCCGCTTGAGCGTGCGAAGGGGTAACCCGACGTGCGAAGCCTCAAGGCAAAGAGCCACAGTCTGGAAGCACCAATCCGGATCAAGCTTGGCGGAGATCGGCAGGCTGAACACCAGTGAACATCATGGGTCCGTTAGGACCAGCAGGCTAAAGGTGCTGACAAGCCTGAACCAAAAGGTAAGTGGGTAGGCTCGCCGCGCCATGGTAGCGGCGACAGTAGCAACAATCCCCGCCGGACCAGAAGATGCAGCCGCACCGATCGCAACTCCTCACTGGACAACAGGGTAAGCCCTACCCGACCTCACCGGGTAAGCACCCGGCTGCGCGTGGCTCCGGTCCCGCGCAAGCGCGCGCCTTTGACCCGCCCCCGCCAGTCCGGTCAGAGGGCCTCACGACGGGGCGGCTCCGGGGAACAGACACCTCAAGGACGGGATGCTGTCCCACTGGACGTGTGCCCAAGCGCACACATCCAGTACAAGAGAAGAACTCGAGGGCTCACCAAGGATCAGAGCGCAGGTAAGACAGTAATGGAAGCACTATCTTGCTGCTTTGATCACGTTTATTTCAGTATAGAAGGGCTAAGGTGTTGATTTAGTTGTTTACTATTCTGTGTGGCCGTGTATTATACAGATGCGGCCAACGAAGACCGCAAGCCGAAGCCGCCCCCGTCCGGTGCTGATAACACCAAAACGGGGGCTAACCTGAACCACAATGAAGGTCCTCATCATGTCCCAGGCTGATACCAACATCGCCTCCGCTGCCGCCGCCAGCAAGGGCCGCAAGGGCAAGCCCGCCCCGCAGGCGAAGGCGAAGCCGCAGGCGCCCGCAGCAGGGCCGCCAGGTCGTCACCTTCGAGACGGCCGCACGACTGTGCCCCAATGCAGGCGTCGCATCCAAGATCGTGACGTTCTACGGGCTGGACGAGGTGGACTATCACGCCATCCGCGAGGCGACTGAGGAGCACCTGGCCCAGAGTGCAAAGGTTCTGGCCGACAACCTGAACGAAAAGGCGCTGGAGATACACCTGCAACGGATCGTGGACGCCTATGTCCGCTCCGCCCTTGGCGCAGGCACCTTCTACGATGGCAAGGCCGAGGCAGCCCGCAAGCTGACCAGCCCCATCGACAACCAGGACCGCGACGAGGACCGGCCCGGCATCGACAACACCGCCAACAAGGCCGAACGCGCCCGCATCTTCGCCGCCCAGGTCGGCTTGCAGGCTTACGCCTTGCTCGCAGCCGCAAACGGCGCAGTGGACGCCTACGCCCACGCGTGCGGGCAGGACTGGAAGCCCTACGAGGGAACGCAGACCCCCGCCCAGCACGTCACACGCCAAGCCGCCGCAGCACAGGCCAGCGCATTCGACCGCGAGTAGCAGCGCACCGGCGGGGGCCGGATTGGTCCCCGCTACCGCGACGCATCTCCCTTATCGAGGATCACATGTCATGGCTGACTTCTGCCGCTCTTGCGCCCTGGACATCTTTGGCGAGTGCATCGGTGACCTGGCAGGGTTGAGCACGCCAGAGGACACCGCAGCCCACCGTTACGCCTTTGCCATCTGTGAGGGATGCGGCCCCATCCACGTCGATCATGCCGGCTGTTGGGTCGCTGACCCAACCGCCGAATGACACTGCGCTTGGCAGGAGCCGGGCAGGCTCCGGTCATTGTTCCGCCACTTCTACAAAGGCAACAGCCATGCCAGAAAGCCTGATCAAGCATACGGAGGAGCGTCTCAAGCTCCTGGCGAACGGTCTGCAAAACATAGCAGTCGCCATGTTCGTGGGCGTCTTGCTCACGCCGTTGATTAACCCCGCATTCGTCGTCACATGGGGACAGACCATCGCGGCCACCGCAATGATGAGCGTTCTGGAGTTGCTTGCCCTATACCTGCTAGGCTTGATACCCGTATCGAAAGACCCTTAGGAGGCTGGACATGTCGTACCTGTTGGGAAATCTAATCATCAACCTTGGCCTTGTTACCATCTTCACCGGTGCAGGCTTCGCGGTGATCCGCTACTTCAACGGCGGCAAGTTCTAGGACAGACTCGCCGGGGCACCATCGCAGTGGGTGCCCCGGCCTCAAACCGCAGTTGCGCAAAACCGCCAGCGTGGCCTGGCCTGGCCTCGCCGCGCCTCAATCCCGCCCCAAGCGGGGTGCCGCGTTGCGCGCGGCTCCGGCACGCCCCTTACAGCAGGGCCGGGCCGCCCCGGGCGCAGGCCCCAAGAGGCCCGCACCCGGCGCAGCCCGGCCCCGCCCAGGCGCATGCCTTCGGGATTGACCCACGACGAGGCCAGGAAGAAAGCAAGCTTAGCAGAACAGCAAGCGGCACCGCCGGGAACGCGCGGCGGACCGGGAGGCACATCGGCAGCTTATAGCGGCAGCCTGCCTCATACTACGTCTCGTTAATCAGAACCCATTCATCCGACCGGAACAACCTCCGTCCGGTGGGTGCAACCGAGTTTATAGGTTCCGATTAATGAGACTTGGTATCAGTCCCTGCTCGGACGACATCCCGCTCTAACCCTGACGGCCGGGCACGGTGTCAGATCCCATGATGTGCTCGGCCGCCTCCTCCGGCGTGCCAATGAACGTCCGGCCCTCGTGGTCCTGCATGGCAACATACTGCCTGCTGAGCAGCTGGTCGCGCAGGTGGATGAGCGCCTGCTCGCCCAGTTGCAATGCGTCCGGCACGACCGGCGCAACCTCCGCCCGCAGCTCCTCCGCAACCTTCAATGGGTTCATTCGTATCCAGGGCATCCGTCCTGTGCTCCTTGTCCCAGCCGTCACTGCGGCCCGCGGCCTCTCCGCTCCGCACGCCACTCCCAAGGTGGGGTCCGCTCTGCTTCCGGTAGCCCCCATAACCCTCGCCGCGCCGACTTCGCCTCAGCTTCGAGCTGGAGTAAACTTCTGTCCTGACTATAGCGACGGTAGACCCACGCCGCACCGTCCCGCACCATCGCCGCGATCACGTCCGTTGCACCCGCCCACACCCGGCCCACCGATCGGCCGTAGCGGTCCGTGTCCTTGACCGTCAGCGCAGCGACGAGTTCCCGCTGCAAGTCTGCTGCTCCGGTGCTCATGAATGTTTCCTCAGCCTCACTGTCGCGCCAGAAAGCTGGCGGCCGAGTGAACATCCATCGCTTTGGCGCGAACGGCGTGCCGATGTCGGCACCTCTAGGGAGGTTCAGCCAACGCGCTGAGAAGGCAGTATGCCTCCCCCGTGTCTTGGTCGATTGACGGAGCCCGGGCGCACTCCGACACGCGTTTCATCAACAACGTGCCAAGCGCCGCCTCCACGCGGATATAACCAACATAGAAGCCGGAGCCGACCGGCACGATGAGACACAGGGCAAGCAGGACTGCCCGTTGCGGCGTGATCAGATGCCGCAAGCGTTCCAGGAAACCGGATCGCTTGCCTGGCGCATCGTCGTGGCGAGCTCCTGTTCCTGCCGACCGTCCCGTCAGCTGCGCGACCATCGCCTGCATCTCAAACTGGGTTTGTCCCAGCTCCCTTCTGGCCGCCGCCAGTTTTGCCACCTCGACCCGTGTTGTCGAACCACAGGCATCGATTTGGGCGTAGCTCTCCTCGATGGAGTCTGCGATCCGATACTGAATCCGCTGCTGTTCCAACACGCAGGCCCACGTCGGGCTACCTGGCTGAATGCCGTCCTGCCGGGCGATTTCCACCAACCGATCCGCCAAGCGCCGCAGCTCCTCGGCTGCTTTGGCACCCGACGAAAGCGGCCGCGGGTGATCGTCCTCCGATTGCTTGCGCAAGCCTTCCTCATCCGTGCTCATTGCCTCACTCCTTTCCAATGGTAGCCGCGCCATGACGGCCGAGCTGTCACTCAGCGTCGGACGCCATGGCGCGAACGGCCAAGCTCACGCCTAAGCGGGCGCGAGCAGGTCGTTCAGCAGGCAAAAGGCATTGCCGGTCCGGGTGTCCTTCACCGGAGCTGCCTGGCACTGCTTGATCCTCTGCAAGGCTCGGGCAGCTTCGGCATCAGCACGACCTTGGCACGGTTCTGGACGGCCTTGAGAAGAGCGGGGTGCTCCTTCACGGTGGCGAACGCGAAATGGGCTGAGCGGCCGGTCAGCACGAGGCCGTCGTTCAGCACGACCAGCGTGGCCTCCGGTGCCAGCAGGTTTTCCGACAGGAAGCGTTCGAGGTAGTCGAGGTCCGCCATCTCGGTCCCAAGCACATGCACGAGCAGGACGCGGATGCCGCGCCGCTCCAGCGTGCGGACGATCGGCACCTCCTCGACCAGGCGGGCCAGGGGTGTGTCGCCGCCGCCGATGTCGAGCACGGCGTCGTAGCGGTGCTGGATCATGTGGCTGAAGCGACCTTCCAGCCATGCCTTGACGTCCTCCGCGTCGGCGGATGACGGCTCCAGCACGTCGTCGGAGAACATCGACAGACTGTAGGTACGGTTCAGCATATCGGCGTTCCAGACTACGACCTCTCCGCCGTGGGTCCGGATGAACTGCACGGCGGTGTTCAGCAGCGTGGTCTTGCCGACACGCTGCCGGCCGACGACGATGATGAGGACCGGCCGGCGATCCTCTGCCGGGCTGATGACTTCTGACATGGGTTCAATCCTTGCGCTTGGGTGGGCTCACGAAACGGTCGCGATGGTCCAGCTGGCGATCCAGGGCTGCCAGCGTTGCCCTTGCCTCCTCGGACAACTCGATCGGAGCGGTCCGGGCGGAAACGGTGTTTGGGACCTTGGTGCACAATTCAGATCGTGGATGTGGAGCCCCGGCCCAAGGCGCTTT
>CAXTCN010000236.1:0-6918 GCA_964242575.1 uncultured Acetobacteraceae bacterium | reverse complement strand
AGGTTGGACATCCCGCTAACCCTTTGTGCCACGGCCATGTCATACAGGCGCTGCTCGTCCTGCTTGTGCTTGACCGAGAAGCGCACTGCCGCCGCGCAAACGGCGCTCGCCAGCACGATCCAGCCCAGCGCATACAGGGCGTCGGGCAGGTTGCCGGTTGCCTTCAGCAGGAAGCCTGCGCCCACCGCGCCAATGTTGCCGCCTGCCCCGATGATGCCAGCCACGCCGCCCAGCGCCTTGCGGTCAATGAACGGCACCAGCGCATAGGTGGAGCCGCAGGCCATGTGGGTGAACAGCCCGAACGCCAGCATGGCCGCGATGGCCAGCCCCAGGCTGTCCATGGTGGCGAACGCCAGCAGCCCCAACCCCTCGCCGACCATAAGCGCGAACAGCAGCCAGGTCCGCCCATCAAGGCCGCGTGTCTGCGCGATACGGTCCGAGGCGATGCCGCCCAGCGCCCGTGCGAACAAGGCCAGCAGCCCGAAGCTGCCCGCAGCCAGCCCCGCGCCCGTGAGCGTCAGGCCGAACCGCTCTACAAAATAGCTGGCCGCCACCGCATGAATGAAAATCTCGACCCCAAAGCACGCGCCGTAGGTAATGGCCAGCATCCAGACCCGGTAGTTGACCATGGCCTGCTTGAACACCGCCATGCCACCTGCCTTGCCAGACATGACCGTGATGCCGCGCGCGCGCAGGTCCACGATGTCCCCTTCCGGGGTGTCCTGCGTGTAGCGCCAGTACAGCCATGCCACGGCGAGCATCATGGCGCCCGGCACGAACATGGACATGCGCCAGCCCAGCGACTGGTTGATCCCTAGGCTCACGAGCGCCGCCAGGATGATGGGCATGACGCTTTGCGTGACGCCGCCGCCCGCGTTGCCCCAGCCACCCACGGTCGCGTTCGCGGTGCCCACGACGTTGGGCGCGAACATGACGGAAGTGTGGAACTGCGTGATGACGAAGCTCGCCCCGATGGCGCCGATGGCCAGGCGGAACACCAGGAAGGTTTCATACGACGTGGCAAATGCAATGCCCATGACCGGGATGGACCCCATTACCAGCAGCGCCGTGTAGGCCCGGCGCGGCCCGTACTTGTCGCACAGCGGCCCGATGATGAGGCGCACTAGGATGGTGACGCCCACGGCCGCAATATTAATATTGGCGATCTGGTTGGCTGAAAGGTTGAACTCCCCCTTGATGATCGGCATCAAGGGCGCAACGGCAAACCAGGCAAAGAAGCACACGAAGAACGCAAGCCAAGTCAGGTGGAACGCCCGCATTTGCGGCGTGGAGAAGCTGAACAGGTCAATCCTGGTGGCTTTGTTCGAGGTCATGGCACCCAGTCCGGAAGGGTTGCGAGGGAGGGGCGGGCGCCGCATGGGCGCCCGCCCTGGAGCCAGCCGACGCCGCTTACGCGGCGGTCAGCGGGCGCCGTTTACGCCGCGACGCCGAGCTTGGCTGCGATGGCCAGCAGCAGCTCATGGTTGGCCCGCATCATGTCCGCATTGGACTTCAGCAGCCGCGCGTTGGATTCGAGCAGGGCATGGTTGCTTTCCAGCACCTCTGCGTTGCCCGCCACGACCGCTGCGTTGGACGCCATGATGCCGTGGTTGCGCGCGAGCGCCTCCGCGTTGCCAGCGAGCGTGCTGGCATTGGCGCCCAGCAGGTCCTTGTTGCCTTCCAGCAGGCTGTGGTTGCCAGCCAGCGCCTCGCTGTTGGCGGTGACGGTGGCGCGGTTCTCGGCCAGCATGGACGAGTTGCGGGACAGCACCTCGCTATTGGCGCCGATCTTGTCGGAGTTGACGGCCAGCGCCTTGCGGTTCGCGTCCACGGCGGCAGCGTTGCCCTTGATGGCGGCGGCGTTGCCGGTCAGCAGGTCGTGGTTGCCGGTCACGGTCGCCTTGTTCGCCTCAAGCAGGGCGTGGTTGGACGACAGCATGGCGGAGTTGGCGGACAGCGCCTTCTTGTTGCCAGCGAGCGTCGAGCTGTTGCCGGCCACGATGTCGTGGTTGGCTTCGAGCAGGGCGTGGTTGCCCTTGAGCGTCGATGCGTTGGATTGCAGCAGGGCGTTGTTGCGGACCAACAAGTCGTTGTTGGCTTCGAGGGTGACGGTCTCGGTCATGATGACCTCCAGGAAGCCCCGGCATGGCCGGGGCGGGAGGCACAAGCTGCCCACTTCATCGTGGGCACGACGCGCAGTGCGTGGCGGTGGTCTGGACACGCCATTGTGTCCCGCGCAAGCCTATGCACCTGGCGTGCCACACGCTGAGCGCTGGCCTGGCGCTTGCACGTTTCAACGCCATGCAGCAGCCCACGCCCCCCACAGCCTACTGCGCCCAGCGCGGATGATCACTGCACTCGTCTCATCCAGTAACGCCCCAGCCGCACCGACGCTGGCGGTCGACCTGATCTCCGTGGGCATTGGCGTTACAGAGATGCCGCACCGCACAAATTTAGTGCAAGCAGTGCTGAGACAGACGCCAGACCTCTGCGTGCTCTTCGATGAGAACCCCGGTCCTGTCTTGTTTGAGGGCATTTCGACGCTGGCGGCCCATGCGCCGTGTCCCGTCATCGTGTTCACGACCGACCCGGACGCTGAGAAGATCGCGCAGGCCACCCGCTCGGGCGTCCATGCCTACGTGGTCAACGGCTACAGCCTGAACCGCCTGCGCTCCGTCATCCACCTGGCCCAGGCCCGGTTTCGGCAGGAGCAGCTTGTGCGCGAGGAGCTGGCGGGCCTCAGCCAGAAGTTTGAGGAGCGCAAGCTTGTGGACCGCGCCAAGGGCATCCTGATGGGTGCGCGGCAGCTGCGCGAGGACGAGGCCTACCGCGCTCTGCGCAATGCCGCGATGGATACCAAGCAGCGCATCGGCCAGGTCGCCCAGCAGGTGATCGAGAGTGCCCGCTACGCCGAAGCCATCAACCGGGCGGGCCAGCTGCGTATGCTGTCGCAGCGCCTGGTCAAGCTGTATGCCCTCCTGTGCGTCGGCGTGTCAGCCGATGAAACGCGCGGGTTGTTCGCAGATTCGCTTGGCCATGTGGACAACAACCTGGCCATCCTGCGGCGCAGCCTGTCCAAGGCCACGTTCGGGGACCTGCTGGATGCGGTGGTGGCACCCTGGTCCCGGCTGCGCACCGCGCTGGAGGCGCCTGCCGTTGCCGCACGCCTGCCCGAAGTAGACGCCCTAGCTGAGGAAGTGCTGGTAGAGGCGGAGCGGCTGACCACCAACCTGGAGATCGCCGGGTTCGCGGCGGCGCTGCATGTGATCAACGTGTCGGGCCGCCAGCGGATGCTGTCGCAACGGCTGGCCAAGGCGGCGCTGCTGGGCGCGCTGCTGCCGGGTGGCACGACGGACACGGCAGCGTCCGTGCAGACGGAGCTGGTGGCCGGGCTGGACTACCTGCACGCCCTCCCTCTGACCAACTCGGCCATCATGGGCGAACTGCAGCACGCCATGCGCTGCTGGGGCCTGTTTCAGGACGCCTTGGCGCAGGCGTCGTCTCGCACTGGCCAGGAAGCTATCGCCGAGCTAAGCGAAACCATGCTGGCCCACTTCGACCGCCTGACCGACCATATCGAGCGCGGGATGCAGGCGCTGACCCGGTAAGTGTGGCAAACCGTCGGCGACGTTCCCAATTTGCCTACTAAGAGTCACCTGATCAGACCTGTCATGCAGACAACGCTATGCCGGAACTCAAATGAATGTCGTTGTTTTGACTTGGCTATCCCGCAACCGTCCGCTCTCTGAACGGCGCCACTTGTACGAGATCTAGCTATATGTGCTGGATCTGAAGAACGCTGCCTGGGCCGCTGCGCATCGGATGTAGCTTTGTGAGCTACCAAAACGGATACGTCTGCCCGCTCACGAACGCTGCCATTTCCTGACGTCCTCGCACTGCCCCAGCCCTAGAATGCACCTCCGAAATCATTCATCCTCCGGCCTGAAACTCGCCGGATCCGCACCCATGGGCCCTGAACCAACACCGCTGTCACCAGGGGCCATTTCGGGTCAGGCGAGGGCTGTGATGCGATTGCGCATGTCGAGGTCAAAGCGCCCGTAAGGGTTCACGTGCGTCCAGAACAGCGGAGTGAGTGCGTGCAGGTCGCGCGCCGTCAGCCGCCCTTTCCATTCAGGCCTGGCGAGCACCTGTTGGATCATGAGCGTGTTGACGTAGACCATGCAGTTCTGGAGCAGGTGGAGGCTGAGCATGCTCGCCTCCTGGTCTTCGCGCCGGTTGCTGGACACCTCGCCGCGGCGGGCAAAGAAGATGAAGTCGTTGGCTGAGTTCCACTGCTCGATGACGTTCAGCCCGTCGTTGATCTCGGCCCTGAGCGAGCGGTCGTGCAGGTAGCGGGCGAGGAACACCGTCTTGACCGCTTTCCCAAGCTCCATCAGCGCCTTGTAGGTCGGGTGCTGGGTGTTCTCGCGGGTAAAACGGCGCAGGATGGCTTCGGCCTCCGCCGTGCCCAGCCGGAGCGCGGTGGCGTACTTGACCATCTCGTCATACTGCTGCCGGATCAGCCCCCAGTCGATCGGGCGCGTGAGGATTGCCGCTAGGTTGGGGTAAGCGCCGGGCTGGCCGGCATCGGGCCGGTACAGGCGCTGCTTGCCGATGCGCTTGAGCCGCGGCAGGAGCTGGAAGCCCAGGAGCTTCGTGAACGCGAAGGCAACGATGCTCTGCCCGTGGCTGTCCACGTATTGCCGGTCCACCTCCAGCTCGGTGCAGTGGCGCAGCACGCCCTGGATCATGCTGGCCACCTCGGACGAGGAGGGCGACTTCAGCTGCGAATGGATGCCCAGCGACTTGCGTTCGACGTGCCAGTAGATCATCACCCCGCGCCCGCCGTAGCGCACGTGCCACTGCGTGGTCAGGTTCTGGTCCCAGGCCCCGAAGTGCTTGCTGTCGGACGCGCAAGCGTTGGTGCCCTCGCCCCAGATCAGGGGGTCGCGCACGCGCAGGGTGGCGTTCGTCACCTCCGCGATGCCCTCGCGCAGCTGCTCGGCCGTGATGTAGCGGCGCCGGACGTAGAGCAGGTCCCGGTAGCTGGCCCCGTGCTGGACGGAGGCCATGCGCTTGAGGCCGGCGTTGGTGCCAAGGCCGTTCAGGCACAGCAGCAGGCGCGGGCGCAGCACGGCGCGGTCGAGCGCCTCATAGGCCGTAGGTCTGCGGAGCCGGTCGGTGAAGCCGAGCCGCAGGTCGGCTTCCTTGACCATGTCCAACAAGCCCGTCATCGGCCATTCGGCGGCGACAGCGGCCTTGAGCGCCTCGATGTCCGGCGAACCTCTTGGTTCGACGTTGGCCGGCGGCGGTTTGGGCTGCAGCGGCGTGAGGCGGATCCAGCCGCCGCCCTTGCCGGTGACGCGGACATCCGCGTTGCGCAGCAGGCCAGCGTCGAAGCAGGATAGGGCGGTGCGCATCTCGTCTTGCAGGCGGGCGATGAACGCGCCTGCGTCGCGCGGCAGTTCGAGGGCGGCATAATGCTCGTCGCGCCGGGCCGCGAAGTCGGCGGGCACGTCGTCATCGGGGTTCCTGTAGCGGTCGGCTCCCGCCACCCACACCTCTTTGCAGCGGAGCTGGTCTCGGAGCGCCTCCAGGGCGCAAATTTCATAGGTGATGCGGTTCACCCGCTCCCGCCCGCGCGGGTCGCGGTCCACCACGGCGTCGCGCCAGAGTGGCCGGACCACGCCCTCTATCGGCACGGCCTCGTCCACGGGATAGGCTTGAAGCTTGGTCTGGGCATAGCGGCGAACCAGGTTCAGCGCCTGGATCACGGGACGGTGCGCGTCGTTGTTGGAGCGGAAGTCGAGCGTCGCTAACAGGTCCAGCACGGCGCGGCGGTAGTGGCCGCGGTAGGAGCTGCGGATGGTGGCGCGCAGGGTGGTCCGATATGTCGGCCCGGTTGCCTTGGCCTCGCGCAGCAGGTCCTTGAACGTTTGCTCGCTCACCGCGGGGTAGAGCACCTCGCGCACCGTGCCATCCGGACGCTTAACGGCCACGTCGGCGATCCGGTAAAGGATGGCCTGCTTGCCAGTGACGCGCTTGAGGTCCTCCAGCAATTCCTTCTCCACCCGGCTCTCGGCACGGGCGCCGATGTGGTGGACCACCTCGATCAGCAGATCGACAAGCGTGTCGGTGACCGCGCGTCCGCGGAGGTGGGCATAGGCCGCGAGCCAGGCATGGCGGGTGGCCTCGGGATGGCGGCGCAGTTCGTAGGGTGCCTCAACGGCGACGCGCTGGCGACAGGCTTCCAGCTCGGCCGGGGTCCATTCCGCAAACAGCCCGTCCATCAGGCCGAGCCGGGGGTACGCCATAAGGCGGGTGCTGGATTCACGTTTAGCAGAACGGATCATGAACGCTATGCGACCTGAGCGAGAGGCGGCACGACTTTTCGCAATGGCCTGAATCCGTCCGGGCCGAGGCTGGCGTCGGCGCCCCAGAGATAGTCGCCGGTGAGGTTGATGTGCTGCCAGCCGAGCGGTGCGAGGTGGGCGAGCAGCGCGTCCGGGATCAGGTCGCCACGGCGACGCGCGGCGTCCAGCGCGCGGCCAAGATAGACGGTATTCCACAGCGTGATCGCCGCCGTAACCAGGGCGAGGCCGCTGACGCGATGTTGCTGAGCCTGGGCCGTGCGGTCGTGCAGCCGCCCGAGGCGATGGAAGCAGACGGCGCGGCACAGCGCGTTGTGGCTCTCGCCTTTGTTCAGCTCTGCCGTGGCCTGCCTGCGGAGCGCGGGCAGCTCCAGCCAGTCCAGAGCGTGCAAGGTTCTCTCGATACGCCCGATCTCCCGCAGCGCCAGCGCGAGGCCGTTCTGCTGGGGGTAGGCGCCCAGGCGCTTGAGCTGTCAGTGCCGCCTGCATTCTGGCTCTTGCGCACTTTCCGTGCTGTCGTTGCGATCTCATGCGGCGTGTAGGACCC
>CAXTCN010000235.1:0-6924 GCA_964242575.1 uncultured Acetobacteraceae bacterium | reverse complement strand
CGCACCGCCCGAGACAGAGAGACCCAACCGAATGTCCTTCATCTCCCGCCCGTCCCGCTTCATCCGCACCGCAAGCCGCGCCGGCACCGAGCCGCTGACCAACGAGCAGATCATGCGCGCAGCCCCGTCCGCCTTCGCCGCGGAGAAGCACGAGAGCCGCAGCGAGCGTTACGCCTACATCCCCACCAGCGAGGTCATCGACGGCCTCCGCAGCAACGGCTTCGTCCCGATGTTCGCCAAACAGGGCAACAGCCGGGTCCCGGGCAAGGCCGACTTCACCAAGCACCTGATCCGCTTCCGCTACGAGGGGCAGCGGACCGCCATGCGCCAGGTCGGCGACGTGCACCCGGAGGTCATCCTGGTGAACAGCCACGACGGCACCAGCGCATACAAGATCATGGCGGGTTTGTTCCGCCTGGTGTGCCTGAATGGCATGGTCGTGTCCGACCGCGAGTTCGCCAACGTCAGCATCCCTCACAAGGGCGACGTGACCAGCCAGGTCATCGAGGGGTCCTACACCGTGCTGACCGAGAGCCGGAAGGCGCTTGAGGCGGCGGACAACTGGGCAGGCGTCACCCTGTCCCGTGATGAGCAGATGGCGATTGCCGAGGCGGCGCATACGGTCCGGTTCGGCGACAGCGAAGGCGAGGTCGCCACGCCCATCAAGCCCGCCCAGCTCCTGACCGAGCGGCGTCATGCCGACGCCGGCAACGACTTGTGGCGCACCGCGAACCGCATCCAGGAGAACGTCATCCGCGGCGGGCTGTCCACTTGGGGCCGGGACGCCAACAACCGGCCCCGCCGCACCACCACCCGCGAGGTCCGGGGTATCGACGCTGACGTGAAGATCAACAAGGCGTTGTGGCTGCTGTCCGAGCGCATGGCGCAGATCAAGGCCGCCGCCTGACCCTGATGCGCAAAGCGGGGCTGCGGCCCCGCCCCTTCCCTGCCCTTCCGTCGAGGCATCCCATGCACGCGACCCATGACCCATCCCCCTCCCCTGCCCCGTCCCGGTTCCTCGTTTATTGGCAGCAGGCCGGCAGCCAGTTGTTCGCCTTCACGACCGCCATCCAGGCCCCGTCCCCGCAGGTCGCCAGGGCGTATGCCCGGCACGCCGTGCCACGCAATGGCCGCATCCTGGGCATCAAGCAGTCCGCGGGCCAGGGCTTGCGGACGCTGCACCGCGGGCGATGGGTGGCGTGAGGCACGCCGGGGCGTGTGCCGGGCGCAAGTATATGCTAGTGCGGGGTCCACCTCACGCGGGACCCCGACCCATGCCGAACCGCAAACCTCCCTCCCCTGCCCCGGACGACGCCATCCCCGACCGCCGCAAGCTGCGGGGAACGAGCATCGAGCTGCCGAACTACGTGTGGGACCAGGTGCGGACCTACCTCGACGCCCACCCCGAACAGCGGGTGCGGCACATGGTCATGGCCGGCTTCCAGAAGCTCGGCTTGCAGATCGACCCTGAGGACCTGGTGGCGGAGCGCCGCCGGGGGCCGGCGGGTTAGGCGCAGCGGCTTCCGGCCGTGCCGCAACTTGTCCAGGAACGGCTGCCATGCCATTGCCCGGCGACGAACCTGCCCTTCTTCCCGCCTCCCCACAACAGCCTATCCCGTGGCGGGCGGCCCAACCCAGGACCAATCCCGTAACCCCATGCACCAGGCTGGCCCGTTGCTGCCCACCCTAGCCGTAAACCGGTCCTTCATGGCGGAGTTCATCGCCGCCGACCCGCCCTGCTTCGCGCTGGGCCTGGTCGAGGTGGAGGGCAAGCCATGCGCGCTGGTCGCGCTGCGTCCGGGGCAGCCCATCCCGAGCGGCGTCACGGCCAAGGGGTTCCGGTTCGGCCACGCTTTGCTGGGCACGAGCAGCTGGGAGGTGGTCCATTTCGGGTTCGAGTTCTACGGGTTCGGGACCTTTCACGCCCTGATCAACCCCAGCGACCCCGTGGCGCGCGCCATCCTGGACACCATGGTCCGCACCGGCGACTACTTCTTCTTCGCGCCCAGCTCCGACCGCAGCACGACGGCGTTCCGCTCGGACATGGGCGCTGGCAGCCTGGCCGGGCTTAAGGCCAACATGGCCCGCATCCGGGCCTCGACGACCAACGACGCGCAATACGAGGGCGCGGTGTCGCAGTTCGCGCGCCGCCCCGAGCCGCCCGGCACGATGCTCCGTTGGGTGTGCCGGGCCAACACCGGCCATCTTGACCTCCTGCATGACAGGCTGGTGCTGAACCCGGCTTGAGCCGGTGCCGCCGGGCTTACTCTTCCGTCCAGTGCGTGCCTCCGACGCCGAGCCGCCGGGCCAACCGCCGGATCTCCTCGATGCCGAAAGCGCGTGGCGAGGGCAGCCGCCTGCCCTGCGCTTCCGCCGCGTCGCACGCTGCGTTCCAGGCCGCCCCGCGTTGGCGGCGCAACGCGCGCAACGCTTCTCCGAGCAGCGCCCGCTCCGCGTCGTCCAGGCCGCTTACGGGTTGCGGCTTGCCCAGGGTTGCGGTTTGCCGGACCGGCGGCATCACCCCGTCACCAGCGCGCAGGCGCCGGCGTGACGCCGTGATACCGTCAGGAGCAGGCTTTCCCGCCATGGTGTGCCCCGGCCGCCTTGGCGGCAGCTTCCGTCATGTACTCGCCCCGCTTCGTCAGCCCATAGTAGCGGTCGCCCTGGCAATGGTAGGCCTTTGCCGGTGTTGACTCACACCATGCCAGGACCGCCGTTCCCGTAGAGCAAAGAATGCTTGAGCAGGTGCGTGAAGCCAGGAACCGATGCAGGCACTTGCCACAGCCTTAGCTCCAGGATCGCGCCGTCATCAAAGCGGCGCTTGCGCTGGAGAATCAGCGTGGCCTTTGATTCCGGACGAGGGATGACGTAGGTGCCCTATGCCGTCAACTGACATAGAGACCCGGGCAGCATCCCCGTCAGGACACCCGCACCGGCACCAGTTCCAGCGCCCAGTCCGGCGCTGGCCCATGCTGAAACGTCCGGTGGTACCCGGCGACGAGGTAGACCGGCGCTGGCCGGCCCTTGCAGGCCGAGCATGTCAGGCGGGCCAGCACCGCCGCGAACCGGCCGTCCCCATGCCGGTCCAGCAGCAGCCGGACCGGCAAGACCGTGACCCGAGGCGAGCAGGGGCACCGCACTTCCAGGCAGCAGGCTGGCCAGTTCGACAAGCGGTGGTCCAGGCGAAAGGGCGGCGGGTGCATCGGCACTCCGAGCGGGCGCGCGAATGTTGGACTGCCATGTAGAACAATACAAGAACGTTGATGGTGGGCCAGACATGCCACACCATCAAGCGGACGGTCGCCCCAGCGCCTGGCGGCGGTGATGCGGTCCACAGATGGCACACGGCCAAGGCGCTGCTTGGATAGGCCGCGGGGAGGTCGAAGCGTTCCGGCATTCAGCGGAGCGGATCGCGTTGCTGAACCTGGCGGGCGACGACCACGGCGTTGACCGCATGGCACCGGCCGCGGCGGGCGCCACGTGACCTTGCCGGGCAGCAGCCGCCGCGGCCGTGACGCCGAGCGGCTTAGGTGGCTGCTGCGTCAGCCAGCTCAGCCCGTGCCGTGATGCGGACGCCGACGTGCTTGTTGAGCGCGCGCACGATGCTGCCGAGGTTGAGCAGGCTTGGGTTGCCGGTTGGGCCGAGCATCCGCATCAGGCTCTTCTCGGGGATGCCCGTCTCCCGGGCGAGGGCCTGGAAGCCGATCGTCGCGTTGGCCACGTCGCGCAGCAGCGTGCGGGCCGTTTCCATGTCACCATCGGCAAGGGCCTGCATGGCCTCCTCGACGAGCGCGGCGCGGAACCCGGGGCTGGCCTTGGCCCGGTCGGCGACGGTTTCCCGGAAGCTACGTGTCAGCGGCATCGTCATCCCCTTATGGCTTGAGCAGCGGTCCCGGACCCGGCGGCCGCAGGACCTTCCTTTGGCGGTATTCCGCCCACAGTGCTTGGGCGAGCCGGATGTCACCGGCCTGCGTCCTCTTGTCCCCGCACAGCAGCAGGATAATGAGGCTGGTGCCGTCCAGGCCGAAGTACACCCGGTAGCCCGGTCCGTAATCAATCTTGGCCTCTTGGACCCCCTCCCCGACCGCCCGCACGTCCGGCCGCAGGCCGCGCTCCAGCTTGACGAGCGCCGTGGTGATCCGCGCCGCCGCCCTGTCATCCTGCAAGGCGGCGAACCGTTCATCGAAGGGCCGGGTGCCGTCCTTGCGCTGGTAAACCCGAACGTCCGCCATGAAAATTGGTAACACATAAGACACCAAATAGCAAAGGGTTTTTGACCTTTGCAGCAATCGTCGAGCCGGGCCATGCGGGCGCCGGCGACCTCTTGCCATCCTGCCATCAGATAGCGACTACTAGAATTGCCTTAGTGCCGTATAAATCTCACGGTTATACGGTATCACGGCACGTAGCCATCTCGGCTACGTGTTAGTAGGCAATAGCGACGGCGGTGGATTGTCTCTCGGCGGCAGACGCAACGAAGCTAATCAGGGTTGCACTCAAGCGCTGCTTCCCAGACACCCGCTTCTTGGTTCGCTCCAAGGCTTACTCGGACAGCGCCTCCATTGACGTGCCCTGGATGGACGGCTCCACCTGCAAGCTGGTGGAGGGCATCGCCGGGTAGTTTGCGGGCGGCCGGTTCGACGGCATGATCGCTATGAAGACCGGTGTGAAGCATCGGCTGCTTCCGGACGGCGCGACGGCCGTGGAGAGCAATCCCGGCATCGAAGGCAGCCGAGGCGTTCTCCCGGCGGCACTGGAGTGGATGCCGCAACCAAGCGCCCGGCCTGTCCACTTCTGCGCCGATTCCGTGTTCTGCATTCGGCGCACCTTTCCTGGCCTTTGGGTCGCGTGCTGGATCGCATGGAGGCGCGAGACGTGCCTGTCGTGCTGCTTGGGATACGGACCAACTTCGACGGGTCCGGCTACGTCGCCGCCCGCGACGCCGTCGCTGACGTGGATATGTGGGAGCGCCTAGCCCGCAACCAGGTCAACCGCTTCATGGGTGCGGGCGGCATGGGACGCTTCACGCGGGTCGGGGCAGATTAAGTCCCGGCCCACTAATCGGTAGCTGGGCATCAGCCGAGTAGCTACACCACTAACAGCCGGCGTAACGTGGCGTGCCTGCCGGGCCGTGGTTCGGCAAGACGGCAAATGACGGACAAGACTGGACGACACCTGCCGTAATACCGTATAACATATTCCGTGTATAGCGAGTAGTCGGCGTGCTGGCAGTGTGACGGAGGTTGCCCATGAAGAAGCCCACCGTGATCGTGCTTGCGTCGCAGAAAGGCGGTGTGGGTAAGACCACCCTTGCTGCCCACCTTGCCGTGGCGGCCGACGCTGCCGGCATCGGCGCCGTCGCGGTGTATGACACCGACCCGCAGCAGAGCCTGGCCCGCTGGTGGGACCGGCGCGAAGCCGAGACGCCCTACTATGCCCGCGGCGGCGTGGATGAGCTGGACGCGACGCTTGAGCGGCTGGGGGAGAAAGGGTTACGGCTGCTGGTGATAGACACCCCGCCTGCCGTCACTGGCGCGATCCAGGCGGTTGTTCGGCGTGCGGACTACGTGGTGGTGCCCACCAAGCCGAACATGCTTGACCTGGAAGCCTTAGGCAGCACGGTCAGCCTCGTGCGCGAGTTGGATAAGCCGTTCGCCTTTGCACTGACGATGGTGAAGGCCGGCACGCACGTAGCGGCCGATGGCGCCCGCGTCCTCAGCTCGTTCGGCACCGTGGCGGCGATTGTGGGCGACCGCACCGGCATCGCCACCAGCATGAACCGCGGCGGAACCATCCTGGAAGCCGAGCCGAAGGGGCGCGGCGCAGAGGAAATCCGCCAGCTTTGGGAGGCCGTGGGCAGCGCCACCGGCCTCTTGCACCGCATGAAGAAGGCCAAGCAGCATGTCTAGAACACCCGCAGCGGCCCCGCGCCGCAAAGAGAACCGCTTCGGTCCCGAGGAGTTTGCTGGCGTCTTGGCGCCGAAGGGAAGCGCGGCAGGCGCAGTGACCGGGACCGAGCCGCGCAGCTTGCCCGATGCGAAGCCGACGCCCGTGGCCGCTGTGCCGGACGCCGCCCAGGCGGCTCCCCGCAAGCGGTTCTCCACCAGCCTCGATTTCCCGGACTACGTGGACGAGCAGATCACGACGTGGTTGCGGGGCCATCCCGAACACGTATTCAAGACCATGATCCTGCACGCGCTGACCAAAATTGGCCTTGAGATCAAGCCGAAGGACCTGGTTCCACAGCGACGTAGACGCCGCTAATTCGGTATTACAGTCTTAGGGCATTAAGCCTGTAAAATAATCCGGTATCAATTCCGGTGGCATTGCCGGAGTGCGTGGGTGCGGGCCGACATGGGCAAACCCGAGCAGACGGACCTGATCGAGTACCTGGAAGGCGGGACCGGGCAGGTTGCGACCCAGCCCCTGGCGTTTTCCGACAGCGCAGGGACGACAGCGGCCTGTGTTCATTTTGAACACATGGAACCGACCTCCCGGATCAAGAGCAGCAAGGCCGATGCGGAGGCTAACGCAGCGGTAGCACCCATGTCACCACACCGTTTGCTTGTCTGCCTAACCGTGATCGGCTGGCCGGAGCGCGAGCTGGCGCGGCGGACGGGGCGCCTGCAAACGACGGTGCGGCGCTGGACCGGCGGGCGTTCGCCCGTGCCGGCCGACGTTGCCGCATGGGTCGAGACGCTTGCCGCGTGCCATCGGGCGCACCCCGCGCCGCGGGCCGGGTGGCAGCTACCGGAATAGCCTGCCCCATGCCCATTCGACGAACAGCCCAACCTGGTATGCCGCTTCCCGCAAGTCCCGCACGGCATCCAGCAGCGAATGCCACCACAGCAGCACGGAGCACACCGAGAGGATGACCAGGGCTTGCCAGTCGCCATTCGCGGCGCCCCGGAGGACGCCGACGAC
>CAXTCN010000234.1:0-6956 GCA_964242575.1 uncultured Acetobacteraceae bacterium | reverse complement strand
ACAATAGGCGTGGCCCATCTCCAACCCTTCAAAACCTCTGTGCAGAGGTACTAGGCCTGCTGGCGCTGTGCGCGGCGTTCTTCCTGTCGGCCTTCCACAACGCCCTAGTCAACTGGCAGGCGCGCACGCGGCGGCTGGGCACGGCGCGTGAGTTCCTGCACACGCGCGAGACCTGGTGGCCGTCGTGACGGAGCAGCGGCCTGACGACTGCCCCGGCTGCGGCTTCTTGCAGGGCCTACGCTTCCTGCGCGAGTAGCCTGCGACGGAACCGGGCGCCGTGCATGGCCCGGCACCGGTGCTGCGCTGGGCAATGGAGACATCCGACGCCGACGGCGAGCCAAAGCGGAGCGCCACCGCTCGGTTCAACGGCTTCCGCCTGCTCGTGGTCGAGATGGGCCAGGCGTTCCTGGCAGGCAAGCCCTTGTTCCTACCAAAGGTGAGCTATTGCCTCGGCTGGGAACCGGAGCCGGACGATGTGCGGGTCGGCGCCTACGTTCGAGGACGCCAAGGCACGGGCAGAGCTTGCGCTGCGCGTCCACCCCCCGGTTGCCCCAGTTCAGAACGTCCCAGGCGGCCCGCTGAAGGGTGAGCGAGCGGCACCGGTCGCCCAGCTCGCCCCCTCGTAGTTCGGCCGGTCCCACTGCATCGCCGGCTCGGCCGGCTTCTGGATCGTGTCGTCGCGGCCATAGACCGGCAGCCGCCAGGTCGCGCGCGCCTCGCCGTAGGCCGCGTACGGATTGTAGTACGGATGGATGACGGGCGGGGGCGACGGGACGTGGTAGTCGGCCACCGCTTTCAGGTTGCCGCCGTTGCCGCAGCCGGCAAGGCCAACCAGCGATGCTCCGAATGCGACGAGGAGTGCAGGTTTCATAATGTCTCTCCAGGGTTGCCCCGGAGACACCATGCAGGGTGGCGTTGCGAACGCGGCTACTCGGCTTTGGTGCGCCGCCTCAGCTCTGCTTCTGCCCAGTCTGCCCAGGCATACATCTTGTCGCGGTCGCTCTCGACCTTCGCCGAGTGCGCCCGCAGTTCCCTGACCTCTCGCTGCAAATCTTCGACGTAGCGCTCCAGCTTCTGGACGTACTCGTCCGCTTCCTGGGCTGCCTGGAGGACCGCGTTCACGTCAACTGTGGAACTGGGGGCGCGGGGCCGCAGTGCCCGAGTTAGGCTGAGGGCACCCTCCCGAGCAAGCTCCGTAGCGGAGCCCGCTGCAAGATATCCGAGTGCAAAGCTTGTCCCTGGGTGGTCGGACAACTATCCCTCCTCAGTCGAAGGTGGCGTGACGCTGGACTGAGCCGCCAAGGTCGTATCATGGCCTAAGCGCTTGGGGGCATCATTAGCACCGCCTCCTGGGTCGCCGCTAGTTCCGTTTGCCGGCCGACCTCTAGCGGCTCCACCCTCGCTGGCGGCGGAGAGCATCGTGCGCCCGGCTCCATCAATGGCACGCATGGTTGCACCCATGCCCACCATGCCGGCATCCTGGCTGAAGCGCTCGATGTCCACCCGGTTCGCGGGCTGGAAGCCGATCAGCTTGACCACTTGGTGCGGCACCACGCTGATGAGCCGGAAGGCCACCAGTGCCAACGTGATGTGCATCAGCATGAACATGCATAGCAGCACGATGACGCCCAGCAGGTTGGTCACGAGCCAGCCCTTGGACAGGGCGAAGCCCGCAGCGATGCCGAAGCCCTGCAGCATCAGCCACGACATGGCGCTGAACACGAAGTAGCCAGGAACAGCCCGAACAGCATCAGCACCGGCCGGAACAGGATGTTGAAGAGCAAGGAATACCCTTCCATCCCCCGCCCGTGCAGGCCGTCGCCCTGGAAGGTGAGGTGCGCGAACATCCACAACGGCACCGCGATCACCGCCTCGCACACCAGGATGAGCCAGCCCGCGATCCCTGCGATCCACATGGCGAACGGGATCATCGGCAGCACGTAGGCGATCAGCAGCCCCGGCACGAGCATGCACATCAGCCCGTAGAAGATGGGCGTGCCGAGGAAGCTCATCACGAGGTGGCCGGAGATGGCCGCGCCGGCGCCGGCGAAGTTGAAGGTCAGCACGTTCCAGGCGACCGCGCCCGCGGTCGCCGTGGTCGAGGCGAGCACCGCGGCCATGCCGAGCGCGGAGATCGAGACCAACACGAGCCACTGCCCGAGGTTGATGAGGGCCGCGAAGGGATCGGTCCAACCCCGGCCGGTGGTGGGCGACATGGCCGTGACCATGCCGTTCAGCACCCGCTCGGTGATGCGCAGCTTGCGGACGACCTGCTCGATGGTGCTGGCGCCGTCCTCGCCCGGGGTCGCGCCGCTGAACAGCTCGGAGTTGCCGCCCGGGGCGTCCAGCCCGTCCGCGGTCTGCACATAGGTGTTCAACTTGGCCTGGAACGTGAGCACCGCCTGCACGAGCGGCGCGAGATCGCTGGACAGGCTGGGGCCGAGGCCTTGGTAGCTCGGCGTGTTCACGACCGGCACGGCCGACAGCAGCGAGAGCGTCTGGCCGTTCAGCCTCGCGATCTCGACGTAGTAGGCCCCTGCCCCGGTCCAGCCCAGGGCGGACAGCTTGTCCTGGTTCGCCGCCAGCCCAAGCTCGCCGCCGCGGGCCGCGTCCGAGGTGGACAGGCCGGCGCGCAGGCTGCTCATGAAGTCCGTCGCCGTCTGGGTGAGCTGGGTGGTGTAGCTCGACGTCGCACCTACCATGGTGGACATGAGCTGGTTGAGCGAGCTGGCCTGGCGCGTGGACCAGAGCTGTTGCGCCACGTTTTCCGCGTCCGGGCGGATGCTCCCCTCGAGCACGCTGGTCAGCGCCGCCTGCTGGGCGGCGGCCATGTCCACGGAAACGCCGGCGTAGTTGGTGGCGTTCGGATCGGGCTGCCGGAGGGTGACGGTGCCGCACACCGGCGAGCCGACGTCGTTGCCGTTGCTCATGGAGTACGCCCAGGTAACGTAGGCGCCGCTCATGTTGCTGCTGCCACCTATCGAACTGCGCACCGGCTGCGGCGCCGACACCAGATTGGGGTTGCCGGATGCCTGGTTGATGAGAGCACGACACAGCTCGTTCTGCATCAGCCCGCTGACGATTGTCTTGGTGCCGGGGATCATGGGTTGGGCGATGGGCACGGCATCGGGGCCAATCGCCTTGATGGCGTTCTCGTAAAGCGCCCAGCCCATGCCGATGCCCCACATGGACACCTGCACGACCGCGGCCTGGCCGACGCTGAACCCCGAGGCGAGGGGGAACATCATGGCCAGCGCGAACACGAGGCGGACCGGCGCCCAGGACGAGGTGCTGCTGCTGAGCACGCGACCAGTCTCGGCGGCACGGCGGATCTGGATGACGGTCGCGTAGTCCATGAACGCCGCGGCGATGGCCATGATGTAGCCGGTGAGCTGGCCGACCATCTTGCCGATCACGGTGCTGGCGGCACCGATGCCGGCGGCGCCGACCAGGGCTAGGACGAGCAGGGGAGACCAGAAGCGGCGCATTGCATCCTCAGGGGTTCAAGGCCTCTCGAGGATGCGACGCCGTGTTGCGAACCAGGCATGGCGGAACGGAAGCGGCCCGGTCAGGGCCGCATGCCTGGCGAGGACGATGCGCGCGGCCCCGCCTCCGCGTCGCGGCCGAACATCCGCTTCACACGCTCAATGGCCTTGTTGAACACCTCGGACGGCTTTTCGCCCAGCTCGTCCATCACTGTCTTGCCCGGCGTGCGGCCGGGGATCTTCGAGGTGGCCTCGCCGACGGAGGCGTCGGCCTGACCGAACCGCGCGTCGAGTTGAGCGGCGTCGAGCTTGCGCGCTGCGTAGTCGGCGCCGAGGGCGAGCCGGTCCTTGCCGTACTACGCGCCCGTCCTCTCGACCTGGCTGTAGGCCGCTGCGAACACGCGGTCCTGCTGCAGGGCGTTGTCGAACTCGGAGCGCAGCGCGGCGTACTTTCCGCCCGGCTGCATGCCGGACATCACCGCTTGCATGCCGCCGACTTCGGTGCTGGCGGCGGCCTCGATCTTGGCGAGCACGCCCTGGCCTGGCCCGGCCATGAACGTTTCCAGCGCCTGCACGAGCGCCTGGCCAGACTTCTCGGACGCACGATGAGCTGGTCGGTCCTACCGTCGGCAAGGATCTTCTCGAAGCGGCTGATGCGGCCTGCCATGTTGTGCGACGGGGCTTCCCAGGGTGGGGGCGCATTCGGGCCAGGCGCGCGCATCTTGTCCAGGATGGAAGTCATGGTGTTCTGGGACTTCTGCCTGCCGTCGGGCGTCGCGCTACGCGCCACGGCTGCTTGCGCCTTCTCCTGACCGTATGCCCTTTCAGGAGCCTGCTGCTCTCCCCCCACCGGGCGAGGGTATGGCCCGCACCTTCTCGCTGGTGCTTGCGAGTCCGGCTGAGGGTTGATCCTGCTCCCTGGCCGAAGCCGGCGTTTCGGTCGCCGCTGGCCGCGGGTCCGGCGCTTGGGATGAAGGGCGCTCGGCAGCAGACCGCTCGGGAGAGATACCGTGTTGCTGGTCAAGTGAAAAAGGGGCGTTCGGGGAAGGGTCGAATGCTTTCTGGGTGCGAATGACGGCATGGGCGTGGACAAGCAGCTTGCGTGCAACGGCGACCAGAATGACTTTGGGTGGCTTGCCGGCGGCGGTCATGCGTTCGACAAAGGCGGCCAGCGCCTTGTTCGATCGTTTGGCGCTGAGGGCGCACATGTATAGCGTGCTGCGCAGGCGCTCGCTTCCCATGCGGCTTGTCTTGCTGGGCCTGCGCACGGAGGTGCCGGAGCTGTGTTCTTGCGGTGAAAGGCCGGTGAAAGCCGCGAGGGCTTTGGGGCTGAACTCTGCGATGTTCGGCAGCTCGGCCAGCAGTATCGTGGCTGAAATCTCGCCAAAGCCGGTGACGCTGCGCAGGAGGGCGAGGTTGCGGGCCAGCGCAGGATCAGCAGCGATCAACTGACGGGCAGCGACCGTGACGGCCTCGATCTGCCCATCGAGGCAGGTGATGTGGTCCACGATGGAGTTTGCGACTGCAGGCGAAGCAAAGCTGGACTTCTGTCGGTTAAGCTCCTGAACGCGGGCGGCTTTGAGCGCGTCGCAGCGTCGGACGAGTTCGCGCAACTCCCGCAGGTGCGGCAGGGGCGGTGTCCAGGCCGGCGGAACGTGCGCGCGGCAGAAGCGCGCAGTCAGGCCTGCGTCGAGCTTGTCGGTCTTGTTGCGTGCGAGCTCGCTCTCGCCATAAGCCTTGATGCGCGCCGGGTTGACGACGCTGACCCGGATGCCTTGGTCGTGCAGAAAATCCGCAAGCTCCAGTCCCCAGTTGCCGGTCGCCTCCATGCAGGCGTGCAAAGGGACGGCTGGATCAGGCTGATGCTTGGCCAGCCAGGCCAGCAGTTGCTGGAACCCTGCTTCCGTGTTGGAGAAGACGGCGTGCCTGACGCGCTCACCATGCAGCAAGGCTGCGTCAAACTTGGCTTTGTCCGGCGAACCTCTCGGTTCGACGCTGATATCGATGCCGACGATGTCCATGCAGGTCTCCTTATTCTGTTATCCGGCCTGCCTCCCATCGACCATCCTTGTAATCAGGCTTTCCAGTCACGCTGGCACCCCGCATACCGTTCAGCCGGAAGGCAGCAACTGCGGCGGGTCCCCATCTCTCCCGCAAGCACCAGGACCCAAGGACGTTGCAGGATCACCGCCGCGGCAACCACGACGGCCAATCGCAGCTGCTAGCCCCGACTTACAAGGACGCCAGGATCGGCGTTGAGACTGGCGTCCCTCTCCCGCATGCCCCGCACCACACGCTCGATCCCTGCCGGGTCCGTGGCGCACTGGCCGCGCCACAGCCTGCGGCCGGTCTCGTCAACCACGCACACCGACGTCACCTTTTGCCACACGTCCAAACCAACAAATCGGGCCATCAAGCAGCCTCCCATAATGCGAACCGCCGGGCGACAGCGCCCGGATCGCAGCATCATGGATGGCCTATGCCCCCGCCGCGATTACCCGATGTCCACATATGACGGACAGCCATCCTTAGCGGCCTTGGGCGCTACAGAGGGAGCCTTGGTCTCGCCCCAAGCTATGGCAGAATATGGTGGTTTTCTGCTGCCCGTTTATGGACGGAAACGCTCGGAAGCGGATCTTCCGCCGGTGTCAAAACCGTTCGGTTTTGACACCACCGCGTTGCCGCCACGTTCGTGCGTGATCCACGAGGGCGCGCAGTTTAGGCGCGAGGTTTTGCCGGCTCGGATAGAAGAGGAAGAAGCCGGGAAAGGCAGGGCAATATTCATCGAGAACCGAAACTAGGTCCTGCCGGTCGATCCAGGGACGGAAAGTGTCCGCCATCCCGAAGGTCAGCCTTGCCCCGGCGCATGCCATCCGAATCATCAAGGCCATGTCGTTCGTGGTGACTTCCGGATCGACGGCAACGTCGAACTCACCACCGTTCTCGCCGAACTCCCAACGATAGGGGGACACGCCGGGAGCAGGGCGCCATCCAATGCAGCGGTGTGCCGGCAATTCGCGAGGGTGGGCAGATCTGCCACAATGTTCGAGATAGGATGGCGCGGCGACGACCATCTGTCGCTGCGGTCCGGAAACAGGAACGGCGATCATGTACTGTTGAATTACTTCGCCCAGTCGGACGCCTGCGTCGAAGCCGTGCGTGACGATATCGAGTTCCTCGTCCGTCACCAGAATGTCCAGGCGCACTTCAGGATAAGCATCGCTAAACGCTACTAGCATGTCGCTCGACAGCACGCTCTCCGCAATGGAGGAGACAGCCACACGGAGCAGGCCACTAGGACGCGCATGGCTGTCGATCACAGACTAAGCTGCGCTGTCCAACTCGGCGAGTGCCGGTGCCGCCCGGGACAGAAATGCTTCGCCCATCTCGGTCAGCCCCACGCTACGTGTCGTCCTATGCCAGGGCCATTCAGTTCTGATTACATGGTGCCGAGGGCCAGCAGCTGGTCGA